>JAPLNA010000164.1 GCA_026693065.1 Planctomycetota bacterium
GTGTCCATTATCCTCGGACTTCCCACGGACATCGGTCACTTTGCCAGGAACTCTTCGACGAGGGCGATGGCGTTTTCCAGGGGGGTTTCGGGGCGGAGGGGCTTGGCGGGGGCGAGGATGAAACCGCCGTTGCGGGACATTTCAGAACGAAGGCGGCGGATCTCGTGGACCAGGGCGGAGGGGGAGGAGAAGGGGATGGTGGACTGGCTGCCCAGGCAGCCCCAGAAGGTGATCTTGTCGCCCCAGGCGCGTTTGAGGGCGTAGGGGTTCATGCCCTCGGCCTCGGGCTGGACGCTCTCCAGGACGTCCAGGCCGATCTCGACGACGTCGCCCATGATCTCGGCGATGCTGCCGCAGCAGTGCATGACGGCGAGCTTGCCCTGGTCGTGGATGGCCTTGAAGATTCGGGCATATCGCGGCTTGTAGAATCGCCGCCAGCGGTCGGCGCCCATGAGCACGCCGCGTTGGACGCCCCAGTCGTCGCCCATCATGATCGCGTCGGCGGGGATGTCCGCGGAGGCCGCCACGAACGCCAGGGTCAGGGCCGTCATGCGGTCGAGGAGCTCGGCGTAGAAGTCCTCGTGAGCGATGCAGTCGGTGAGGGTTTCCTCGAACCCGCGGAGATACCAAGCCTCCCAGAGGCAGACGGGCTGGAAGAGGATCGTGAACGAGCCGGGCGTGCGGGCGAGGTGCTCGCGGGCGTCGCGTTTGGCCACGTCGCTGAGGAACGCCTCGGGCGCGGGGAAGGCGTAGCCCTCGAAGCTGGGGCGCTGGAGCCCGGGCTCGGTGACGACGGGGGCTTCCTTGTCCGTCTGCCAGATCGTGCCGAAAGCGTCGCGGTAATGGGCCCCGTCGATCGTGACGTTGGGCGGGCGCACCACGCCGGGACACCACGTGATGTACGGAACGATCCTCTCTCGCCAGGCGGGCCCGCCGTAGTGCCGGTCCAGCCGGGCGGCGACCTCCCCTTCAAACGCCAGCGTATACGGGACGCGGTCGGTCTCGTGATGGCGGATCTGCTCCAGGACGATATCGCGCGGGGTCATCTGGCGGTCTCCATCCGGCCGCCATGGTAGGGCCCCTTGGAGCCCAACGCAATGGCGTCGGGCGATGGAGCGCCGCCTGGTCAGGCCGGGCGGCGGCGATGGAAGAGGGCCGGGTCGATGCCGAGCTTGGAGATCTTGTAGCGGGCGATGCGCGGGGTGATGCCCAGTTCGCGAGCGGCGGCGCGGACGTTGCCTCCGCTGCGGCCGAGGGCGTGGGCGATCATCTCGCGCTCGAGTTCGGCGACGCGGGCCTCGAGCGATCCGGGTAGGGGGAGCCGGTCGTCGTGGGCGGCGAGGGCGGCCGGCAGATGTTCCGGGCCGATCGTGCCCTCGTCGGCGGCCAGCAGGGCACGCTCGATGACGGTCTCGAGCTCGCGGACATTCCCGGGCCAGGGGTGGGCCATCAGGCGGTCGACGGCGGCGGCGGTGATGCGGCGGAACGGGTGGCCGCCGCGGAGGGCGAAACGGCGGGCGAAGTGCTCGACAAGGGGGAGGATGTCCTCGCGGCGGTCGCGGAGGGGCGGCAGGACGATGGGCAGGACGCTCAGGCGGTAGTAGAGGTCCTCACGGAAGGCCCCGGCGGCGACGGCGGCGGACAGGTCGTACCGGGTGGCGACGAGGAACCTGACGTCGGCCTGGCGAACGCGGGCGCCGCCCAGTCGCTCGAACTGGCGGTCCTGGATCGCGCGGAGGAGCTTCACCTGGAGGGCGGGGGAGAACTGCCCCGGCTCATCGAGCAGGAGCGACCCGCCGTGGGCGGCCTCGATGCGCCCGATGCGGCGCCCGGGCGCGTCGGGCAGGACGCCCTTCTCGCGGCCGAAGAGTTCGCCCTCGATGGGCGGCTCGGGGGCGCCGGCGGGGTTGAATTTGATGAAGGGCCTGCCGGCGCGGCCCCCGGCGTAGTGGATGGCGGCGGCGACGAGGTCTTTGCCCGTGCCCGGTTCGCCGCGGATGAGGACGGGGACGTCGACCCGGCAGATCTGGGCGATGAGGCGGCGAACCTGCTGGATGGCGGGGCTCTCGCCGAGGATCTTTTCCAGGGGGGGCGTGGTCTCTCCCGTGGGGGCGGGGAATTCCGGGGTCTTGGGCCGACCGGGGATAAACCGGTCGGAGGCGGGGAGGTGAGGCAGGGCGTCAGTTCGGTTGGCTTGTTCCATAACAGCTACATCCTTGTGGGGCAGGCACATCCCATGGCGCTGTGAGCCTTGACATGACACGCAAACGGCGTGCCATTGGGTTTTGGCGGCGACCGGGGGCCAAACCGGGCCGAAGAGGCCTAAAAGAGGGCGAAATCCATCGATTGAGGTGTCGCCAACGCCCTATAGCGGGCCAATAATGTTGCTTGTGTTTAACGTCAGGACATTTATGTTCCACATTTTGGCCGACAGAAATCGCAGCTGAGTCATAACGCAGTATATGGCAGGTAATTGTGCGACATGTCTTTCGTGGCACGGCGAATGCAATGGTGAGGGATGGTTCCAGCGTTGCGGCCTGGAATGGCGCAAAGCCCGCACGGACGATCGCACCGGGTGGCGATCAGAAAAGGATTTGTTCCACATGGTCCTTCGGTTCCCCCCGCGAACCGTGAAAACAGGACCGCGTATTTTAGGAGCAGAGCAATGTCAGCGAATGGAACTCAACTGCCTTCCGTGAAACCAACCCTGGGCCTGCTGGGGGCGACGGTGAACGCCATGGCGCTGATCGCGCCGGGGGCGTTCCTGTGGATCACCTACCAGTTGCAGGCGGCGGCGACGTCGCCCGACGGCACATCGGTGGCCGCGGACATCTGGCCGGGCATTATCGTCGCGCTGGGCGTGGCGTTTCTGACGGCGTTCTCGTACGCCCAGTTGGCGAAGATCTACCCCGAGGCCGGGTTCGCCAGTTGCGTGTACTTTGCCGAGAAGGCCTTCCTGGAAAGCAGCGGGGCGCGAGCCAGCGGCCCGAAGTCGGCGGCCAGACTGGCCAAGCTGGCCACGGGATGGTCGGCCCACTTGTTCTACTGGGTGTATCCCGGGGTGATGGTCGCCATGATGGCCACTCTCGTCGGATACATCTACAGCGAGTACACCGGCAAGACGCTCTCGATGGGGGCGTTGACCCTGATCGGCATCGTCTTCGCCTCCGTGACGGGCTTCATCGCCTTCCGCGGCGTGACGGGCTCGACCCGCACGAGCCTCTGGATCAACGTCATCCAACTGGTGACGCTGGTGATCTTCAGCGGGCTGGCCATCTGGTATCGTGTGGCCAACCCCCAGCACGCGGCCGAGTGGTCCTTCAGCGGCGCGATCGACTCCATCCGCCCGCACTCTTTCTCGGGCGTGATGGTGCAGAGCACGCTGGCGATCCTGATTCTGGTCGGGTTTGAGAGCTGCACGGCCCTGGCGGCCGAGACCAAAGAGCCCCAGAGGAACATTCCCAAGGCCATCATTATCTCCCTCGTGATCCAGGGCCTGTTCGCCTACCTGCTGCAATACCTGGCCACCGGGCTGATGGTGAGCGACAAGCTGGTCGGCGCCCCGGACGCCACGGGCGCCCCCGTCACGGGCATGGCGGCGGCGGCGGCCTCCAGCGCCCCCATCGGCGACATGGCCAAGCTGATCGGAAACTCCCTCGTCCCGGGCCTGGGCTTCGGGCTGATGGTCACCATGGCCGTTACCGTCGCCATCGCCATCGTGGGCACGACGCTCAGTTGCATGAACACCGCCATGCGAGTGACCTGCGGCATGGCCGAAGACCGCGAGCTGCCCGGCATGATGAGTTTCATCCATGAGAAGCACAGCACGCCGCACGTTACGTTGCTGATCCTGATCATCGTCACGTCGGCGATCGCCGCCGTGGGCGTCCGGTCGGTCGTCGGGCTGACGGGCATCGCCCTGGCGTCCAACTTCGGTACGTTCATCCTGTACGGGCTGACGTGCGTGTGGACGATCGTGGCCTTCAAGAGCCGCAAGGGCGAGTTCCGCTTCTTCAAGCACGGGGTCATTCCCGCGCTGGGGATCGTGACGAACCTGATCATGCTGGTGGCCATCGTGTACCTGTACTCGGTCGGCAACGACGACGCCAAGAGCGAAGCGATCATCTGCTTCATCATCGCCGGGGCCTGGCTGCTGGTGAGCCTGGCGTACGTGGCGGTGACGACGGTGCGGAAGACCTACGGCATGAAGATGGTGTCGGCGGTCATTCGTCCGGAGCAACTGAACCTGGTGGTGGAGGCCTTGAAGGACGAGGACTACATCGTCGGGATGACGGTGAGCAAGGTTCGCGGATTCGGCCGCCAGAAGGGCAACACCGACGGCGAGCCGCACGAGCGGGTGACGTTCGTGTCGAAGCTTCGCGTGGACGTGGTGGTGAAGGAATGGGACGTGCCCCGCGTGATGGACATCATCGGCGAGGGCGCCCGGACGGGCCATCTCGGCGACGGGAAGATCTTCGTGATCGACGCCTCCGAGGTGATGCGGATCCGCACGGGCGAGACGGGCGTCCGGGCCATCTAGGCGAATCGGAAACACAATCCAACAGACCAACGCAAGGAGCGAAGACGTGAAGAAGATCGAAGCGATTATCCGCCCGGCGAAAGTAGGGGCGGTGTGCGAAGCCCTGGACAGGCTGGGGCACCCGGGCCTGATGGTCACCGAAGTCGAGGGCCACGGGCATCAGAAGGGCCTGGAGCAGCAGGTCCGAGGCAAGACGTACAAGGTGGAGTACATGACGAAGGCCTGTATCCGGGTGATCGTCCACGACGCGGACGTGGACAAGACGATCGAGGCCATCTGCGGCGCGGCGGTGACGGGCCAGGTCGGCGACGGGAAGATCTTCGTCTACCCGGTCGAGGACGCCGTGCGGATCCGCACGGGCGAGCGCGGGGCGGTGGCGGTCTGAGGGCCGGTCGTACCTGCCAAACGGGCAAGCCGTCCCGGCGGGAAAGAGATTGACGGGGCCATCGGGCTCCGATACTGATTGAGGCAGCGCACGCGGAATCCCTGTCCGCCAATGGAGTGTGCACTATGTGGCGAACGATGGCGTCATGGCTGATGGTCGGCGGAATCATGCTGGTGCTGGCGGGCGCGGGCAAGGCGATAGCGGACACGCCCGCGGCGAGCGAGCCGGCCAAGCCCGCGGCGGCGGATAGCCAACCGGCGGCCGCCCCGGCGGGCTGGCCCCCCGGCTTCCTCATGGACATCATGGGACCCGGCGTCAAGAAGCCCATGGACGATCTGGGCCTGCGAATGTACGGCGTGGTCGAGACGGGCTTCACCGGCCGGCTCATCGGCGGAGACCGCGTCCTGCCCGGGCGGGCGTATGAGGCGCGGCGGGTGAACAACCTGCGGCTGCATCAACTTCGACTGATTCTGGATCGCCCCTACGACGCGACGAAGACGTTCGATTTCGGCGGGCGGGTCGAGGGAATGTTCGGCGGCGACGCCATGCTGACCCACTCGCTGGGGCTCTTCGACAAGGCCGGCGAGGGCAAAGGCGACGCCTGGGCCGACCTGCTGCAACTGTACGGGCAGGCCTGGTTCAAGACCGGCAAGGAAAGCGGGCTGGAAGTCACGTTCGGGAAGTTCCTCAGCCCGATGGGCTATGAGTCGGTCCTGCCCGAAGCCACGCCGCTGTACTCGCACGCGTACCTGTTCACCTTCGCGTCCCCGACGGCGCACACGGGCGTGAAACTCAACTACGTCCTCAACTCGCAGGCGTCGGTCTACTTCGGCGTGGTCGAGGGCTGGGACGTCTGGGAAGACAACAACCACGCCCCCAGCTACATGGTCGGCGGCGCCCTGGCCGGCACCGAGCAGATCGACGGGCACGCCCGGGACAACTTCGCCTGGTGCGTCATGACCGGCCCGGAACAGCCCGACCGCGTCAGCCACAACCGCACGGCGGTGGACCTGGTCTTCACGCACTACCACACGGCCGCCCTGTCGCAGACCATCGAGGGCAACATCGGGCTGGAGGAGGGCGTCCCGGACGTCGGCTACGCCAAGTGGTATGGCGTGGCCCATTACCTCACGTACAACCTGTGCAAGTACGCCTCGGTTACCTACCGGACGGAATGGTTCCGGGACCAGGGCGGCAGCCGCACCGGCGTGGACGGGGCCTGGTACGAAAACACCCTGGGCCTCAACGTCATGCCCTTCCCGGACCATTCGGTTCTCAAGAACCTTTCCTTCCGTCCGGAACTCCGCTGGGACTATTGCAGCGAGGAGGCTTTCGGCGGGGGCGAGCGGCACAATCAGTTGACGGCCGGCATCGACATGATCTTCAAGTTCTGATCGTTTCTGCCCCCTGCCGGGCGCCATGGTTCGCGGCGCCCACGCCACGGATTGGGACAGGGCTGCCACGGAAATGAAACCATGTTGTTCCGGGAGAAATGCCGAAGTAGTATAAGGACTTCGTCTTTCTTCCGGAGAGCGGCATGAAGATCTGGCTGAACGGAAAACTCGTCGACAAGAAGAACGCCAGGCTGACGGTGTTCGATCATGGCACGCTGTACGGGGACGGCGTCTTCGAGGGCATCCGCGCGTACGGCCGCCGCATCTTCCAGTGCCAGGCCCACGTGGACCGGCTGTTTCACTCCGCCCAGCAGATTCGCCTGGCGATTCCCTACACCAAGCAGGAGCTGGTGCTGGCGATGGAGGAGACCGTCAAGGCCAACGGCATCGAGGACGGGTACATCCGCCTGGTCGTCACGCGCGGGGAGGGCACGCTGGGGCTGAGCCCCTTCCGCTGCCCCGTGCCCAACGTGTTCGTGATCGCCGACCAGATCGCCCTGTACCCCAAGGAAATGTACGAGACCGGGATGGCCGTCATTATCGCCAAGACCGTCCGCACGAGTTCGCGGATGCTCGATCCGGCGATCAAGAGCCTCAACTACCTCAACAACATCATGGCCAAGGTCGAGGCCATCGACGCCGGGGTGGAAGAGGCCGTCATGGTCAACGAGCACGGGCAGGTCTGCGAGTGCACGGGCGACAACATCTTCATCGTGTCGGGCGGGCAGTTGCTCACGCCTCCCCCGGAAGCGGGCATCCTGCTGGGCGTCACCCGCGGCGTCGTGATGAAACTCGCCGGGCGGGGGAAGATCCCCCTGGCCGAGAAGGTTCTCTACCCCGACGACCTGTACGCCGCGCAGGAGTGTTTCCTGACGGGCACGGCCGCCGAGGTCATCTCCGTCACGAAGATCAACGACCGCACGATCGGGCAGGGCAAGGTCGGGCCCGTCACGCAGAAGCTGCTGGACGCCTTCCACCGGTTCGTCCGGTCGGACGAGGCGTGAGGGGAGCCCGGCGAGGTCGCCGTTGACGCCGGCCGGGCCGGGGGCTAGGCTTACGGGCACGCGGAACGAGTCGACCTTCACCACGAGGATCCAACATGGACCGAAGGCTATACATTCTGACGCTGGCGGCGGCCCTGGCCGGCTGCCAGAGCGACTGGCAGGGCTGGAACGGCATGGACATGAGTTCGTCGCGTCGCGGCGGGCAGGTGATCGCTCCGCAGCGAGGCCCCGCCCCGGCGGATCGCCCGCCCGCCCCGGCCGCCCCGACTCTCGCCCCGGCCCCGGCGATCGCTCCGGTGCCCGTCGCCNNGGGCAGCCAACCCTCGCCACCGTCAACGGAAAGCCCATCCCGCTGACGAAACTGACGGACATTCTGATCGCCGCGTACGGCCTGCCGGTGGCGAGGGACATCATCTACCTCGAACTCGTCGAGCAGGACGCCGCCGCCCGGGGCGTCAGCCTCACCGACGCCGACGTCAAGGCCGAGCACGAACGAACCCTCGAGGACCGCTTCGCCAAGCTCGGGCCCAAGGGACAGTGGGAATCGCTGTTCGCGCAGGTGCTGGCCCAGAACAACATTTCGCGGAAGCACTGGATGCTGATCGCCCGGCGGAACGCGCTGTTGCGGCGGCTGGCGCCCGAGATGCCCATCAAGGACGAGGATACCCGGGACGCCTACGCCAAGTTGTACGGGCGCAAGGTTCAGGTCCGCCACATCGAGTCGGCGAACCTGGGGGACGCCTCCGACGTGATCGCCCGGCTGAACAAGGGGGCCGACTTCGCCCAGTTGGCGAGGGAGGTCTCCCTCAGCAACGATCGCTCCGCCGGCGGGCTGTTGCCGCCGTTTTCCGCCCAGAGCTCCGAGGTGCCCGCCCTGATGCGCCAGGTGGCGTTCGCCCTCAAACAGCCCGGGGCCCTGTCCGACCCCTTACAGGTCAATGGGGCCTATCACGTCCTCAAGCTCGAGAAGTTCATCGAGCCCGACCTGCCCTACGACCAGGTCAAGGACGAGGTCGCCCGCGTGCTGCGGAACGAGAAGATCCGCCTCTGGGGCAACCAGCACCTGGCGGACCTGACCGCCGCGGCCAGCGTCGAGTTCGTCGAGCCGGTCCTGAAGGCCCAGTACGAGGAGAACCTCCGGGCCCTCAAGGAACAGGCCAAGACCAAGGAGCAACCCCACCCATGAGCGAGAACTGGCACATCGAGTTGCCCAGCCGCATGCGCCGCCTGCCGGCCTACGTCTTCGGGCGCGTCAACGCCCTGCGGGACCGCAAGCGCCGCGAAGGGGTGGACGTGATCGACCTGGGCATGGGCAGCCCGCACGACCCGCCCCCGCCCGAGGTCATCGACAAGATGGTCGAGGTCCTCCGCGATCCGCGCATTCACGGGTACAGCCAGTCCATCGGCATCCCGAACCTCCGCCGCGAAGTGGCCAAGATGTACAAACGCCGCTACGGCGTCACGCTCGATCCGGCCAGCGAGATCATCGCCACCGTCGGCTCGAAGGAAGGCTTCAGCCACATGTGCCTGGCCCTCATCGGGCCCGGCGACATGGTCGTCGTGGGCGATCCGTACTTCCCGATCCACGTGTACGGCGTGGCTCTGGCCGGGGGAAACGTCATCAATGTGCCGCTGGGCAACGACGAAGCCTTTCTCGCCCGCGTGGCCAGCGTCGCCGAGCACCTGTTCCCCAAGCCCAAGCTGCTGATCCTCAACTATCCCCACAACCCCACCGCCATGACCGTCGAGAACGTGGAGTTCTTCGAGCAGGCCGCCGAACTGGCGCGCCGCACCGGCATGATGATCATCCACGACTTCGCCTACGGGCAGACCGTCTTCGACGACTACGTCGCCCCCTCCTTCCTCCAGGCCAAGGGCGCCAAGGACGTCGGCGTCGAATTCCTCACGATGTCCAAGCCCTACAGCATGGCCGGATGGCGGATCGGCTTCTGCGTGGGCAACGCCGAGATGATCAAGGCCCTGGCGATGATCAAGGGCTACTACGACTACGGCATTTTCACGGCGATCCAGGTCGCCAGCATCGTGGCGTTGCGCGACTGCGACGAGGCCGCCGCCCAGCAGGCGAAAATCTACGAGTCCCGCCGCGACGTGGTGGTCCACGGGCTTCGCCGGGCCGGGTGGCACGTCGAAAACCCCCGCGCCAGCATGTTCGTCTGGGCGAAAGTGCCCCCCAAGCACCTGGCCGGTCAGGACACGGTGGAGTTCGCCATGCGTCTGCTGGAAGAGGCCGAGGTCGCCGTCGCCCCCGGGCGGGCCTTCGGCGAGCAGGGCGAGGGCTACGTCCGCGTCGCCCTGGTGGAAAACGAGCAGCGGCTCCGCCAGGCCATCCGCCAGATCGACGGCGCCCTCAACAAGGGCATCAAGGCCCCCTCCGCCAGCAAGCTCCAGAAGAAGTCCAAGGGCAAGTGAGTCCTTCGGGGGCCGTGCGTGGTCTGGGAGAGCGGGAGAGCGGGATTAGAGGAGTATGGGATTATGGGATTGAGATTTGAGATTTCAGATTTGAGATCTCAGATATGAGATTACAGATTGGAAATCCCAGATCTCCGATGGCCGAACACAGACACACGCCGGTCTGCCCGCCGGCTCGCCGGAAAGCGACTTGTGCGGTTCTCTTCCTGGTCCCTTTTTCAATCCCCTAATCCGGTAATCCCCTAATCCCCTTCTCTCGTACCTCCACCTTCCACGTGGCTCCCGTTGTGCCCAATCGTTTCTCAGCCTCCTGTGTTGCCGTCCGCCCGCGGGGCCTTCATTTTGCCGAGGGCCTTTGGTATCATGGCCGCATGCTCTTTGGGAGATACGGCACATTCGCCGGCGGGATCAACCTGCCGGATGAGAAGAAGGCGACGCTGGGCTCGCCGATCCGCGCTTGCCCCAAGCCCTCGCGGCTGCTGGTGCCGCTGGCGGGGGAGGGGGTTCCCTCGGCCCAGTGTTGCGTTACGCCGGGCCAGCGGGTGCAGGCCGGCGAGCGGATCGCCGAGCGGGGCGAGGGGCAGGGGGTGAATGTCTACGCCCCCCTGGCCGGACGCGTGGGCGGGTTGACCATGGCGTCGGTGATCGGCGCGGCGGGGTTCTTTCGCGCGCCCGCTATCGAGTTGACGGACGTGTCCGACCCGCCGGAGCTGCCGGCGGCGGAGGCGACGGTGGATCATCGGACGGCCTCGGCCCAGACGCTGCGGGAGTTGCTCGAGGGCTCCGACGTGCTGACGCACCGCCGCTGGCCCCGCCCGCTGCGATGGTGGGTCCGACAGGGGCGGCAGCATGAGTGCACCACGCTGATCGTCAATGCGATGGAGAACCAGCCGCGGGTGACGGCCGACCATCGCCTGCTCGTCGAGCGGGGCCCGCAGGTGATCGCGGGGGCGTCGATCCTGGCTCGGGCGGTCGGGGTGAAGACGGCGATGCTCGCCGTGGACGGACGGCGGACAGGGGACTATCGGGCGCTGGTGGCCCCGGCGAGGGAGGCGGGCATTCAGCTCATGGCCCTGTCGCACAAGTACCCCATCGGCGTGGACGCGATACTCGTGAAGGTACTGGCCCGGCGGGAGGTGCCCCTGGGCTCCAACCCGATGCGGCTGGGGTGCGTGATCATCGACGCGGCGACGGCGATGGCGGCGTGGCAGGAGCTTTCGTGCCAGAGCCGGCTGGGCGGGCGGGTGGTTACGCTCGCCGGCGAGGGCCTGGCCGAGGCGGGCAACTTCTTCGTGCCCTTCGGGACGCCCTGCCTGGAGCTGGCCCGTTCCCCGGGCGGTTTCACCGTGCACGGCGGGCCCATGGTCGGCTCGCGATGCCCCGCCGACGCCGTCGTGACGGCGGCCACCGACGTGCTGCTGGCCCTGGGCGCCAGGCCCAGCCGCCCGTCCACCTCGTGCATTCGGTGCGGGTGGTGCACGGACAATTGCCCGGCGAGGCTGAACGTGTCGGCGTTGAACGATCACTTCGAGCTGGGGGCGTTGGACGCGGCGCGGTCGGCGGGGGTGATCGCGTGCGTGGAATGCGGGATCTGCACGTACGTGTGTCCGTCGCGCCTGCCGCTGAGCCAGCGGACCAAGGGGCTCAAGCACGCCCTGTCGCGGTCGCGCCGCGGAGGAGGGGAACCCACATGACCGCCCCGCCCAATGACCGCAGGCCCCCGTCGGCTCTCCGGGCCGACGACGCCCTCATCGAGAGCCCCTTCCTCCACGCCCCGGAGGGCATCAAGAGCGTCTACGTCGTGATCCTCGTGGCCGCCCTGCTGCCCCTGCTGTCGGGGTTCGTGCTGTTCGGCTGGCGGGCGATGTTCGTGACGGCCTTGTGCGTCCTGACGTGCGGGGTGGTCGAGAGGCTCTACTACCTTCTGACGCAGACCCCGGCCCTGATGGGGCGAACGCACGCGTACCTGACGGCGGTGCTGCTGGCGCTGACGTTGCCGGCCTTCGTGCCCTGGTACGTGCCCGTCGTGGCCTCCGTGTTCGCCATCGTCGTGGGCAAGGCGATGTTCGGCGGGGTGGGGCACTTTTTATGGCAGCCGGCGCTGGTGGGGCGGCTGGCGGTGGCGGTTCTGTTTCCCATCGTCACGTTCCAGCCTTCGGCGGCGTTGCTGGACGCGTCGGCGACGGAGGCCTCGGCCCCGTTCCCGGAACACTGGCCCGTGCTGTTGCGGTCGCGGATCATCGTCGGAGCCATTTGCGAATTCGGCCCGGCGTCGGAGGAGACGAAGGAATGGGCCAAGACGACCCGACCGGCCGGCAAGGACGCCTATCTGGTCCGCCAGCCGGACCTGTCGCTGCCGGCCCTGACGCGCGAGTCGAAGGACTCGCCGTATCGGGCGTTGATCAAGTATCCGCCCCTGCCGGAGGAACCCCCCCGCGCCGCGACCACCGCTCCCGCCGGCGGCGCCGCTCGCCCTCGCCCCCACCTGACTTCGCCCGACGCCAAGGACCCGCTGAGTGACAAGGTGATGGCCCTTCGCGGGCTGCCCTCCATCTTCGACCTGATCATGGGCCGGCGGGGCGGCGGCATCGGCGAGACCTGCATCATCGCCATTCTCGGCGCGGGGCTGTATCTGATCTACCGCAACTACATCAAGTGGCAGTTGCCGTTCTTCTTCCTGGCCTCCGCGGCGGCGGTGATCGCCTTCACGCCCATCTGGCTGGCCGACCCGAAAGGCGGCGCCTTCGCGGCCATGCCCATGATCGTCGAGGGCCCCGGGGCCGCCACGGCCTACCTGGCCTACCACCTCCTGAGCGGCGAACTGGTCCTGGCGGCCTTCCTGCTGGCCACCGAAATGACCACCCGCCCCGTCACCTCGGGCGGGCAGGTCCTCTTCGGCGCCGGCTGCGGCGCGCTGGCGATGGTCCTGCGGCTTCACCTGGCCATTCCCATCCCCTGCTACATGGCCGTCCTGGCCATGAACACCTTCGTGCCCTGGATCGACCGCCTCTGGCGCCCGCGCGTCCTGGGGCGCAAGTGGCTGGGATTGATCCGGCGATAGTCCCGAACCACCGGCGGGAAAAACCCTCCGGCGGGGACACAAAACAACAAACGAAATCATCTTCTCGATTTCGTTTGTTGTTTTCCTCCGTACGCCTCGGTCGCCTGGGTCGCGATGAAGTCGGCGTCACCCTCGCGACACTTCGTGTCCCCGCCGGAGGGTTTTTCCCGCCGGTGGTTCGCGCGGGGGGTGCGGCGACGTTCCGTCGCCGGCTAAACGAGCGACACTTCGTGTCCCCGCCGGAGGGTTTTTCCCGGTCGGGGGTTCACGCGGGCGTTTTCCCCATGCCCGCCGCCCGGTGAATTGATACACTGTACCCAATGGCCCGAGGTTAAGCCTGAGGGGGCAATAAAGAAAGGCCTGCCTTGTCGATGAGGATGGGTGTGAACGATCCATTACTCGTAGGCAAGGAGGCCTGACATGAACGGTATCGTCACCCGTCCGAAATCGCATCAA
>JAPLNA010000165.1 GCA_026693065.1 Planctomycetota bacterium
GACGCGACCTCCAGCGGCACGAGCAACGTCACCAAGGCCACCGGCCTCCTCCAGCAGATCACCGCCGAGGTCGCCTTGGCCAAGACCGTCACCGAGCGCACCGCCACGGCCATTACCTTCACCATTCCCGACCGCAACGCCGACGGGCAGGACGAGACCATCCGGTATTCCTGGACGGGCACGGCCGGGGGGGCGCTGACGAGAACCTACAACGGAACCGGCGTCACCATCGCCGACAACGTGTACTACTTCAACGCCACCTACCTCCTCAAGACCGTCCCATGACCGGATACCCACGACCCCATCGCCGCCCCCGCCGGCAGGGCTTCACTCTCGTTGAAGCCGCCATTTCCGTCGCGATTGTCGGCGGGCTGGTGGTCGCGAGCCTCTATGCCCTCGGGGGCGAGGCCCGCGGGCGATCCGTCCAGACCGCCGGCGCCGTCGCCGACGGGCTCGCCGCCAGCCTCCTCAGCGAAATCCTCCAGGGCAAGTACGTGGACCCGACCAGCCCGACGTTCGGTCCGGAGACGGGTGAAACCGCGCGGTCGGCCTTCGAAGACGTCGACGACTACAACGGCTGGACCGAGAACCCTCCCCAGAACAAGGACGGCACGACCCTGACGGGGTACACCGGCTGGCGGCGGAGCGTCGTCGTCGCCTATGTCGACCCGGCCACCCTGGCCGTCTCCGGCAGCGACACCGGGCTCAAGAAGATCACCGTTACCGTCACCGACCCGCAGAACCGCCAGACGGTCGTCTCGGCGCTGCGGGGCAGTTCGGGCACGTACGATCAGCCCAACCCCCAGACCTCGACGACGTATGTGGCGTGGGTGGGCATCGGCCTCCAGGTGGGCTCCAACCCCGCCGGGCGGATCACCTCGGGGACCAACCTGCCCGCGCAGGTGCCGTAAGAAACAGGTCAGAGGGGAGAGGGTAGAGTCGCGCCCACGCGCAGACGTACGGCGCGGGGACGGATCGTTACAGTTCCGCCTGGAGTTTCTTGAGCAGTTCCCACGCCTGCATGGGGGAGGTGTTGTTCAGGTCCGCCGCCTTGAGTTCGCGAGCGATGCGGGCGGGGGCGTCGGCGAAGAGGTCCATCTGGGCGGCGGCGGCCTTGGCGCGGTGGGCCAGGGCGGGCATGTCCAGGCTGCCGGCCAGGTGGGCCTGGATCTCCGGCAAAATCCGCCTCGCGCGGTCGATGACCTCCTTGGGCACGCCGGCCAGCCGGGCCACGTGAACGCCGTAGCTCCGGTCCGTGCCCCCCTTGACGATCTTATGGAGGAAGATGACTTCGTCCGCCCACTCGCGGACGGCGACGTTCAGGTTGGTGGTGGCGTCCAGGAGGCTCTCCAGCTCGGTCAGCTCGTGGTAGTGCGTCGCGAACAGCGCCCGGCAGCGGATCCGCAACGCCAGGTGCTCGCAGATCGCCCACGCCAGGGCCAGCCCGTCGCACGTGCTCGTGCCTCGCCCCACCTCGTCCAAAATCACCAGCGAGCGGGCGGTGGCGTTGTTGAGGATATTGGCCGTCTCGACCATCTCGAGCATGAAGGTGCTCAGTCCGGCCGTCAGTTCATCCGCCGCCCCGACGCGGGTGAAGATCCGGTCGGCCAGTCCGATCGTCGCCTCGTCGGCGGGGATGAAACTGCCCGTCTGCGCCAGCAGCACCAGCAGGGCCACCTGGCGGATGTACGTGCTCTTGCCGGCCATGTTGGGCCCGGTGATCACCAGCAGGCGGTCGTCGTCGTGCCCCATCTCGACGTCGTTGGGGACGAACTGCTCGGCGAGCTGGTCGGCGAGCACCGGGTGCCGCCCGCCGAGGATCCGCAGCACGTTGTCCTGGGTGACGGTCGGGCGTTTGTACCCGCGTTCGACCGCCAACTGCGCCAGCCCGCCCAGCACGTCCAGGACGGCCAGGGCGTCGGCGGCGGCCTGGAACGCCGCGACGTGACCGGCCAGGGCCGAGCGGATCTGCTCGAAAATCTCCGCCTCCAGCCGCTTGGCCCGGTCGCCGGCGGTCAGGACCTCCGACTCGTATCGCTTGAGTTCCTCGGTGATGTACCGCTCGGCGTTCTTGAGCGTCTGCTTGCGGACGTACTCGGGCGGGACCTTGTCCTTGTGGACGTTGGTGATCTCGATGTAGTAGCCGAAGACCTGGTTGAAGCCGACCTTCAGGTTGCTCAACCCCAGCCGCCGGGCCTGCTCGGCCTGGTACTGCGCCAGCCAGCTCTGCCCGGCCGTCCCGACGTTCCGGAGGCGGTCGAGCTCCTCGTTGTAGCCGGCGGCGATGACCCCGCCGTCGCGGATGACGTTGGGGCAGTCGGGGTCGATGGCCCGTTCGATGAGGGCGGCCTGTTCGTCCATGCCGCCCAGCGCCCCGCCCAGCGAGGCCACCAGCTCGCTGCGATACCCCCCCGCAATCGCCGCCAGCTCCGGCAGCAGGGCCAGCGTTCGCCCCAGGGCCAGCAGCTCCCGCGGGCGGACGCGGGCCATCGCGATGTTTGCGGCGATCCGGTCGATCTGCGAGATCTCCCCCAGCAGTTCGCGCAGTCGCGCCAGGTTCGCCCGCGAGGCCGGGGCGGCCAGCTCTTCCACCGCGTCCTGCCGGGCGACGATCGCGCTGTACCCCGTCAGCGGAAACGTCAGCCATCGCCCCAGCAGGCGGGCGCCCATGCCCGTGCAGGTCCGGTCCACGCACCCCAGCAGCGACCCCACCCGCCGACCCGTCCGCAGCGTGCGGTGGACCTCCAGGCAGCGAAGCGTGTTGCCGTCGATGGCCATGTGGTCCGTCCGGTCGAACGGGCGGAGGCTGCGGATGTGGTCCAGGGCGGTTTTCTGGGTTTCGCGGAGATACTCGATAATCGCCCCGGCCGCCGAGAGCGACTCGTCGTGCCCGTCGAACCCGAACCCCGCCAGCGTGGCGGTGTGGAAGTGGTCGTTGAGTGCCTGCCCGGCCGCGTGAGCTTCAAACGCCCACGGCGGGCGACTGGTGGCGGCGGCCCCGGTGCAGTCGGTCAGCCGGCGGCGGAAGTCCGCACTGTCCAGGGCGGAACCCTCGGGCACGAGCACCTCGGCCGGGGCGATCCGCACCAGTTCGTCCAGGGCGTGGTCGGCGGGCACGCGCATCGTCCAGAACGCCCCGCTGGAAAGCTCCACCCACGCGATGCCGCTGAGGGTCTGGCCCGGAAACACGGCCGCGAGGTAGTTGCCCTCCCGCTGCTCGAGCAGGGCCTCCTCCGTCAGCGTGCCCGGCGTGAGCAGCCGCACGACGTCTCGCTTCACGACGCCCTTGGCGAGCTTGGGGTCCTCGATCTGCTCGCAGATGGCCACGCGGTGCCCCGCCTTCACCAGCCGGGCCAGATAACTGTCCAACGCGTGATACGGAATGCCCGCCAGCGGGACGGCGGCGGCCCCCTTGCTCCGGCTGGTCAGGGCCAGCCCGAGCACGCGACTGGCGAGCTTGGCGTCGTCGTAGAACATCTCGTAGAAGTCGCCCATGCGGAACAGCAGCACGTAGTCGGCGTACTGCTGCTTCATCGCGCGGTACTGCCGCATCGCGGGGGTGTCGTCGGGATGTCCGGGGGTCGCGGTCATGGACAGATGATAGGGCGATTTCCATCGTGGGGCAAGGGCGGCGCACCGGCGAGGGAAAACTCCCCGGCGGGGGACACAAAACAAGAAACGAAATCATCTTCTCGATTTCGTTTATTGTTTTCCTCCTGCCGCCGCGGGCGTACGGGATGCGCGGGCGGTTACCTTCGCGGGATAACACGACCTCGTGTCCCCGCCGGGGGTTTTACTGGTCGGAGCGGGGCGAGGGGACGGCGACGTTCCGTCGCGGGCTAAACGGGCGGAAGGCGCGAGAGGTAATCGACCGGTTGGTTGGATACAATCGGGGTATGACAGGCGAGGATGACAAACCGATGGGCGGGTACGCCCGCGCATCGCTCTATTACATGAGTGGAACGGGCAACACGTTCCGGGTGGCGAACTGGATGGCCGACGAGGCCGGCCGGGCCGGGGCGACGGTGACGACCGAGTCCCTCGAACAGGCCCACCCGCCCGCCGACGGCGGCGAGGGGAAGCTGGTCATGCTGCTATCCCCCACGCACGGGTTCACGGCCCCGTGGCACGCGATCCGGTTCGCTCTTCGCCTGCCGCGAGGGCGGGACGCACACGCGGCCGTCGTCATGACCCGGGCGGGCTCGAAGATCGCCGGCCGCCGCCTGCCCGGGCTGGAGGGCACGGGCGGGTATCTCCTGGCGGGCATCCTCGCGGCGAAGGGCTACCGCGTTCGCGGCGTGCTGCCGGTGGACATGCCCAGCAACTGGATCAGCTTTCACCCGGGCTTCAAACCCGCCAGCGTGGACGACATCGTCGCTCACGCGGCCCCGAGGGCCCGCGCCTTCGCCCGCGACGTGCTGGGCGGGCGGAAACGCTTCGGCGGGTTCATCGGCCTGCTGCTGGGCCTGGTGCTCCTGCCGGTGTCCGTGGGCTATCTGCTGGCCGGACGGTTCCTGCTGGCGAAGTTCTTCTTCGCCAACAACCGCTGCAACGGCTGCGGGCAGTGCGCCCAGTGCTGCCCCACCGCCACCCTCCGCATGATCGGGCGGAAGAACCCCCGCCCGTACTGGTCGCTGAGTTGCGAGGGCTGCATGCGCTGCATGGCCTTCTGCCCCACCCGCGCCATCGAGGCCGGGTGGAGCTGGGCCGTGCTGCTGGTCTACGCCACCCACGTGCCCGCCGTGATGTTCCTTCTCAACCGCCTGCCCCTGCCGGCGGCGTGGGCGGAGGCGTTATCGGCCTGGTGGATAGTCGCCCTGTTACAGTACGTCTATCTGCTGGTTTCGATGGTGATCTGCTACGGGTTCTTCCACCTGATGTTGCGGATCCCGGCGGTGAACTGGTTGTTTACGGTGACGACGCCCACGCACGTGTACCGAAGGTATCACGAACCGGGGACGAAACTCGCTGACCTGCCGCCGGGAAGACGCAAAACCGCAAGCGAGGACTAGGAAGACAATCGCTGACGGACCTGATCGGCGGACAGACCCGCGATGCGGAATTCCTTGCGGGGGTTGGAGGGACCGGAGACCAGTTCGACCGAGCGTTTGTCGACCCCCAGGGCGCGGGCCAGCAGGGCCGCGACGGCGAGGTTGGCCTTGCCCTTCTCGGGCGCGGCCGACGTGGTGATCTTCAGCGAGTCGCCCAGCACGCCGGCGATCTTGTCGCGGGATGACCCGGGCACGACCTTGACGGCCAGCACCGCCCCGCCGGGGACGTCGCGAAGGTTGAGTTGGTCGAGTCCGTTCATGTGGATGGCCGCGAACGACGCGAACTAAGACGAACCTAAGAGAAAGAAAGAGACCGGGAGAGAACTCTTCTTTTCTAATTCTCTTCCCTGTTCGTTGTGTTCGTTTTGTTCGCGTGGTTCGCGGCTGTTTCGTTTACTTCAGCATGCCGGCTTTGCGGGCGTAGTCGAAGAGCCCGCCGGCGTCGATGATGCCCGCGACGCTGCCCAGGCCGGCGAGTGTCCAGCTCTCGCCCGTGGTCAGGTCCGTCAGCGTGCCGGCGGCGGTGTCGATCTCGACCTCGTCGCCCGTGCGGACGTGTTTGGCCGGGTCGGCCTCGCACTCGAAGGGCAGCACGTACGCGCCGTTGATGCTGTTGCGGTAGAAGATGCGGGCGTAGCCGACGGCGACGACGGCCTTGCAGCCGGCTTCGGCCAGCGCCAGCGGGGCGTGCTCGCGGCTGGACCCGCACCCGAAGTTCCGACCCGCGACGAGAACGGTGAACTCGCTGGTCCACTGGCCCTGGGCGACGAAGGGGACGTTGCCCTTGGGCAGCCCGCTGGCCGGGGCGGGAACGCCGCTCATGGCGTAGCGGCCGAAGTATTTCCGTTCGGCCGGGTCGGCGGGGTTGTAGCTGAGGTACTCAGCGGGAATGATCTGGTCGGTGTCGACGTGGTCGCCGACGACGAAGGCTTTGCCGCGGATCTTCTTTTCCATGTTACTGGCCCTTGGCGGAGATCTTGAATTCGCAGCGAATAACGGGCTGGCCGGAGGAGACGAGGCTGGCGAGGTACTGTCCGGGCCCGTCGCCGGCGCGGACGACGTCGGCGATGGGGAACTTGAGCGTCAGCCCGCGGGCGGAGTCTTCCGTCCGCCAGACGATGACCTGGCTGGCCACGTCGTGCTGGGCGACGTTGTGGGAGGCCTTGCGGGTGATCACCACCTGGAACGTGTTGCCCTCGCAACTGGGGGGCAGGCGAAGCACGACGGCCACGTCGCGGTCGGCGAGGGTGTACTTGCTGGTCCGCTTCCATTCCTTGCCCGGATGCTCGCCGGCGACGTAGAAGGCCTCGGCGTTCTTGAGCTCCACCAGGCGCGGCATGGGGGCGAACTGGGCGAGGATAACGCCGACGGCCTCCTCGAGGGCCTTGGCGCGGCAGGCGGCGGCGTCCATCGGCGGGGGCGAGCCGGCGGAACTGACCGCGCGGTGGACCGGGGCGTGCACGGAGTACAGCACGCGACCGTCGGCGTCGATCATCTGGACGGTCAGGGCGGCCTCGCCCTTGTAGGTCATGAGGGGGGCGTTCTTGTACCCGACGACGCGGCGGCCCTCCGGGGCGTCGGCGTAGAGCGGCACGCGGGTGTCCTGGGCGACCGTGGTGGTGGCGTACAGGGCGACCGACCCGACGATATACGCCTGGGCGCGGTTGGCGCCACGCAAGTGGGCCGCCAGGGCCGGGGAGTCTTCCTGCACCCACTGCTGCAGCTTCACGTCGTCGGCGACGTCGCGGAAGTCGGCCCGGGTGAGCACATGGCAGGTCCCCAGGCGGGCCAGGGCGGCGGCGAAGGCGTCGCTGACGGCCAGCGAGGCCTCCGGAACCGGCGTGGCGTTGCGGAAGGGCAGGACGGCCACCGTCCGCACGCTCGGGGGCCAGAACGGCGGGGCCTGGGTGACGATGAGGTCCTTGTGGCAACCGGCCAGTGAGGCCGCCAGGGCGGCCAGGCAGATCAGGGCGTTTCGTGACGTCGGCATAGGAATCTCCTTCGGGCCAACCGGGTATTGCACGTTCGGCCGGGCCCGAGGCGCCCTATGTTGTACCACATCGGACCGCCTCCGGCCAAGAGTGCTTGTGGAGGCCCGGGGCGAGTCGGTTACCAGAAACCCAGCAGGCCGATGCCCTGGTAGCACAGGTACGCCCCGGCGGCGGCCAGCAGGGCGTACACGATGCCGGTGAATTGTTTCTGCCCGACGCGGTTCTGGAGCCACACGCCCAGGAACGTCCCGCCGACGGCGGCGGGCACGAGGACGAGGGAGTATTGCATGCTCGCCAGGTTCAGCCAGCCCAGATCCCAGGCCGGCACGAGTTTGATCTGGTTGACGATCCAGAAGTAGACGGCTGTCGTGGCGACGTACTTGCCCGCCTCCATCCGCTGCCCGAGGAGGTAGATGGCCATCACGGGCCCGGCGGCATGGGCGAAGGTGCTGGTTACGCCGGCGACGGCGCCGACGGCGGTGGCGTGGGCCGGGCCCGGGCTGACCGTCACGGGGCGGCCGCGAATCGCGCGGATCGCCTGCAAGACCACGAAGCCCAGGGCGATCACCCCGACGGCGATCTTGAGGGCGGCGTCGAGGCGGTCCTTGCCGACCTGGGAGACCCCGCAGACCTTGAAGAGCCCCCACGCCAGGGCGATGCCCGCCAGCGTGCCCGGCAGCGTTTGGGCCACCACGCGGAAGTCCCACTTGCCCCGCCACAGCACGACCGCGATATAGTCGCTCAGAATCAGCACGGGCAGGAGGATGCCGTTGGCCAGCGGAGCCGAGCCGCAGGCCAGGATCATCAGCGGCACCGCCAGCATCGCCATGCTGGGCCCGAACCCCGTCTTGCCCACCCCGATGATCACCATCGCCAGCGTCCCCAGCAGAAAATACGGCCAGGCGCCCGGGGCCGAATCCGGTATCCATGTCCACGCCAAACAGTCCAACGCTCTACAACCTCAACAGGCCCATCGGCCTTTCTGTTTCTTTCTTATTCGTGCCATTCGTTTTCATTCGCCTGCCGCAGGCAAGTTCGTGTCTTCGTTTTTGCTTTTACGCCAGGGCGACACGACTTACAATGCTTTTTCCGGACCCAGGCTCGGGTTCGGGCGGCGCGGCCCTGGTGGCCGCGGGGTAATGGCCATGCATGTAGTCGAATGCCCGGGTTGCTCCAGTCTGCTGAAGGTGCCCAAGCCCGTCAGCGGCGCGCGTCTCAAATGCCGCAAGTGCGGGGTGGTTTTCGTCGGCGCCAGCCGCGAAATGCCCGATCCGTCGCCGGGGCATCCGGCGGCGGTTCATCCGCCGGCGCCGGCGCCCCGACAGGCCCCCGCCACGTCCCCCTACTTCCGCGTGACCCCCAAACGGACGAACAACAACGTCGTCTACATTACCATCGGCGCGGCGGCGGCCCTGATCCTGCTGGTGGTGGCGGTGGTCTGGCACGTGCAGCACCAGCCGGCGCCCGCCCCGCCCAAGATCGCCCAGGCTCCCGCGCCGACCCCGCCGCCCCCCAAGCCCCCGCCGGGGGTTCGCGGCGGCGAGTTCTTCCCGCCCCCGCCGCCGGTCGTTGGGCCGACTCCGGCCACCGCGCCCAAGCCCGTGACGCCGCCGGCGCCCACGCCGCCGCCCGCCCCCGTCCTGCCGGCGAACCTCCCCGTCGACTGCCGCGTCGTCAAGCTCGGGCTGACCGGCATGGAACAGGCCTACATCCAGGGCAGCGTCCGCAACGACAGGCCCGAGGGCGTCAAGAGCGTCACCGTCGAAATCCGCGTGCCCGACGGCGACAAGCCGCCGGTCGTACGGAAGATCATCTGCTCGATGCTGGCCCCGCAGGGGCGATCGCCGTTCATGCTGCTCTGCCCCGTCCCGCAGAAGGACGGCTTCAAGCCCGAGGACGTGGACGTCAAGGCCCAGGTCATCGCCGTCGTGCCCCTGGAACCCAAGCAGATCTGCTGGAACATTGAGGGCGCCCTCGTCCGCGGCGACGAGGCCGCCGGAACCCGCACCATCACCGGCTCGGTCAAGAACCTGCGGGACGTCCGCGTTACGAACATCGAGATCTTCGCCGACGTATACTTTGGAGACGGCCGCCTTGCCGGCACGGCCACGGGAAAGCTCGAACACGGCGATATGCTCGACCCTTCGGCACGGGACGACTTCAGCCTTCCCTTCGACGCCGCCATCGGAACGCGCCTGCAGACCCCGGTCGTCCGGGCCGCCGGGTTCGTCCCCTGACAAGGCTCTACGCGACGCTGCACTAGGATACCCACACGCTATGTTCGTTCCGATCCGAAGCGACTACAAAATGTCCTCCCCGCCGGTGGTCAACTACCTCCTGGTCGCTGTCAACGTGGCGGTCTTCGTCCTGGGCTTCCACGGCTCCAACGACGCCGCCAGCCTCCGGATCAACGACCTCATGCTCCACCCCGAGGCCCCTGAGATCTACCAGTTCTTCACCTCCATGTTCCTGCACCAGGACTGGATGCACCTGATCTCCAACATGATCTTCCTGTGGGTGTTCGGCAACGCGGTCAACGACCGGCTCGGGCACGCGGGGTATATCGCGTTCTATCTGGGCGGGGGGCTTTTCGCGGCCGTGGGCTTCCTGATGCTGGGGGCCACGGGCGCCATGCTGGGGGCCTCCGGCGCCATCTCCGCCGTGACCGGGGCCTATCTCGTCCTCCTGCCCCGCGCCCGCATCACCGTCCTGATGTTCCTCTACTTCATCACGTTCTTCGACGTTTCCAGCCTGTATTTCCTGCTGTTCCAGTTCATCACGAACGTGTACATGTCCTACGCCAACCTCCGGAACGCCGGCGGCGGGGTCGCCTTCGGCGCGCATGCCGCCGGGTACGTCTACGGCATCGTCCTCGCCGTGGGCCTGCTGGCCACCCGGCTGCTGCCCCGCGACATGTTCGACCTGCTGGCCCTGGCGCACTCCTGGCAGAAGCGACGCCAGTTCCGCCGGATGGCCTCGGAGGGGTACGGTCCGTTCATCACGCGGACCCCGGCCCCGGGGGCCCCGCCGCTGGGGCGGGTGGAGGCGCCCTCCTTCGAGCCCCCGCCCCCCGGGTCGCCCGCCAACCGCGAGCTCCAGCTCCGACGCGACGTCGCCACCGCCTGCGCCGCCCACGACCTGCCCGCCGCCGCACGAGGATACCTCCAGCTTCTCCAGATCGCCGACGACGGCGTCCTGCCCCAGGCCCAGCAGCTCGACGTGGCCAATCATCTCATGTTCACCCAGAACCACCCCGCCGCCGCCGACGCCTACGAACGCTTCCTCAAGCACTACCCGATCTACCAGCACATCGGCGACATTTACCTGATGCTCGGCCTGCTGTACGGGCGGTATCTTTTCCAGCCCGACCGCGCGCAGGCCTGTCTCGATCAGGCCATTGTGCGCCTGAGCGACCCGCGAAAGCTCGAACTGGCGCGCAACGACCTGGCCAACCTCCGCAAGCAGCGGGGGAAGTAAGCCTTCGGCAGGGTTCCGATAGCCGCGAACAACGCGAACGACGGATAAGCAAGCGTATGAGGCGTGCGGTCTGAAGCCACGGAAGGAGACCTGACATGTTGGACATCGCGGCTCCACCGGCCCCGGAGATGGGAGGGGTCATTTCATGGGCCTGTGCCCTGGGCGCCTTGGCCGCCGGGGCGGGCCTGATCCTCTGGGGGAGGCGCCTTCACCGCTACGTCCTGGCCCTGGCCATGGCGGGCGTGGGCGCCCTCGTCGCCGGGAGCATCGCCGGCTGGCTCAAGGACATCGACGCCACCGTCGTCCTGGTGGGCACGATCGCGGCCTTCCTCGTCGCCGGGCTGCTCATCGCCAAGGCCGCCTGGGCCTTCGCCTTCGCCGCCCTGGTCTGCGGGCCCCTGTTGCTTGTCCTGGCCGGCGCCTACCAGCCGCCCGACGGGGCCCCCGCCCATCGCCCCGACGACGCCTCCTTCCCCGCCTGGGCCAGGGCAGCCGGGCACACCGTCTCGGACTTCACCGCCCGCGCCACCTGGGCCCGAAGCGACGCCTACTGGACCTTCCCTCCTCCGGCCAACATCCCCTGGACCTCGGCGGCCTGGAAGATCCAACTACTCGTGGCCCTGGCGGCCCTGGCGGTGTTCGTCGGGGCGCTGTTCCTGGGCCAATGGCCGCCCCTGCTGACGTGCGCACTCCTGGGAGCGTGTTGCTTCCTGGGCGGGTTGGCGATGGCGTTGGGCCGGTTCTGGCCGGGCCTCTGGCCGTGGGCGTGGGACCACCCGCTCGTGATGGCCTTGGCGACGGCGGCGCTGACGGCGGCGGGGGTGATGCTGCAATACCGCGGCATGCATCAGGGAAAACCCACCGGCGGGGACACAAAACAATAAACGAAATGTCCCATTCGTGACATTCGTCGGTATTCGTGACATTCGTGTCTTCTCTTCGCCGACAACGTACCCGCGGAGAAAAGACTACCTCGCGTATTCCACGCACCGCACTTCGCGGACCAGCGTGACCTTGACCTCGCCGGGGTATTCCATCTCTTCCTCGATCCGCCGGGCCATGTCACGGGCGATCTTCGTCGAGAGGCGGTCGTCGACGGTCGAAGCGTCCACGATGACGCGGACTTCGCGCCCGGCCTGGATGGCGTAGGCTTCCTTGACGCCCTCGAAGCTCGTGGCGATGCCTTCGAGCTTCTGCAGGCGTTCGACGTAGCGCTCGAGGGTCTCGCGCCGGGCGCCCGGGCGGCTGGCGCTGATGGCGTCGGCGGCGGAGATGATCGGCGTGTAGAAGCTGGTGGCTTCCAGGTCGCCGTGGTGCCCGCCGACGGCGTTGATGACCTCGGGTCGTTCGCCGTATCGCTTGCACAGGTCGGCCCCGATCTGGGGATGCCCGCCCTCGACCTCGTGGTCGACGGCCTTGCCGATGTCGTGCAGCAGCCCGCAGCGGCGGGCGATCTGCCCGTTGAGCCCGAGCTGGTCGGCGATCACCTGGGCCAGGTACGCCACTTCCAGCGAGTGTTGCAGCACGTTCTGCCCGTAGCTGGTGCGGAACTGCAGCCGCCCCAGCAGTTCGATGAACCGGTTGTGCATGCCGCGGATCTTGGCTTCGAGGACGGCCTTCTTGCCGGCCTCCATGATCTGCTTGTTGACTTCCTTCTGGCTGGCGGCGACGACTTCCTCGATGCGGGTCGGGTGAATCCGCCCGTCCTGGATGAGTTTCTCCAGCGCCCGGCGGGCGACCTGGCGGCGGACCGGGTCGAAGCAGGAGACCACGACGGCCCCGGGGGTGTCGTCGACGATCACGTCGACGCCGGTGGCTTTTTCGAACGCGCGGATGTTCCGCCCTTCGCGCCCGATGACGCGCCCCTTCATGTCGTCGGAGGGGATCGTCACCGTCGAGACCGTCACGTCGACGGTGTGTTCGGCGGCGAAGCGCTGGATGGCGTTGATGACGATTTCGCGGCTTTGGTCTTCGGCGGTGTCCTTGGCTTCGGCGAGGCGGCGCTCGATGAGCTGGGCGGTCTCCCGCTCCATCTCCTTGTCCACCTGCTCGAGCAGGAGCTTGCGGGCCTCGTCCATCGAGAGGTTGGCCACCTTCAGCAACTGGGCCTTCCGCTGGGCGATCAGCTCGTTCATCTGGCGGTCTTTGGCGGCCAGGGCCTTTTCCTTCTCGATGACGGCCTTGTCCGCCGCGTCCAGCAACCGTTCCTTCGTGTTGACCGTTTCGAGCTTCTGGTCGATCATGTCCTCGCGCTTGGCGACCCGGCGCTCTTCCTCGCGAAGCTCCTTGCGGGTGACTTCGGTTTCCTTGTCGAAGGTGTCGCGGAGGGCGAGGGGTTCGGTCTTGGCCTGGGCCTCGGCCTGGGCGACGATCTTCTGGGCTTCGATCTCGGCGGCGTGTTTGATGGCCTCGGCCTCCCGGGCCGTGATGCCCCGCCGCGCCCGCTCCATGAGTTTGAAGACCATCCACGTCAGCCCCACCAGGGCGATCCCGATCAACAGGAGGATCAGTTCGTAGGCCCCGACCGAGAATTCCGCCAGCATACGCATGGTATTCATAGCACGCTATCCTTGTCGTCAAGGACGGAGAGAGAGCCGCCGACAAACGCCCTTCAGGCCGGGCAGGAATGCCCGGACTCGCCAACCCCTACAGGTCCAAGAATACTCGCGAGATTAGGGCAAAAGCCCTCTTGGGGTGCTGGCAGGCCCCGGCCCGCGCGGACAGGCGGAACGGTCCTCCAGCCAAGCCCCGTCAATGCCGGGGCCGATCGAAACGACACGCGTCAAAGCCACCCAAAAGTTCTTCTTCTGCCAGTTCATGCGAATCATTCTATGACCCGACGGGTCTCGCCCCAGGGGGCGATCATCGGCGCTCCGTGTCGTGACGCTCTTTCATCAAACTTCCCCGGCCGATATGTCCGGGAGGCGTCTCCGGCACACCCTTTGCCACCGGGCCTGGGGCCTGGCGACGAAAGCGAGCACCGCCTAAAGGACGGCCAGTCAGTCAGTTTTCTCGGCCGTCGCAAACCTGAAAATCCGGCGAACCACGGGCATTTCTTCCCGGGAGAGTCCGCCGCACATTAGCGAATACCTGATGTTACCTTTGCCCCGGCATGCCAGTCAACAGAAATCCCCCGTCCGGTTGGGAAAAACAAGCCCATGCAGGCCGCTCGGGTTTTACGCAAGCGGGGGTCGGGGCGGAGATTACATCAGGGGATTACCCTATGGCCTCACCGCCCCAGCCGGTGCGGGCCCCCGGGCAGATCTGGCGACCTGGCGTCGGGCAGTTCGCATCGGCGGGCGTAGCGCCCCAGGACGAGAACAAGGGCCGCCGGCAGACAGCCCAGGGCGTGGAAACCCCAGTCGTGCCACTGGCCGCCGGAGGCGGTGAACCATTCCTGGGCCAGCTCGCCCGCCCCGCCGGCCAACACCGCCACGGCGACGGCGAGGAGCCCCAGCCCCGTCCGCCTTGCCCCCCACCACCAGGCGAGGGTCATCGCCACGAGGAATCCGGTGATCACGTGGGGCCAGGCGTCGGCCCCACCCATCGACAGGGCGGACCATCGTGCCAGCCCCCCGGAGGCCGACACGCCCAGAAGGGCCAGAGCCCCCGCCACCACCGCCGTCAACACCCACGCGGGCCGGCCCGCCACGCGGGCGCCGAAGGCCGCGGGCATCAGGCCCAGAGTCAGCCCGCTCGCCAATACCGTCGTCGGGACGAACAGCCCGCCGGGCATGGCGACGGCGGCGCCCACGGTCAGGGTTGCGGCGGTCCAACCGGCGCGGCGCAGGGCCGAACCGCTCGAGCAGGCCCCACCCGCCCGCCACAACCAGGCCACCGACCAGACCAGCACGATCGCCAGCCCGCCCAGCCCCACCCAGCCGGTCGCCCCGCCCAGGATCGTCAACCCGCTGGCCGAGGTGTGCAGCCGCGAGAAAACCTCCGCCCCCTCGCCCAAGGGCCCCCGCGGCCAGGCGAGCTGCCAGCTCTCTGCCGCGCCGTAGCGAGCCAGCGCCCAGGCGGCCGAGGCCGTCACGATTGCACCAGCGGCCAGAAAGAGCTTCCGCCCGGGGGCCCCCAACACCCCCGCGCCCAGCAGGGCCAGGCCCAAGCAGCCCGCGGCGGCGAGGGCTTCGAGCCGGAATCCGCACGCCAGGGCGCTCGCCCCGCCGGCGGCCAGGCACGCCACCAGCCCGCGCCACGTCCAATACCACGCCCCCGGTGCACGACGTCGTGCGGCCCCGAAGGGGTGCGGGTGGGTCCACACGTCCGGCCAGGCCGATGCCAACGCCACCCAACACCCGGCCAAGCCCAGCATGGCGGTGGCCGGCGTGACCACGGGGGCCTGCGAGGCCCAGGCGGCGATCCCGCCGGCCGTCATTGCCAGGCCTATCACGCTGATGACGCCGGGGCGGTGGATCAGTTCGGCCCAAAGCAGGCACTGGACGAGCAGGATCGCCGTGGCGGCCAGCAGGAGGTGGAACAGGCCCGAGGCCCCCATCTCGCCCTGGGCGGTCTCGTGGAGC
>JAPLNA010000166.1 GCA_026693065.1 Planctomycetota bacterium
CCAGCTCGCGGGCGTGCACGACGACCCGATCGGCGGCAAGTTCGAGTTCCTGGCCGGGACGGAATACAGCTTCCCGATCGTCGGAGACGAGCTTCGCGGCGTGGTCTTCATCGACGTCGGCACGGTGACCGAGAACCTCGCCGTAACCCCGATCCGGGCCTCCGTCGGCACGGGCGTGGAGTGGCGAGTGAAACAACTGGGCCCCATGCCCATGCAGTTCTACCTGGCCGTCCCCGTCGCCAAGGACAAGAACGACGACACGGAAATATTCTCTTTCTCCATCGGGTGGATGTGGTAAAAAGCCCACGAGGAGCATGCATGAAAGCCACGACGATCATCGCCCTGGGTTTCGCCGTCCTGGTCCTGACGGGAACGCTGCTGACGCCGACGTCGGCGCAGCCGGCCGGTCCGGTCGCCGCCCGCGTCGCCGTCTGCGACTTCGGGGAGGTCTACAACAGCTTTGAGAAGGCCAAGGCCCTCCAGAAGCAGCTCGACGATAACCTCGATCGGATCAAGGAAGAAGACGACAAGCGGAGCAAGGCGATCAAGGTCATCGAGGACGAGCTCAAGTCCAAGCAGTTGAAGGAACTCAGCGCCGAATACGAGAAGCGGTTTGACGACTTCGTCACGGCCAGCGCCCAGCACCGCACGTGGATGGAAGTCCAGAAGGCCAAGAGCCAGCGCTGGCACCTGATGAAGACGACGGAGATGTTCAATGACATCAAGGATGCCATCGAGGCCGTCGCGAAGGCCCGGGGGATCGACATCGTCCTCCAGACGCACCAGATGAACTTCGAAAGCCCCAGCGTCAACGAGTTGTTCCAGAAGGCCGCCCTTCACAAGGTGCTCTACCACAGCCCCCAGGTGGACATCACCAAGGACGTGCTGGCGCGGGCCAACGACGTCTTCCGCAGCAGGCCCAAGTAACGGCCCCTCCTTCGCACCTTCCAGGCCCGGGCGGGTTGCTCCCTCCCGGGCCTGTTCCTTTTCTTCGTACCACTAATGTCCAGAATCTCGAATTCTCGTACAGATTCTCAGGCCCAGACTCCAACAACGGGAAACATGGGGAGAGCGTGCGGACGCTCTCCCCAAACCCCTCTTCCCGGCCCACACGCCCCCAAGAACCGGATAGGCACATCGCGCGGGGATCGTCCCTGCCGTTGTTTGGGCGTGTGTGGGCCGGGGAAGGGGGTGCGGGGGAATCCGCCTTCGGCGGACCGGGTCCCCCGCGAGCGGCTACCGTGTGCGAGACGTTTAGAATGCCGTCCGTTGGGGGTGCATCCCGTTTCCCCCTGGCTATCCGCCGAAGGCGAACTACCGGCTCCTTTGGTTGCGGCCGAGAACCGAGGCCGCGCCGGGACCTTTGTGGCTTGTTCCCCGCCGTCTCTGCCGCAAAGGCTAGAGGTTCTCGAGGATGTGGCCCATCTTGTCCTTCTTGGTCTGCATATAGGCCATGTTCTGGGCGTGGGCGGGAATCTCCAGGCCGACGTGCTCGGCGATCCGCAGGCCGACGCCTTCCAGACCGTAGATCTTCTTCGGGTTGTTGGTCATCAGCCGCAACTGCGTCAGCCCCAGGTCGCGGAGAATCTGGTTGCCGATGCCGTAGTCGCGGCGGTCGGGCTCGAAGCCGAGGTTGACGTTGGCCTCGACGGTGTCCATGCCCTGCTCGATCTGGAGCTTGTAGGCCCGGAGTTTGTTGATGAGCCCGATACCGCGGCCTTCCTGGCGGAGGTAGACGAGGACGCCCTTTCCGGCCTGGGCGATGCGGGACAGGGCCTCGCGAAGTTGCGGGCCGCAGTCGCACCGGCGAGACCCGAACGCGTCCCCCGTGAGGCATTCGCTGTGCACGCGGACGAGCACGGGCTCGTCGTGGATGACGGGTTTGCCGTCCTCGCCCAGCCGCCCCACGCCCCCGTAGCACAGGGCCACGTGAGGCTCGGGATCGACGAGGGAGGAATACGCCACCAGGTGAAACTCGCCGGCCTCGAGGGCGATGTCGATCTCGATGGCCCGCTCGATGAGGTGTTCGGTGCGGAGGCGGTGGCGGATGATGTCGGCCACCGAGCACATCTTCAGGTTGTGCTCCCGGCAGAAGATCTCCAGGTCGTCCCGGCGGGCCAGCGTGCCGTCGGTCTTGAGGATCTCGCAGATGACGGCCGCGGGGGCCAGCCCGGCCAGGTTACACAGGTCGACGCTGCCTTCGGTCTGCCCGGCCCGGATGAGCGCCCCGCCGTCGCGGGCGCGAAGCGGGTGAATGTGCCCGGGGCGGACCAGGTCCGTCGGGCGCGTGCCCTCCAGGGCGCACAGTTGGATCGTGCGGGACCGGTCGGCGGTGGAGATGCCGGTGGTGATGCCCGCGGCCGCGTCCACGGTGACCAGGAACGCCGTCCCGAAGCGGGAGGTGTTGTCCATGACCTGGGGGTGGAGGGCGAGTTTGTCGGCCCGCTCGCCCGAGAGGGCGACGCAGACCTCGCCGCGGGCGTGGGTGGTCAGGAAGTTGACCATTTCGGGGGTGGAGAACTGGGCGGCGTAGACCAGGTCGCCCTCGTTTTCGCGGGATTCGTCATCGACCAGGACGATCATGCGTCCCTGGCGAAGCTCGTTCAGGATTTCCTCGATTGGCGCCATCATAGTATGTCTCGATATCAACCGGTGTTATAATCCAGGTCAGTGTAGCACGGTCAGCGGCCCAAGACCATCCTTTTTCAGGCGAAAGGGCAGGCGATGAACGTTCGAATGCCGGCGGCCATCGGGTTCTACGACGGACAGGCCCAGGCCTGTCGAGCCCACGCGAACGCCCTGCTGGAGGGCGCCTGCGTGCCGGGCGACCTCCCGGGCGGCCGACCTGGCGGCCCTGACGATGAAGGCCCTGCACGAAGAGGCCCCGCTTACCAGCGTGGTGCTCTTTACGGCCGACCATGGCGGCACCGTCCGCGTCGGCGAGGTCTATGACGCCGGTTGCTGGCGGACGCCGCTGGGCGACGTGGCGATCGACGAGCCGCTGGCCCGGGCGATCCTGGCGTGCGACGGGGCCGGGGGGATCTTCGCCGCCAACCCCCGCGCCCACGCCCGCGAACACTCGGGCGAGGTGCAGGTGCCGCTGCTGCAGGCCTTGTCGCCCGGGGTGAAGATCGTCCCGATCGCCGTGCCGCCGACGCCGCTGGCGGTGACGATCGGG
>JAPLNA010000167.1:0-1788 GCA_026693065.1 Planctomycetota bacterium
GGCGCGCCTGCCGTCAGGCCCGAAAGCGAAAAACCCCGGGGGGCTCGGGGGGCGGGCCCCCCGCGTCCTGGTTGCAGAACGCAACCCATTGCCCGAACGCCGTCTGGTTCCCCCCGTATTCGAGGGGAGATAACGATTGACACTGCCTGCCCCCAACGTCAGACTGAATGGGAAGAACCGGCTATGCGGGCCGGTTGCCCCGCCAAACTGGGCCGACGGACGGTATCTGCCGGATGGCAGCGTCTGGGGCCCTAAAGGAACTCCTCATGAAAACAACGGGTTGGTTACTAGGTTTGATCCTGTCGGTTTCCCTGCTGGCCCTGCTGCCGCCGACGGCGTCGGCGCACGTGACCCTGGGGGTCGGGAACAAGGGCCTCCTGGGCGGCGACCTGACCGACCCGGACGATTCGCTGATCCCCAACGAGAACTGCGGCGGCGGGCCCGAGGAACAGCTCAAGCCCCAGAACGCCACGTGGGTGAAGATGACCTGCTGGCCCGCCAACACCAAGCCCGGCGAGCCCCCGCATCAGGTCCACCCCTATCAGAGCTGGGTCGGCACCCCCGCGGCCTCGGTGTTCTACAACGACCCCGACAACAAGAAGTGGTACGTGTCCTATCACGACGGCGGGTACGGGGGTCCGACGGACGCGGCCCCGTATTACATCGCCGTTCAGCTCAAGCACCCCTACACTCTCACGCACTTCACGATCGCCTCCAGCGGGGACAAGCCCGAGCGAGACCCGAAGGTCTGGGCCATCCAGGGCTCCAACACCGGCAAGGACGGCGACTGGACGGACATCTACCGCTGCAACGCCACCAGCCGCGAGACCAGCCCGCTCCGCGTGTATCCGCGCAGCGAGGTGCTGCTGTACACCGGCTTCACGACGGCGACGATGTACACGACCGTCGCCACCGAGGACCAGAAGAGCCTCGCGGCCAAGCTGGGCAAGAACAAGGTCATCAAGAAGGCGGATTTCGCCCGGCCCAAGCCCTACACCTGGTTCCGGTTCATGAGCCCGGCGGCCTTCAATGCCAACACGATGGACATCGCCGACGCGACGAACCCGGCGGGTTTCTCGCTGGGGCAGTTGGAGTTCTTCGGCACGACGACCGACAAGGTCGAGGCCGTCGTGAAGAAGGGCGGCAAGAGCGCTGACGGCACAAAGGTCGCCACCTCTCGCCCCGCCCCCAAGCTCGTCCCGCCCACCACGGTAGACGCGAAGGAACTGGCGGCCCTGCCGGCCATCGGCAAGGGCGAACTCCGCAAGATCATCAACCTCGACGGCGAGTGGGAGATCGCCGGCGGCGGCATGGACTCCGCCCCGGCCCAGTTCGCCAGCAAGGTTCCCGTGCCCGGCCTGATCGACCTGGCCGCCCCGGCCGTCAGCGGAGGGGCGTACTGGTATCACAAGAAGTTCACCATCACAAGAAGTTCACCGTCGCGGGCCCGCTTCCCGAGACGGCCGTCCTGAAGGTTTACCGGGCGATGTTCGGCACGCAGGTCACGCTGAACGGTCAGGTCATCGGCGACCACGTGTTCAACTTTACCCCGGGCCTGTTCAACGCCGCCGGGGCCCTGAAGGTCGGCGAGAACGACCTGCTGATCCGCATCGGCGGCAACCCGGGCTGCACGCCCAAGCCCATCCAGTCGGGCTATGACGACGAAAAGAAGCAGTACATCCCCGGCATTTACGACTCCGTCGAACTGATCCTCAGCGGCGCGCCCCACATCCTGCGGGTGCAGGCCGTGCCCAATATCGACAGCAAGACCGTCGCCGTTCACACCTA
>JAPLNA010000167.1:1808-2242 GCA_026693065.1 Planctomycetota bacterium
CCGTCACCGTTCACACCTACATGCCCGGCGGCGAGAACGCCAAGGCCGCCCGGATGCACATCACCGTCCGCGAAGCCAAGGGCGGGAAGGTCGTGGGCGAGAACGACTGCATCGTCAAGGCCGGCGGCGAGGCTGAACGCACCGGCGTGGCCACCGTGAAGGTCGACGGCTGCCAGTTGTGGAGCCCGGAAAGCCCGTTCCTGTACGAGCTCGAGGTGCGGGGCGAGGCCGACCTCGTCAAGACCAAGTTCGGCATGCGGAGCTTCCGCCTCGATCGCGAGACCGGGTACGCCGAGCTCAACGGCAAGACGTACTTCATGCGTGGCACGAACGTCTGCCTGTTCCGGTTCTTCGAGGATCCGCAGCGCGGCAAGAAGCCCTGGGACGAGGCCTGGGTCCGCCTGATGTCCAAGAACTTCAAGCACCTGCACTGG
>JAPLNA010000167.1:2247-12380 GCA_026693065.1 Planctomycetota bacterium
GGTCGGCCTGATGTACGAGAACTTCAAGGACCTGCACTGGAATAGCTTCCGCCTCTCCATCTGCCAGCCGCCCGAGAAGTGGTATCAGTTGGCCGACGAGATGGGTTTCCTGGTCCAGGACGAGTACCCGATCTGGAAGATGTTCCCGGCCGGCGACGAATTCACCGCCGACGGGCTGGTGCTCGAGTACACCGAGTGGATGCAGGAGCGGTGGAATCACCCGTGCGTGGTGATCTGGGACGCCAACAACGAGACGCCCGCGACGTGCACCTCGCAGGCCACCAACCGCGTTCGCGGGCTGGACTTCTCCGACAGGCCCTGGGACAACGGCTGGCAGACGCCGGCGGGCCCCAACGACTCGTTCGAGGCCCACGACTACCACTTCAAGGACTCGCTGTTCCGGATCGGCTACCTCGGCCGCGTGCCCAAGGCCCCCAAGGGCAACAAGACCAAGAACCCGATGATCCTGAACGAGTACGGGTGGCTGTGGCTCAACCGTGACGGCAGCCCGACCACCCTGACCCGCGAGCTGTACGGCGCGATGTGCCCGGGCATGTCCCACGCCCAGTTGCTGAAGGTGTACGCCAAGCTGCTGGCGGCCGAAACCGAGTTCTGGCGGCATGGCCGCGAACTCGCCGGCGTGATGGAATTCTGCGGGCTGGGCTACTCCCGCGGCGATGGGCAGACCAGCGATCACTGGGCGGACATCGAGAAGCTCACGTGGGATCCGGACTTCTACAGGTACGTCCGGGACTCCTTCGCCCCCGTCGGGATCATGATCGACGCGTACGATCCGGTGTACAAGATCGGGGCCGACCAGGAATTCCCGATCTCCGTCATCAACGACCTGCCCGAGGCGTGGGAAGGCTCGATTCGGCTGCAGATCCTCCGCAACGGCAAGCCGATCGTCACGAAGACCCAGCCGTGCAAGGTCGCTCCCCAGGGCGCGACGAAGGTGGACTTCACGCTGAAGATGCCCGCGGCGGGCGACTACGAGCTGGACGCAGCCCTGATCAAGGCCGGCTCGCCTCCGGTCCACAGCGTCCGCGACTTCAAGACGGCCGCGACGGTGAGCGACAAGTAACCCTCACCCCCTCACCGCCCTGATGCGGCAATGCAATCCACGGCTCCTTCCGGGAAACGGTTCCCGGAAGGAGCCGTTTGCATTTGGCGTGTCGTTCGATCGGGTGCCGTGGTTCGCGGCGCAGCCGAAACCACGTCTGGAGGCCCCCCGGACTTCGCCGGATCGTGGTTGCGGCTTCGCCGCGAACCACGGCACCCGGCCAAGCCAACTCCCGATACGGCCAGGGCCTGGTCCTACCGAGTCTACAGGTTGCAGGCGCGCTAAGGCGAGGGCCCGCCCGCCGCCGTCCGGCAGGAGTTCTGGGGCGTTTTCACCCCGGCCGGGTGAGGGTTCGGCGGCGTAACACCGCCAACCCGCCCAGGGCGAGCAGGGCGATCGCAGTTGGCTCAGGAACCTCGGCGATACGGAACCCGAAACCGTCTGACTCGTACGACGGGTAGCCGTCGCTGACCTGAATCGCCGCCCGCAGGCCGCCGCCGTAATAGCGGAACGACCCGCCCCGCACGCCACGATAGTAGGTGGAAATCTTCGCATCGTTCCACTCCCAGACGTTCCCGCCCTGATCGAACGTGCCGTAGGCACTCGCCGAGTTCTCGAACTCACCCACATTCGTCCGGTAATAGGGGCTGCCGATCGTGTACCCGCCGCTGTCGGTGCAGAAGTTCGCATGGTTTCCGGGGTCTGCGTACCCATCCCACCCGACGTTGCTGGGCGCCGTGTTGCTTTTGGTGGGATAGTTCCAGTAGCCCGCATTGGTCGAGCCGCCCTTGTAGTACGCCGCCTTGTACCACTCATCCTGGCTGGTCAAGAGCCACTTCGCGGTCGTCCCGCTGGCCCAAGTACCGCGGGTCGCCGCACTGGGCGCCGCCACGGCCATCAGTTGGTCATTGGTCGTCGCGCCGTTCAGGGCATATGTCCCCGCCTCGGTGGTGGAAGCATTTTGCGGCCCCACCGGCTGCCCGTTCTGCAGCCAGTTGGCGAACCGCGCCGCGTCTGCCCAGGACACGTAGTTCACGGGCCGGTTGGCGTAGTCGCTGGCCACGCTGTAGGTGTAACTGCCCGAGGACCCCGTCTGCTGGATTTTGCAGCCGTACATGTCCGACCACATGTTCGTGTTGTACAGCCCGTACGTGTCCGTGACGGCCACAGCGTTCAGGAACGCCGTGTACTGCCCGGCCGTCACCTCATACTTGCCGATGTTGTACGTGTAGGCCACCGAACCTTGCCCGGCGGGGTTGCCGCTGTGTGCCCCTGTATCCGCCGCGTTGCCCGGATCGCCCACGGGAACCATCTCCAGGCTCGCTACGCCCGTCCACGTTCCGGTCAGCGGGTCACGGGTGCCGCCCAGGTTGAACACATCCGCCTGCACCGTCGCCGCAAGCATCAGTATCATCGCCGGAATCGTCGTTGTCGTCGTTCGCATGGTTGCTCTCCTGTTTGGCTCTGACACACAGAATCGGTTTGGTCCCACGAAGCTACTTTCTTCGCTTCCGGATCACCGCCAGTCCGCCGAGAGTCAGCAGGCTTAGCGTGGCCGGTTCGGGGACGGCGGCGGCATAGGAGGCCGTGAAGTCTGCCGCCGTGCGCTGCCGATCCCACACCACTGCTTCGTCCAGCCAACCCCTGAACTCCTGGCCCGTCGTACTAATGACACGACGGCCTAAGTTGAAGGTGTTGAAGCTTGGATCGGTTGCGTTTCTCATGCCCGGGGTGGAGGCAATCTGAGTGCCCGCCCCAACACCGTCAACGAAGAAACTGGCCGTGCTGGTCGCGCCGTCCCACGAGACGCCGATTTGGTGCCATTGGCCGTCGTCGGGAATCACGCCGTTAGCACTGAAGTAGTCCTGTTTGGTGAACGTAATGAAATGGAGAGCATCGGTGTAGCTGCCGCTTTCTTCTACGAAGCCAAAAGCCCACTCACGCCCGGCCATCACCGTGGGGCCGTTTATGCGGGTGACTCCGTCGCGTTTGATCCAGGCCTCGCATGAGAAACCCGATGGATAATGGTAGACAGGATGGCTGGTGTTGGAATCCATAACCCCGTTGGTGGTGGCCCCGGCGCTGACGCTATATGGGTTATTGCCGGCAAAGTACGTTGCCTTGTTTCCCGGCCCATTCACAAACCCGGCCACACCTGTCGTGGTCGTGATGCCGGGGGCGTTGTACGTCATGTCCATGGCCACCCCGACACCGTTGTGCGCCAGGCCATAGGTACCTGAGAGATCCGCCGTGGCCGTCACGGCCCCTGCCTCGTTCATGCCCCACCAACCCACTGGGTTCGTGGAGGCGATGAAGGCCGGATAGTCCATCCCGGCCAAGACGGCCCGCTGCCAGCCGGCCAGCACCAGCACCGCCGCCACGGCCGCGATTGTCGTTGTCTTTCGCATCGTTCTTCTCCTGCTTGGCTCTTTGGCTCACTTGCTCGAACGCGATGTCCCACTCGACTACTTCCGTCGCTTCCGGATCACCGCCAGCCCGCCCAGGGCGAGGAGGGTCATCGTGGCCGGTTCGGGCACGAACTCGATCGGGCCGTCCACGGTAACGGTGGGGTTCGAGCCGATCTTATACTGCCAGGTGAATTCCCCCACGATTTTATTGGCACTGGCGGCCACGAAGTCGCTGACCTGCGTGCTGGTCGTAACAGACCCGATCGGAATGTACCCATAGCCCACGAGATTCGATACCCCGGTTATCCTGCCCTCACCGAGGTATGAAGTCGTATTGATGATGAGACTCCACCCGTTGGCGGAGCTAAGGACGGCCGGCACGAGGTCGGCGGAATGCCCGGTGTTGAAATACGTGCCGATACCGACCCAGTGAGAGAAATCGAACGTTTCGGTATCGGGGATCAGGGTCGCCATTCCCGCCACGTTCCTGATGTAGTAAGCCTTCAATGGGATGGCTTCGGCCACCGTGCTGACGAGGTAGGCCTGCCCGGTCACCGTATCGATCTGGAGTTTCAGGCTCCCGCCGGTCAAGGCAGCATCGGCAATGGGCGCGGCCAACAGCACCGCCGCCACGGCCGCGATTGTCGTTGTCCTTCGCATGTTTCTTCTCCTGTTTGGCTCTTTGGCTCACTTGCTCAGAACGCATTTCCCACTCGGCTACTTCCGTCGCTTCCGGATCACCGCCAGCCCGCCCAGGGCGAGGAGGGACAAGGTGGCCGGTTCGGGGACAGGCTGCCAAAGGATAGCGTGGACACCGGAAGAGTCCCAGGCTTGGCCAACGATGTTTCCCGAAGCATCTATTCCGTCCGCTATGGACGTCGTGAAACCGGGCGGCAAGAACTGGCCCAGGTCAATTGCACTGGCAGCGGAACCACTTGTCCAAAGACAGGCCCGGCGGTTAGTGTATAAACCAGCCGTGCCGACTATTTGGCCCCCGGCGATCGCTTTGGCGTTCGAGTATGTACACCCGGTTGGGTTCAAGTCGATTGCGCTGGCGGCTGTCCCGCTCCAAACGAATGCGTGCTGTTTCGTATAATCGGTTGCCGTCGCCCATCCGACTTGCTGGCCTCCGGCAACGCCAAGGGCCCAGGAAGAAACCATCCCTGCTGGATTCAGATCGATGGCACTGGCTGCTGTTCCGCTCCAAAGGAGAGCATGACTTCCGTTGTTGGCTAGATTCCCGTATCCGACCTGCTGGCCGCCACCCACGCCAAGGGCAAATGTCCCGATGAAACCATGTGGATTCAAGTCGATGGCACTTGCCGCCGTGCCACTCCAAAGAACAGCGTGCTCCCCCCCGCCGAAACCCGCCGATCCGACCTGCTGGCCTCCACTAACACCATTGGCCTGAGAGAAAGTCGCCCCAGCAGGGTTCAGATCGACCCCACTGGAGGCGGTGCCGCTCCAAAGGAAGGCATGACCCAATGCATCTCCCACCTGTTGGCCGCCGTCAACATCGTTGCCATGAGAGCCGTTGGACCCAGGGGGTGTCAAGTCGATGGCGCTGGCGGCTGTACCGCTCCAAAGAAGAGCGTGATTGTTACCAGCGCCGGGTGGGGTGGCCGATCCCACCTGTTGGCCTCCACCAATGCCGTAGGCCCCAGAACCCGTCCATCCAGGCACGGTCAGGTCCACCACGTTGTAACTGATAGCGAAAACCGAAGTGCCGCCCAACAGCAAAACAGCGCCCACGGCCACCGCCGCGAATCCCATATTCCTCTCGCTCATGGCTCTTTCCTTTCGTTTCAGCCTGCACCTGTCTGACCCGAACCGGCCTCGGGCCGCCCGGGGGCCGGGGAATCGGCACGAGATCAGTCCACGAAACCAATGGGAAAAGGTGCCAGGCAGGATGACCGAGAGAGCGATTGCTCGCCCTGCCCACCCTCACACAAACGCCCGCCGGCCAAGCGGGCCTTGCCGCGTCGGCCGCGAAAGAGAACGGCCGAGACGACGTAAGGAGCTACGTCGGATAAGATTGTATACGTGGATGGTGAGTCTGTCAAGGACAAAGCGGGGAAAGCGGGAACAAAAGCAATCAGTAATCAGGAACGAGCAAACAGTAACCAGTAATCAGTAACCTGTGCCCTCCGGCTCCGTGGGGGGGTGTGTGGGCCGGGCAGAGGGGTTTGGGGAGAGCGTCCGCACGCTCTCCCCATTCTCTCGGTCGGCGGGGTCGCGGCCGGAGTAGTCAGGGTTACACTCGGTGCCGTCGGAGACGCGACAGATACGCTTGTCGTGACGCCGTAAGGCGTTTTAGGAAATGCCCTTACGGGCACACTACAAACGCTCAGCCCTAGTCCGGAGTGTACCCCTGACGTGAACCATGCAAAAAAAAGTGCGTTTTCATGGAAAGAATCCCGGATTTGCCCGGAAAACAGATGTTTCGGGCCTATGTCGGCGAGGGAGTGTGGAAGGGATTGAAAATGCGGGGGTTGCGGCGGAAGGGCTAAACGTAACTGCTGGTTCTTCCGGCCAGCCGGGGCGTTAATAGTGGAGAGCGTGGAGAGATAGTGGGGAGAAACCCTCGCAAGAAGCGTTTGCGGCCGAACAGGGCGGGACTGCGCATGGGGCAAGGCTGTCGGGTGGTATCGGGGTTGGAGCGATCAGGAATGAAGACACCACAAGATTTCGTTTTGACCGGTTTGACTCGTGGCAAAGACCTTTCCGTTGGAGTTGGAAGGGTGGAAGTTGTTGGCGGAGCGGCGGAATGGCCGGGCGGCCTGGAGGGCGGTCGTGGGAGTTGTCGCGACGGCCCGGGCGAAGACCGGCCCGCCAGGGCGGGTGATGGTGTTGTTTGGAAGAAAACCCGCCGCCGGCACGTTGGGTGCCGGATGTTGACGGAGCGTCCCGGGCCGTAACGATGGCCGCGGGGCAAGCTAGCATGGCGGAGTTGTGTGTGGGCCAATGGCGGGCGAGCCGGGCAACCCACGGCCTGTATGAGTGGGTCGTGGTGAGAGTGCCGGGCCGCAACCTCGGCCGGTGGGGTCGAGCGTTCGGTCAGCCGGCGGGCGTGTGATGCCCGGCGGCTGGGCGCGAACACCTTTGACAAGTGAATAGGGTTTTTTGCCAGGGGCGTCCGGGCCTGGCCCGACGGATGCGGGCCATGGCGCGTTTCGCGCGGGGGCCGCTGAAAACACTGGCAGAGGTCCGGCGGGCGCGGTATTCTCGCGCTCACAGAGGCATGTCATGTGTCCGTTGACGCCCTGGGAGACAGCGGATCGATGGGTTCGTCGCAGTCGATAGTCCGGAACGTCGGCAAGAAGGTTGTGACCTCGCAGCAGATGGGGCTCATTGCTGTCATCGTGCTGTTGACGACGGTCGTGGCGATCGTGGCCGGTAACGAGACCCGCCCCGTCCGCACGCAGCAGGCCGACGGCACATGGCTCAAGGTCGATCAGACCCACAATCGCCTGCTCAACGCCGACGTGCTGGTCAACTACGCCAAGGACACGAGTTTCATCGCGATCATGGCCATCGGGGCCACGGCGGTGATCATCAGCCTGGGCATCGACCTGTCGGTGGGGAGCATTTACGCGTTGGCGGGGGTGGTGGGGGCGATGGTGCTGCGGCACTACGGGCCCGTCAGCGGGACGAGCGGGGGCATGGCGGTCCTGGGCGCCCTGGCGGGGGTGGCGGTGAGCCTGGCGGTCGCGGTCGCCTGCGGGCTGATCAACGGCGTCGCCGTCGTCGGGCTGCGGGTGCATCCGTTCATCATCACGCTGGGGACGATGCTGATCTTCCGCGGGATCGCGTTCGTGTCGACCAAGGGCATCTCGATCGGGGAGTTCCCCGTCCCCCTGACGGAGGTCATCAAGAGCGACCTGGGGCTTGGGGTCGGGCTTCAGCCGGTGCCGCTGCTGGTGATGCTGGCGATGGCGGCCCTGGGAACGGTGTACCTGTGGGCTACGGTGGCCGGGCGTCACGTGTACGCCGTGGGCGGCAACATCGAGGCCGCCCGGTTCAGCGGGCTGCCCACCGGGCGGATCCTCATCAGCGTATACGCCCTGGCCGGGCTGTGCGCGGGGGTTTCCACCGTGCTGGCCAACGGCATTTACGGGGCGGCGGCGTGCAACCGCGGCGAGGGGTACGAGCTCAACGTGATCGCCGCGTCGGTGGTCGGCGGGGCGAGCCTGACGGGCGGGCGCGGGACGGCGATCGGCGCGGTCCTGGGGGCCATGCTCATCCAGCTCATCGAGCAGAGCATCATCACGCTGGGGATCGACCAGAACTACAACCGGATCGTGATCGGTCTGGCGATCGTGCTGGCGGTGGTGATCGATCAGGTATCCACCCGGATGACGGCCAGTCGTCTGGCGATGGCGGCCCGGCAGGACCGGGGCGAAACGCACGTGGCAATCCAACCTTCTCAAGGAGACTAAAACATGACGCGATGGACTCGTTTCGTATCGACGTTGGCGTGCCTGGCGGGCCTGGCCCTTCTGGGGGCCGGCTGCCGGCAGGAGAGCAAATCCACCTCGAGGCCCAGGAAGTTCACGGTGGGGTTGATCGCCAAGAGCACGAGCAACCCGGTGTTTCAGGCGGCGCTTAACGGCGCGAGGGCCAGGGCGGCCGAGCTTAAGGCCAAGACCGGCATGGACATCGTCATTGACTGGCAGACGCCGGCGAAGGAAGACGCCCAGGAGCAGGCCAACCGCATCAAGCAGTTGGTGAACAAGGGCGCCGACGTGATCATCATCTCGTGCAGCGACGCCTCGATGGTCACCGACGCCATCAACGACGCGGTGAAAAGCGGCGTGCCAGTGATGTGCTTTGACAGCGACGCCGCGGCCAGCAAGCGGTTCGCGTATTTCGGCGTGGACGACGTCGAGACCGGCCAGGCGACGATGAACGCCCTGGCCCACGTGATGGGCGAGAAAGGCGTGGTGGCGATCCTGGCCGGTAACCAGAACGCCCCGAACCTGCAGAAGCGGGTGCAGGGCGCCAAAGAAGCGGCCAAGGCCTACCCCGGCATTACCATCAAAGACGTTTACTTTCACACGGAGACCCCCGAGGCCGCCGCCAACATGGTCATGGACGTCATGAACGCCAACCACGACATCACCGGCTGGGCGATGATCGGCGGCTGGCCCCTGTTCACCAACGCCCTGCTGACCAATTGGGATCCCAACGTCAAGATCGTCGCCGTGGACGCCCTGCCGGCCGAGCTGGCCTACGTCGACAAGGGCGTCGCGCAGGTGCTGCTGGCCCAGAAGGTGTTCGACTGGGGCTACGAGAGCGTCCAGATCGCCTACGACAAGGTCGTCCTGAAGAAGGACGTGCCGGTGGTGAACATTTCCAAGCTCGTGCCGGTGACGAAGGCGAACCTGGGCGACTGGGCGCGTCAGCTGAAGGCCTGGGGCTTCGAGGTCTCGCCCGAGTACCTGGCGATGAAGGCCGCCGCCCCCGCGCCGGCAGCGCCCGCCAGCGTTCCGGCGGCCCCGGCGTCGGCCCCGGCGGACAAGTGACCGGCTGAACGGCTCAGCCCGTGCCCGCGGATATCCTCCAATTTGACCGGGTCGTGAAGCGTTTTCCGGGCGTGCTGGCCCTGGACGGCGTGAGTTTCTCCGTCGCCGCGGGGGCCGTCCACGCCCTCGTGGGCGAGAACGGCGCGGGCAAGAGCACGCTGGGGCGGATTCTCGCGGGCGTCTACCGCCCCGACGGCGGGCTGGTGTTCCTGGACGGGCGACCGTTGTACCTGAGCGACCCGCGCCATGCCCTGGCCCACGGCATCGGCATGGTGCACCAGGAGCTGAGCTTCTGCGAGAACCTCAGTGTGGCCGAGAACCTCTGCCTGGCGGGCCTGCCCGGGCGAATGGGCTTCCTCTCGCGACGGGCCATGCGAACCCGCGCCGACGCCATGCTTCAGGGCATCGGCGTCCACCTGGACGTCTCGCGACGGATCGGCGAACTGTCGGTGGCGACGCAGCAGATGGTCCAGATCGCCCAGGCCGTCGCCGTCGGGGCGCGGGTGATCGTGTTCGACGAGCCGACGAGCAGCCTGACGGCCCACGAGGCCGAGAACCTCTTCGCCCTGATCGCCCGGCTTCGCGCCCGCGGCGTGACGATGATCTACGTCAGCCATCGCCTCGACGAGGTCTTCCGCCTGTGCGACAGCGTGACGGTGCTGCGGGACGGGCAGCACGTGGTGACGGCGCCGGTGGCGAAGATGGACCAGGCCACGCTGATCCAGCACATGATCGGGCGGCGGCTGGAGGAATACTTCCCGCGTCACCTGGACAACTCGCCGGGCGAGGAGGTCTTGCGGGTAGAGGGCCTGAGCTCGCCCGGGCGGTTCCACGTGAGCCTGTCGATCCGGGCCGGTGAGGTCGTGGGCCTGGCCGGGCTGGTCGGGGCCGGGCGAAGCGAACTGGCCTGCGCCCTGTTCGGCCTGGACCGCGGCGCCCGCGGAGCGGTTTACGTGGGCGGGCGGCGGGTGTGGATTCGTTCGGCCCGGGCGGCGATGGACCTGGGGCTGGCCCTGGTGCCCGAGGACCGCAAGCACCAGGCCCTCGTGCCGGGCATGAGTTGCCGGGCGAACATTTCGCTGGCGGTGCTGGAGCGTCTGGCGGCGGGGCCTTTCGTCCGTTTCGCCCGTGAGCGCG
>JAPLNA010000168.1:0-434 GCA_026693065.1 Planctomycetota bacterium
CCTCCGCGCCGTCGCGGGCGGGGGGACGTACCTCGGGCCCGGCATCGACCCGGGCGTGCTCACCCGGCTGCACCGGGGCCCCGAAGACCCCTACGACCGCCTGACCCCGCGGGAGCGCGAGGTGCTGGCCCTCATCGCCCAGGGGCGGACCAATCCGCAGATCGGCGAGGCCCTGGGCCTGTCCGTCCGCACCGTCGACGTCCACCGGTCCCACCTGATGCGCAAACTCAACATCCACGACCTGACGACGCTGGTGAAATTCGCCTGGAACCGCGGCCTCGGGCTCAAGGCCTGAGGCCCCGTGCATCAGCCCGGAACCGGCGCGCCCCGGAAGATGAACCACGCCGCCGCCACCAGGCACAGCCCCGCCCACAGGTAGTCCAGGCGGAACGGTGGCTTCATGTACGCCACCGAGAACCCCGCAAACAACACCA
>JAPLNA010000168.1:515-6696 GCA_026693065.1 Planctomycetota bacterium
CCCCAACTGACCAGGACCGCCACGAACAGCGGCGAGCCCTTCAGGTCCGTCAGGTGACCGTACCAGGCGTACGTCATAAACAGGTTCGAGCCGATCAGCAGGGCGATGGGGTACAGCTTGTCCATGGGTGTCCTTTCTCGTCGGGGGCCGCGGACCCGGGCGGTGAGAGTAGCATCCTTGGGCCGCGACGAGCAAGTGTGACCTGCCCGTTGCCTCGCGCGGGGGTTGGCGGATATACTGTGGAGCCCCCCGAGGGAAGGAGACGCAACGGTGCCAGAGAACACCATATACATTATTGACGTGACCAATCGCGACGGCGTGCAGACGGCCCGGCTGGGGCTGGCCAAGCTCGAGAAGACGATCATCAACATGTACCTCAACGATCTGGGCGTGTTCCAGAGCGAGTTCGGTTTCCCCACGACCGGGCACGAGAAGAACTACATCCAGGCGAACCTGGAACTGGCCCGGATGGGCGTGCTCCGCCCGATCCGCCTGGAGGGGTGGGTCCGCGCGATGGCCGAGGACGTCGAGCAGGGCGTCGAGGCCACCGGCGTCCAGCACCTCAACGTGTCCATCTCGACGTCCGAACAGATGACCCAGGGCAAGTTCGCCGGCGGCAAGACCCGCGAGACGATCATCGACATGATGGCCGCCGCCGTCGACAAGGCCAAGGCCCTGGGCGTCCTGAGCGTCGGCGTCAACGCCGAAGACGCCAGCCGTACCGACATGCCGTTCCTCATCCGATTTGCGACGGCCGCCAAACAGCACGGCGCCGACCGCGTCCGCTACTGCGACACCCTGGGCTACGACGACCCGTTCAGCATCTACGACCGCATCCGGGAACTGGGCGAGGCCACCGGCATGGACGTCGAACTGCACTGCCACAACGACCTGGGCATGGCGGTGGCCTGCTCGGTGGCCGGGGCGCGCGGGGCGATCGACGCCGGCGTGGACGCCTACATCAACACCTGCGTCAACGGCATGGGCGAGCGGGCGGGCAACGCCGACCTGCTCTCGGTGTTGCTGGCGGTGAAGAAATCCGCCGGGTTCGCCGGCCAGTACAAACTCGACCCCCGCGTGGACCTGGCGAAGATCTGGCAGTTGGCCAAGTACGCCTCCTACGCCTTCAACGTGAAGATCCCCATCAACCAGGTCGGCGTGGGCGACAACGCCTTCGCCCACGCCAGCGGTATCCACGCCGACGGCGTGCTGAAGGACCGCCGCAACTACGAGCTGTACGACTTCGAAGAGCTCGGCCGCGGCGACCCCGAGATCGTCGAGACCGGGCGGGAGATCGTCATCGGCGAGTACAGCGGCATCAAGGGCTTCCGCAACTGTTACGAGAAGCTCGAGATCGAGTTCAGCAGCCAGGAACAGGCCCGCGACGTCCTGGAGCTGGCCCGGTACGCCAACGTCACCAAGCAAAAGCCCCTGGCCGCGGCCGAACTCCGCTTCATCGCCAAATACCCCGAGCAAACCCGCAAGCTGCTGACCCTCACGCCGTGAGGGAACCTGTCCGTTTTCCTTTAGTCCCCAGGGAGACGAGCCGATTATTCTTGCAGAATAGAAACACAATGGTATTCTGCAAGACATGATTCATCGAATCGCTGAACATCTTGTCCGCCAACGCCTTGAAGACTACCCCGCCGTAGCCATCCTTGGCCCACGCCAGTCAGGAAAGACTACCCTCGCCAAAGCTATCGGGGGCAAGTACTTTGACCTGGAAGACCCCTCCGACCGCGTCGGGCTCGACCTGCAATGGGCGACGTTGACGCCGGGGGCGGACCTGGTGATCCTCGATGAAGCCCAGGCCCTGCCGGAGGTCTTCCCGCGCCTGCGATCGGCCATTGACAAGGATCGCCATCACAACGGGCGGTTCCTGTTGCTGGGCTCGGTATCTCCGGCGCTGATGCGGCAGGTCTCTGAGTCGCTGGCCGGTCGGCTGGCCCTGGTGGAACTGACGCCCCTGGTGCTGGAGGAACTCTCCCCCGACCGTATGGATGATCTGTGGCTCTATGGCGGTTACCCGTTGGGGGGCATTCTCGAATTTCGCCGGTATCCGGTGTGGCAGGGGGACTACCTGAGCCTGCTGGCCCAGCGGGACCTGCCGGCCTGGGGTTTGCCCGCGGCCCCGCAGGTGACCGCCCGGCTGATCCAGATGCTCGCCGCCGTTGACGGGCAGGTGTGGAATGCCTCGCAGATCGGCCAGAGCCTGGCCCTGAGCTATCAGACGGTCAACAGCTATGTCGACTATCTGGTCGGCAGCTTCCTGATCCGCCGGCTCGATCCGTTCCACGGCAACGCCCGCAAGAGGCTGGCCAAACGCCCGAAGGTCTACTGGCGCGACAGCGGGTTGATGCACGCCGTCATGCAGGTTCGCGACATGGGGCATCTGCTGGGCCTGCCTTGGGTGGGCGCCAGTTGGGAGTGTTTTGTTATCGAGCAGATCCTTGCCCACCTGGGCGCCTGGGGCGTGGCCTATCGCGCCTCCTATCTTCGGACCAGCGACGGATACGAAATCGACCTCGTGCTCGAAGTCGGCGGGCGGACGTGGGCGGTGGAGACCAAGCTGACGGCCTCGCCGTCCATCGGGGACATCGCCCGTGCCCGAAAGGCCGCTGCCCTGATCGGCGCCGATCTCTGCGCCGTCGTCTCGCGCACGAGCGAGCCCGTGGAAGGGGAAGGCACGCTGTCGACCAACCTGCCGGCGTTCCTGAAGACTCTCGCCGGGCGGGTGGGGTAGCTCACCACCGGTTGACGATCTCGCAGAGGCTGGCGCAGACGAATCCCAGGTACGTGCCCAGGATGTTGCCCAGGACGGCCAGGAGCAGTCCGACGGGGGCCAGCCCGGGCAGGTAGACCTCCGCGAGCACCGGCGTGGAGGCCGGGCCGCCCACGTTGGCCTGACTGGCCGCCGCCAGCAGGCTCATCGGGGCGCGGAGAACCCGGGCCGCGGCGAGAATGAACACCGCGTGGATCAGGATCCAGACGACCCCCGCGGCCAGGAGCACCGGGGCCGCCGCCAGGTGCGCCAGCGTCGTCGTCGCCCCGATGGAGGCCAGCACGAAGTAGAGCAGCACGTACCCCACCCGGCTGGCGCCGTGTTTCTCCAGCCGGCGAGCGGGGGTGAACGACAACGCCATCCCGATCGTGGTGGCCAGGATCAGGGACCAGGCCTTGAAGTTGACGAACCCGGGGATGGCCGGCAAGACCGTCGCCAGGCCCAGGGCAACCCCGGCGGCCGGTACCGCCACCGCCAACAGTCCCGCCAGACGCGGGAGTGTCAACGGCTCGCCCGGGCCCGCGGCGGCCGAGAGCGAACGGGCACGCAGGTCGCGAGTGATGGACCCGTCGCAACGGTTCCACCGGTCGAACGCGCCCTGGTATCGCGAGAGCACAATCAGCAGGCTCATCCACGCGTAGGGGCAGATCGTGTCGACGACGACCATGGGGCTGTAGACATTCGGGGCGGCCTCGAGCCCCTTGCCCACCGCGATCATGTTCGCGCTACCCCCGATCCACGAGGCACTCAGCGAACCGAAGCCCTTCCAGATCGTGTCCCGGATGGCCTCGGGCACGAACGGTTTGGCCAGCAGGAGCACGATCGGCCCGCCGACGATGATCCCGGCCGACCCGGCCAGCATCACCGCCAACGCCACCCGACCGAGCTTCAGGATGGCGCGAATGTCCACCGACAGCAAGAGCAGCACGAGGCTGACTGGCAGGCAGTACGTGCCGATGACGTTGTAGGCGGCGGTGTCTTTCTCCGGGATCAGCCCCCCTGCGGTGGCCGCCAGGGTGGGCACGAAGTAGATCCAGAACATGGTCGGGACGTATTTGAAGAGCCCCCGCAGCCCCCGCACGCGGGCGAGAAGAAGGATCGCCGCCTCGATCCCCGCCAGCAGCGGCACCACCCACAGCAGGTCCCGCCACGGCGGCGCCGGGAGCATCAGCGGTTCTCCAGCGTATACCGCGGCCCGGCCGTCGCGATGCCCTCGGGCGCGCCGCGATGGTAGAGGAAGTGGACGGCGTCCAGGTCCACGTAGTCGAACGCCCCCGTGCCGGCGGCCAGCCGGATGCCCGCCGACAGTCCCACCATCGTCTCGGTCATGCAGCCGACCATTAGCTTGAGCCCCGCCGCCTTCGCCAGCCGCAAAATCGCCGCCGAGCCCGCGATGCCGCTCTTGGCGACCTTGATGTTCACCCCGTCGGCCAGCCGCTCGTCGATCACGCGCTGACAGTCCCGCGTGGTAAAGACGGCCTCGTCAAGGATCAGCGGGGCGGCCCCTACGCCGCGGATCTTCCGCAGCCCCGCCCAGTCGTCCTTTCGCAACGGCTGCTCGAACAGCTCGATGCCGATCCGCACCTTCTCCAGCCCGGCGATCCTGGCCGCGTAGGTCCGCGGCGTGTACGCCTGGTTGCCGTCCAGCCGAACGGCGAAATGGGGAACTCGCCCGCGCAGCCGTTCGACGATCCCGCCCACGAACGCCAGGTCGCCGGCGACGTCCCCGGCGACTTTGATCTTGTACGTGGAAAACCCCGCCCGCACCGCCCTGTCCAGCCAGCCTGCTGCCGCCGCCACCGAGGCCGCGTGCGGGATCGTGATGTCCGTCTCGATCGTGCGGGCCTTGGCGCCCCAGCAGTCCAGTTCGCTCTCGCCCCGGCAGGCGAGGCCGGCGCGGAACAGGGCGACCTCCAGGCCACCGAGGGTCATGCAGAACTCCTTGCGCCCGCGGCGGAACCTCTCCAGCGCGACCGGGTAGTCCTCGATCGCCACGCCTCCCAGGGCCGTGCCAGACTCGGCGAGAATGGTCCGGATGACGGGAATCGTCTCGTGCGGCATGACGAAGCTCGTGGGGACCTCGCCCCGGCCGGTCGTTCCCTCCGACAGCGTCGCCTTCACGAGCACGCTGGTGGCGGCGCGTTTACTCCCCCGCGCCGTCGCGAACGTCGTCCGCATGGGACGTACGACAACCCGGTGGGAAATGTCGCAAATAGTAATCAACGGGCGCCATGATACGGCGAACCAGCCCCCAATCGCCAGTGACGATCCCCTCCGCCCGTTTAGCGGCGGTGCTTGCACCGCGCGTTCGTCCGGGCATCCCCCCCTGGAATTCTGCGAACTCTTCCCCCTCGCCTCGCCGATATAATCTCGTAGCGAAGTTTTCCCAATCAACCTGGAAAAAAGGTCAGATCGATCATGAACGTCAAACGAAACGCATTCGGAATCCTCGCGGCGATGCTTCTCCTGGCCGGCGGGTGCGCCTCGACGGCGACCTTCCGAGGCTCCGATCCGACGTCCCTGGCCGCCGCGTTGCAGTTACCCGGCGACCGCGGGCGGTGGGTCGCCCCCGACCGCTACGAGTTCAACTTCGTCACCCAGTACGTCACCTTCCAGGCCCTCGACCACGGGAAGACCCGCGTCGAGGTGATCTGCCAGACGAAGGAATTCGCCCCGCACGCCTTCGGCGGCCGCCAAGAGGAACTGGAGAAGGCGTACCTGGCCTCGGCGGTCGAGACGATCCAGCGGACCGCCAGGGCCCATCTGGTCCGGCGCGGGTGCTTAACCGACAAGACGTTCGCCAACGTGCGACCGGTGGCCGTCCGCGCGCTCGCCGACGGCGACGAGGTTCTCCTCCAGGGCGCCGACGAGAAACTCGTCCTGAGCCACATCCGCCAGGGGCTTTACTCCTTCGCCGCCCTGCGGGGCAGCGCCGGCGGCGGGTTCACCGACGTCCCGAACGGCATCGCGTTCGACTTCGTCGCCAGCGAAACCCTCATGGGCAAGTTCCCCGCCGCCCATTACGTCCTCTCCTGCCGGACGGACAAGCACGGGCTGTGGCTGAAACTCTCCGCCGGCCCCGACGCCAGGGCCCCCCGAGGCCACGACGTCGACATGCTTCGCTCCCTGACGGCCTACGTGCTGCTGAAGGTGCCCGCCGCCCACGTGATCGCGCCCAAATAAACTCCCCGGCCCAGATGCCTGGGTGTTGTTCGTAGTGCGCCCGTAAGGGCATTCCGGCGAGGATCGAAACGGCAAGAAACGCCTTCCGGCGTCACTACCACTACAGCGCAATAGCGGTCATGCGTCTCCGACGGCTTTCGTAGGAGGCTCGGTTACGCTTCTGGTAGTAGCACTGGATGTCGCACAGACGCTGGGGGCTCTGCCGCGGCTGGCCCC
>JAPLNA010000169.1 GCA_026693065.1 Planctomycetota bacterium
GGCATTCCTTTTCTTTCTTCTTCTTCTTCTGGAGCCCCCGCAGGAGGCGATTGGCTTGTAGGCGGCCGGTTAGTTCAATCGCCCCCTGCGGGGGCTCCAGAAGAAAGAAGGGCGTCTTGAATCCCCACCCTCCTTCGTCGGGTGGGGCTACGCGCAGTCGCCCTGTGGGCTCGGGATGGAGGCCATCGCCGGATCAGATCCATATTCTCGGCCATATCGCCGGAGTTTTCCGGTTGCCTCACTCTCGCGGGCGACGTAGAATGTGTAGAGGTTACACAGAGGAGACTGTTATGGCGACGAATCTGGCGATTGACGATCGGCTGCTGAACAAGGCCAAGCGGGCCGGGGGGTTCAGGACGAAGAAGGAGACCGTAACGGCGGCCCTGGGGGAGTTGATCGCTCGCCACGAGCAGCGGAAGATTCTGAAGGCGATGGGGACGTTCGATTTCCGCAAAGATTGGGACTACAAGAAGGACCGGCGTGAACATCGTCGTTGACACGTCGGTCTGGTCGCTGGTCCTGCGGCGAGCCCCGGTCGACGAGGCCGATGCCCACGTGCGTGCTTTCCGCGAGTGTGTCGAAGCTGGGCATGGGTTGGTTCTTCTCGGGCCCATTGTCCAGGAACTGCTGGACGGACTTCGTTCCGAGAAGCAGTTCGCCCGCCTGTTGGCCGTTCTCGAACCGATTCCGCTGGCGGCCCTGGGGCGGAGCACCTACGTGTTGGCGGCCCGGTTGCGGACGGATTGTCGCAAGAGAGGGATTCAGGCCGGGGCGACCGATTTCCTCATTGCGGCTGCCTGCATCGAGTCGGGCTGGCCGCTGCTGACGGCGGATCACGATTTCGACCGGATCGCACTGGCCAGCGAGTTGGTCCTGGTTCCCGCTGTTGCTGGGTAGGATTGTCCGCCTCCGGGTGGGCGTGGGCCGGGCATTTGAAATCTCAAATCTGAAATCTCAAATCTCAGATTTCAAATTTGAGATTTCAGATTTGAGATTTGAGATGCGGGAGGCCCGCTCACCGCTTGGCCAACTTCTCGTAGCACTCGTTGTAGTACAGGCAGGCGTCGACGGGGGTGTTGGCGGGGATGTGGTTGCCGACGGCGAGGAAGAAGCCGGGGTAGGGCTTGCCGATGGCCATGCAGCGTTCGACCTCGGCCTTGATCTGGGGGCGCCGGCCGGTCAGAAGGATGCGCGTGTCGGCGTTGCCGATGAAGAAGTGCGTGCGCCCGTACTTTTCGGCGATGTAGGCCATGTCGGTGGTCGGTTCCATAACGAAGCCGTGGACGCCGGCGTCGACGAGGTCGTCGACGAACTGGGTGTAGTTGCCGTCGGAGGTGAAGGCGATGATCTTTCCGGCCTCGCGGAGGGGGGCGAAGTAGCGTTTCATGTTCGGGAAGACGTACTTGCGATACCAGTCGGGATGGATGAACGGGCCTGAGGTCCAGACCATGTCGTCGTGGACCATGAGGGTGGGGGCGTCGGCGTCGGCGAGGGCGTCGAAGAACTGCTGCGCCCAACGCCCGTATCGATTGGCCAGGTCGCCGAAGCGTTTCTGGTCGGTCCCGGCGGCCAGCAGAAGCATGTCCCAGCCGAAGATCGCGATCAGGCCCGAGAGCATCGTGGTGTAGACGCCGGTGGTGGGCACCTGGTCGAGGCTGTCGCGCTGGTCCTTCCAGTTCTTGGAATACGCCTGGGTGAGGGCGGCCTTGTCGATGGGGCCGAATTCTTTCTCCGGGTCGAAGTTCAGCACCTGCTCGGGATCGGTGAAGGGGCAGGTGATGTTGTCGTTGCGGTCGACCCCGCCGGCGGCGTATTCGGCGTGGCCCATGTTGGTCTGCCAGCGCCCGAAGTACTGGTTGCCGACGACGATGCTCCAGGAGAAGTCGAAGTTCCACTTCCGCATGAACTCCCGGGCCGCCTGCCACTGCACGTCGCCGGGGGAGTCTTTCGTCACGTCAATGCCGGTGACGGCCTTGAGGACCTCCCAGTGCCCGGTGATGGAGTATTCGGTGCGGGGGACGCGAGGGGGCATGTCGAGGTGCATGGCGGACCAGCCGTCTTGAAATGACATCGTCGGACTCCTGCAAGGTAGATTGTCAACGGCAAGAGCATACACGGGCGGGCGAAAGGAGGAAAGGGGGAAGGGACGGGGATTGCCAGGGCGAGGCCCCGGGCGTATGATAGGTGTCCGTTCCCTGGCGCGGCGGTCGGGCCGGGACGGTGGCGAAGTGGCGGCATGTCGCGATCGCACGTGGCAGGTGAGTGGTGAAGTTTCCTGACTGGACAATCTTCTATATCGCCAGCGAATGGGCGATTCGGCTGGTGATGCTGGTGGTGGTCACGCGTCGCCGGCGGCCGGTGGCGGCGATGTCGTGGCTGGTGGTGATCTTCTTCGAGCCGTGGATCGGGTTGGTGCTGTACACGTTCCTGGGGCGGTATCGCCTGCCGCGTAAGCGGGTGCGGCAGTACGCGGCGAAGTGTCATGAGTTGGAGGGGCGGCTGGCGCGGCGATCACCGCACGCGGAGGTGGCCTTGCCGGAGATGGGGGCGGCGGCCCAGCGGTCGCTGGCGCTGGCGACCACGCTGGGGGAAATGCCCGTCCTGGGCGGAAACGACTTCGAACTGATCGCCCGCGCCGACGTGGCCATCGACCGTCTGACGGAGGACATTGACGCGGCCGTTCACCACGTGCACCTGCTGTTCTACATTTTCGAGAATGACCGGGCCGGCGGGAAGGTGCTCGACGCGATGACGCGGGCGGTGGGGCGGGGGGTCACCTGCCGGCTGCTCGTGGACGCCGTGGGTTCGCGTCCGCTGCTTCGCCGCCACGCGCGGGAGATTCGGGCGCGGGGCATTGAGCTGACGACGGCGCTGGAGGTCGGGACCTTGCGGCGGCTGATGGCGAGGATCGATCTGCGGAACCATCGCAAGCTGGCGGTGATCGACGGTCGGACGGCGTACACGGGCTCGCAGAACATCATCGAGGCCACCTACGGGCGAAAGGGCATGGAGTGGCGCGACGTGATGCTCCGCCTGACGGGCCCGGTGGTCTGGGAACTGCAGGAGGTGTTCTGTTCGGACTGGTACTTCGAGACGGAGGAGTTGCTCGAGACCCGGGAGCTGTTCCCCGATCCGGCGATCCGCGGGGCCGTGCCCGTCCAGGCCCTGCCCTCGGGCCCCAACTACCCGACGGGCAACTATCAACGCATCGTCGTCGACGCCATCCACGGGGCGCGGCGGAACGTGACGATCACCACGCCGTACTTCGTGCCCGACGAGCCGCTGTTGCAGGCGTGCGAGACGGCCCTGCACCGGGGGGTGGAGATCGACCTGATTCTCCCGCGCCGGGGCGACCACCGCATCGTCCACGCCGTGAGCATGGCCTACGCCGGCGAGTTGTTGGAGATGGGCGCCCGCGTTCACCTCTTCCACGACGGGTTACTCCACGCCAAGACCATGAACGTCGACGACGAGATCGCCCTCATCGGCTCGAGCAATTTCGACATCCGGTCGTTCGAGTTGAACTTCGAGATCAACCTGCTGTTGTATGGCCCGGGCGCCGTGGGGGTGCTGCGGCGCCAGCAGGAGTTGTACAAGCAGTCGTCGCGGTTGCTGACGCTGGAGGCCTTCCGCGGCCGCCCGGCGGTTCGGCGCCTGGCCAGCAACGTCGCGAAGCTTTTCAGCCCGCTCCTGTGAGGCGATGAGATGGGGCGTCCCCGAGTTCCTGGCGGCCTTTGCTAGAGCCGTATCTCGAGCAGGTTCATCCGCAGCCCGCGGATGGCGGCGCCGGTGTTGTGGAAGCGGACGCCGTCGTACATGAAGTCGTGGAAGGGGCGATGGGTGTGCCCGAAGTACACGTCGCGGATGCTCCGGTCGAGCCCCTCGCCGTGCTGGGCCAGCGACCGCAGGATGCGTTTGGCGCAGTGGCGGGGGCTGTTGAATCGCTTGGCCAGGCAATGGACGCGGGCGGCCGTCAGGGAGCGGTAGATCATCCTCGCCGCCGGGCCGGGCTTCCACTGTTTGCCGCGGAGGGTCCGCTGAAAAGGGTTGGCGAGGTCGGCCCGGAGGGCCAGGTCGCCGTGGAGGAACAGGGCGCCGTGGATCTGCATGTGGGAGCTGTGCCAGAGGAAATTCCCGCGCCGCCCCGACAGTTTCGCCAGCGGGGCCGTCATCGCCGACATCCGGTCGTGGTTACCCATCAGGTAGACCACGCGGCAGCGGGGGCAGGCGGCGGCCAGTTCGTCCAGCCAGCCCACGGCGGCCGTCACCGTCCGCTCGAGGGTGGGCAGCGTGCTCCAGCGGAAATCGAAGATGTCGCCGTTGAGGACGAGGAAGTCGCTCCGCCGGGCCGCCGCGACAATCGCGGGCATCTCCCGCGCGGCGGTGGACCAGTGGGTGAACAGGTGCAAGTCGGAGACTGTAAAACCGTGGCGCATCGTCTAATGATACGTAATCGGCAGGCGGCGGTTCAACTTTAGTTGCTCACGGGGCGGGGAATTCCAGGAGGGCCTCGAGAATGCGCTGGCGGCGGACCTTGCGGATGAGGATGCGGGCCCCGTCGATGTCGATGGTGTCCCCGCCGCGAAGGGGCTCGGGGTGGTGGTGGCGGGCCCAGTCGGTGAAGGTTATCTCGCCCGGCTCGGGGGCGCCCAGGTCCGCGCGGGCGGTGGCCTCCCGCAGCCGTGCCAGAGTCGCCCCGCCCCCGACCACCCATTGCGAACCCGCCGACGTGATGTGACGCGGAATGCGGTCGAACTCGTCCTGAATGTCGCCGACGACTTCCTCGAGGATATCCTCCAGCGTGATAATGCCCCCGACGGCCCCGTCTTCCTCCCGCACCAGCGCCAGGTGGACGTGCTCCCGCATCATGCGGGCGAACGCGTCGCCGACCTTGGCCTCGGGCGAGATCTCGAGCAGCCGCCGCGTGATCTGGCGGAGGCTGGGGTTCGTCGGGAACATCTTGGCCAGGAAGATCAACTCCTTCAGGTTGACGTACCCGATGATGCCCTGCGGGTCGCCCGGGGTCTGGGTGACGGGAAACCGCGTGTACGCTTCCAGGTGCACGATCACGAAGTGGTCCGTCAGCGGGGCGTCGGCGCTGAGCATCACGATCTCGTCCGGGGCGACGGCGATGTCCTTGACCCGCATGGTCGAGAGGTTGCTGGCGCCCAGGATGATTCGTTCCTGCTCGGCCCCGATGATGCGTCCGGTGCGGAGGGCATAGGTCTGAGCGCGGAGTTCGGCCAGGCCGATCTCGTAGGGCTTGCCCATGCTGGCGGGCATGCGTCGTTCGACGAGGCGGACGATGAGCCGTGTGATGGCCTCGAAGGCCAGTACCGGCGGGTAGAAAATCCACGCGGTGGCGCGCATGACCGGGCTCAGGGCCAGGCAGACCCACTCGGGGTGCTTGATCCCCAGCGTCTTGGGGACCAGCTCGCCGATGACGATCATCAGGGCCGACAGAGGGATCACCACCACCGCGATGGCCAGCA
>JAPLNA010000170.1 GCA_026693065.1 Planctomycetota bacterium
CCCTGACGGCCCACGACTGGCCCGGGAACGTCCGCGAACTGGGCAACGTGATCCAACGGGCCTACGTGCTGGGCAACGGCCCCGTGATCGAGCCTGAAGATCTGCCCGATGACCTGTTCACGCACATGGCGGAACCTTCCCACAGCACATTGCCTTCTCTTGACGAAGCCGTCCGCCGGCATGTCGCCCTGGCCCTGGGGGCCTCCGGCGGCGTTCGCACCCAGGCCGCGGAGATGCTGGGCATCGGCCGAAAGAGCCTCTGGCGGCTCATGCGGCAATACGATCTCCGTTAGCCCGCCCGCAACCCTCACGGCGACCCGACGCCTCCCGCGCCGGGTCGTTTCGCGCGCCCAGGCTGTGTGTGTCGAATCGGCCCACGGGTGTGTCGAATCGGCCCACCGACGCTAACCCCATGCCAGCACTTGGCCAACGGCAAGATCGCCCGAGCCGGGCGTGTCGAATCGGCCCACAGGGTTCCGCAGGCCTGTTCCGCACCGTGCAGCAATACCCATACACAACCAGTTCTGGTTAAAGCTGTTAGAGTCATTCTCCCATTGCGTCCTACCTCTGGCACCACCGTTGCTTTTGTGTATCGCGTGCAGCGAAGCGATGTACTGGCGGCTGGCCGGTCGGTCAGTCGCCCAGGAGGTAGTAAATGCTGATGCGAAATGACAACCCCGTTCTGCTGGCCGAAACTGTCCCGCAATCCGCCGCCGACCTGGCGGCGATGTTGCGGTGTCTGGGTTACCGGCCTCGTCTGGCAGGCACGTGTGAGGCGGTCCTGGGCGTGCTGCGAACCGAGATCGTCAACACCGCCGTCGTGGCCGTGGAGTTGATGGATCGCGACGAGCCGATATTGGCTCGCCTGGCGGCCCTGCCGTCGTTGCGGCGGCTGCTGGCCGTCGGCCCGCCGGATGTGGCTTCCTGGGAGCTTTCTGCCCGGCGTGCGGGAGCGGGGGTGTATCTGCCTCGCCCCGTGACGCTGGAACGGCTTACGCAGGCGTTGGGCGTGTGCCCATCCGCCGAAGTTGTCCACGAACTGTAGCTGTGAACCTGATCGGAATGAACGAGAGGCATCTCATGAAGACGGAACTGAGAAACATGACTGGGCAGCAATTGTTGCTTCTGAGGGTCTTGGGCGACGCCGACGTCCAGGCGGCTGTGGAAGCAGAACGGGATCGACGGGCGCTGTCCAGTTCGCCGGACAGAGGCGCCCGGCGGCTTGGCTGGGCCCCGGCCGTCGCAAGCCCGAGCTCCCAGATGGTGGCCTGAGCGAGAGCTGTCACAACAGGCCGCGTTGAGCACGGCGGGAGCATCTTGAAAACCCCGTGCCCGAACCGGCGACCGTGAGCCAACTTGGCCTCGACGCCCCGGCCTCGCTACGCAGGCGAAGGAAGAAGCAACCAGACGACAAGCAAACCGAAACCGCCATAACGAGCCGGAAGCGGCTCACTAACAAGGAAAGGACAGAATCATGAAGACCACCAACAACATCCTGCTGACCGTTCTGACGATCGCCCTGGCCGCGGCGACGAGCCCCGCCGACCCCTTGCCGGGGGAGGTCCTGAAGTTCCAGCAACTGCCCCTCGACAACCTGGCCATACAGGGGGCGATCTACAACGGCCACGACGAAAGAAGCATCGCCTTCGCCAATTTCAACACGGCCGGAACGCTGCTTGACTGGACCGGCGGGTACATGGCCGACGATTTCTCGGACAAGGTCAGTCAGCCGGTCGTACACGTGGCCTGGTGGGGTTCGTACATCGGCGGGGGAGCCCCGGTGAATCCGGCGCAGCAATTCCTGATTTCGTTCGAGACGGATGTGCCGGCGCAGCCGGGAGCCCCAAGCCATCCCGGAACCCCGCTGCTGTCGCAGATCGTCACCGCCGGCTCGCTGTCCCCTGGCTCCGGCACGTTCACCGAGACGCTGGTGAATGGCAACGTGCCTGAGCATCTCTACAAGTACAACGCCGAGTTGGCCATTCCCTTCCCCGAGCAGAAGGACACCGTGTACTGGCTCAAGATCGTCGCCCTCACCAACGACCCGGCCTTGGCCTGGGGCTGGCACGACCGCGACTACACCGTTCCGGACCTGCTGGCCTCGACGGCCGTCCTGCCCGGCGAGAGCGACATCGGCCCCTCGGGCCCCCTGAATCCGCTGTCGGTGTGGCATTTCCAGGACGACGCCGTCGTCGGCGGGCTGATCGTGACGCCCAATGCCGCCGGCGGGCTGACCCTCCAGCAGCCGGGCTTCGCGCCGCAGAACTACATCGACAACATCGACGGCCCCACCGGCATTGGCGCCTACTCCAAGGATCTGGCCTTCGAGCTCTACACCGTTCCCGAGCCGGCGACCCTGGGCGTGGTGGCCCTGGGAGGGCTGGCGGCCCTGCGCCGACGGCGCCGCGCCTGAACCCGCCCGCCACACACCCGCGAGACAACCAACAACTTCTTCCTGAAGGACCATGACAATGAACGCGAATACCCGGACAATTTCCATCGTGATCGTGCTGATCCTGTTGGCCGCCCCGGGCGCCTTCGCCCAGGGCGTCGGAAACCTCGGCTCTCTGCCCAACCTCTTCCCCGGCGTGGGCGTGCCCGTCACCGGCTGGAGCATCGACAGCGGCAACCCGACTTACCCGTGGATTCCCGTGCAGCTGGACCCCAACGGCCCGGCCTGGGGCAAAATCCTCGTCGGCGACATGAACATCGGAGGCGGAGTCGTCTACGCCAATCCGGGCGACACCTTCACCGTCCAGGAACTCCTCGAGGTGTCCCCCACGCTGCCCTGGACCGACTGGCACGAGAGCCTGCTCTCGCCGGAATGGGACTGGATCGCCCCGACGACACTGCTGGCCAACGGCCTGCCCGCCCCCGGCCTGACCATCGCGACCACGCCGGCGACCCTGGCCACCGGCGGGACCATCGACTTCACCTTCAACTCCCTTCCGCCGGGAACCCTCGTCACCATCCAGAAGACCCTCCGCTACACCGGCCTTTCCGGCGTGCCGTTCGCCAGTAAGGTCATCGTCTCCGAGTACCCGACCCCCGAGCCGGCCACGCTGAGCCTGCTGGCCCTGGGCGCCCTGGCGATCCTGAGGCGAAGAGGCCAATGAACGCCCTGGAACCTCACGAATCGCCCGTTCTCACGACACGATCGCGCGGCGTCGCGCGACAAACCAATCTTGGAAAACCAAGGAGCAAAGACATGAACATTCGCACCCACATCCTCATCGCCTGCGTTGGCCTGGCGCTGGCCCTGGCCGCCCCCGCCACCTCGGAGGCTCAGAACCTGGTCATTCAACTCGACGAGTACGGCAACGGCCTCTTCAATGGCGCCCCGGTTCCATTCGTTCCCTCCGCGGTCGAGCCGTTCTCCGGCCAGGCGACCCTGATGTATCTGCTGCCCTTCACCGTGACACGCGGGGACCTGATCCTTATCGAGAACACCGGCGCCCCAACCGATATCGTGCGGTTCGACAACGATGCGGTCGGCAACGGCCAGGCGTACTTCTTCTCGGATCTCCCCGAGGTGGGCGAGACGCCCGTCCCGCTCGCCGATACCGGCCTTCCTGCCTTCACTCCCCTTCCTTCCGTCATTGTGCCCGAGCTGGGCACGGAAGGAAACAATGGCGCCACCTACTTTGCCGCCAACGGCTCTCCCGGGTGTGCCCTCATCGGCGGAGCGGTGCAACCGGTGACCTACGGCATCGTGAGCGACAGCACTGTCCCCGAGCCGGCCACGCTGTCCCTGCTGGCCATGGGCGGTCTGGCGGTCCTGAAACGCGGGCTCTCGCGGCGGCGTTCCTGACCGGGGCCGCTGGTTCCAGATGCTCTGGAACGCCCCGAAGAGCGATCCGAAACTGATCCGTTCACGAAAAGAATAAGGAGCTTACCCATGAAACGCACACTGGTCCTCTGCCTGGTTCTCTTGGCCCTACTGGGCGCCGCCTCGCCGTCCTACGCCCTCCTGGGCGGCTTTGAAAACGCCGACGGCTACGTCTTCGCCTACAGTTCGTACTTCTCCAACTGGGTCGACGTCGCC
>JAPLNA010000171.1 GCA_026693065.1 Planctomycetota bacterium
AGGGCTCGGTCTGTGCCGTCCACGCCGACGGCGGGGCCCTCTACCTCGCGGTCGGACGCAATGTGCTGGGCCTGCGAACCGACCTGCGAATGGGACAAGTAGTGGCCCATCCGATGTCGATCCATAAGGTCGACGCCGCCACTGGACGAGCGAGCTGGAAGGACCTGAACCAGGAGCTCAGCACGGCAAGTTTTCCGCTCACCCAGGCCGGGGCGACTGTCGCGGTGACCGTGGGCGGGACCACCTTTGGAACCGGCATGTTAGTGGCGCTGCTGGGGACCTCCGACGGCCGGCGGATACAGACGGTCGAGCTGGTCGGGCGACCGCATCCGCTCTACAGTGCCTCCGCTCTGGGTGCTCGGTATCTGAGCGTAGGGCCGGCTCACGTGGTGGCCGATCGGCTTTGCACCGAAGGCCTCGCGGGGATCACCGTCTACCGCGTCAAGGACGCCCCCACGCCCCAGAAGCCTTGAGGAGAATGGGAATCCCACGGGGGCTTGCATCACTGTTGCCCGGGGTGGGGGGCGGTTTCATTCCGGCAACAGGTTGGGTGCCTTGCCAAGGCTATCGCCGTCGTCTATGCGAAACACCGTTCGACAACCGTTGCCTTCCCTCCGCGAAGCCAACCATGACATTTATCTTCGCTATAGCGGAGGCAACCCCCTGATAACCCGACGCCCCGTTCCGACCAGAGACTCAGAGACTTTCCCGCCGAAGGGCCCGCCTGCACGCGGACTTCCAGTCTGGATCGCCGGCCGGCGGTATGAATCGCCGAGTTGTTGCGGTCCAACCGTGCAGGTCAGCACCATCTTTCTTCCTCCAACCCGAAAGGACACACCCCATGAAAGGAATCGGCATCGCGTTGATCGTGCTCGTTATCTTGGCCCTCTGCCGCATGGCCAGCTGCTGAAGTTCATCCGCTATTCCCCACCATGCACGGGAGGGTCAAACATGTGCGTGAATCGACCGCCTGCCGGCAAGGTCATTGCCCGTATGGGCTGGGCCGTCCTCATTGTTGGTCTCGCTTCGGCGGTCTTCTTCCTGTGGCGCTACGTGCAGACTTCCCGAACGGACGTCGAACGGACCACCCTGAGCCTGTTGCGAAGCGAAGCCGTCAAGTTCCTCGTCGTCCGCAAGACCACCCTCCAGGTCGTCGTCCAGTACGAAGAAGAAGACTGGTTGGGGCACTGGCGAGGCGTGTTGTGGGGCGTCGCCGAGATGCTCTACGGAATCGACCTGGACAAGGTCACGCCCTCCGACCTGCGGCGTGATGGCGACACGATCCTCGTCCGGCTGCCTGAGCCGCGGTTGCTGGCCTTCAGCGTTGAACCCGGAAGCATCGACATGATGACCAAGTCGACGGCCGCCCCGAAGATCGCGGATCTGCTGCACAACGGCCAGCGGAAGCTGCTGGAGGAACGCTTCCGTCAACGGGCGATGGAGTTTGCCACGGGGCATGATCTGACGCCCGGCAAGGCCGAGATCGTCCGGGAACTCAACCAGGCTGTCGCCTTGTTCCGGAGCAGCGGTTTCAGGGTCCGATTCGAGTGACGGTTGCAGGAGGACTCGGGCCGCTCTGCCGGGGGTCGCCGCGAGGGCAAGCGGGCCTGATTCCGGTCCCTGCGCCCGTCCCGATACCCTCGGCAGGCGGCCCTGGTTTGCCCAGATGGCCGTGCAGAACTGCCCGTTTCTGTTTAGGTATCCGAGATCATGGAGCCTGCCGCCCGAGGCGGAAATGGTAAGTTGACGCCGACGGTGCAGAGGGGCTGGCGAGGTTGGCCATTTTGCCTCATTTCTGTAACGTAAGCCTGTACAGGCTATTAGACACAGAAATAGGGTCGGTCTTCTCACTTGAAGCCGACGCTATATGGGGCACCCCCAATGGGGTGGACAAAAGATGACTTGCGCGGCTGGTGGGATTCAAGGCCAAGAACGGAACGATTCCGGGCGGTTTCCGGCACCTTCGCGGCGAGGATTCGGGCATGGGAATTGGCCTCCGGCAGCGTCCAAGATCGGGGCAAGCAGAGCCTTCCGACGGTCGTTCTCGGGCGTTCAACGCGGAAGAATCGGGGGTAAAACCAGCCCGTTGGCGAGCCTCTGAAACCGGTTGTCAGCGACGGCGTGAAAACGCATGAATCCAGACGGCCCGAAAATGCGAGCGAATTGGGCGGCGTTGGCGGGCGTGGCGAGGGCGTGGTTGGGTGATGGTTCATGATCAGTGGCGACGGGGTATCGGTCGTTGTCGTG
>JAPLNA010000172.1 GCA_026693065.1 Planctomycetota bacterium
CCCACGACAACGACCGATACCCCGTCGCCACTGATCATGAACCATCACCCAACCACGCCCTCGCCACGCCCGCCAACGCCGCCCAATTCGCTCGCATTTTCGGGCCGTCTGGATTCATGCGTTTTCACGCCGTCGCTGACATCGTCGGTCAACCCGGAGCGCACCGTGCGAGCCGAGCATAAGCCTCAAGCAAGGGAAACAGTTGAGCGGCCTGTTCCCGTATCCGCCAAAACCTCGCGGACACGCCAGCCGATCAGGTAGGCCGTTGAGCGGACGACCCAGCCGATCCGATTCGCCGAAGGCAGCACTGAGCAGTGACTGACACAAACGGCGTGGAAACTTGGCATGAATCAGAGTTCTGCCCGACGGGGCGAACCGGCCTTATGTGTCGATCCGAGCGAGCGAGCAGACCACTTCTTCCGACGGATCGATCAAGCCTCACCGCTTCCATGAGCGAGCTTGAGCCAACTGAAGCACCCGCAAGTATATCACGATCTGCCAATGTGTCAACAAGAAACCGCCACAAGTACTCTGTTTTTCATCGCCTACGGTGTTTGCCTGACAACTTCGGGGCATCGGACCCGCTACGAGTCTCGTAAAGGCTCATGATGCTCCAGAGGGGCCTGCTGTACACCGGCGTCACCCGGGCGCGGAAGCTGGTCGTGCTGGTGGGAGCCCAGAAGGCCCTGGCCATGGCCGTCAGGAACGTGGACGCCCGGCGGCGGGTAACGCTGCTGAAGCAGAGGCTGCAGGTGGTTGGCGGCGATTCCGCTTCGATGCCATAGAATGTCCGAGATCATCGGGTGTAATCTTCCGATGAACAGTACGGAAGTCTTGTCGGAAGGGACAAAACGCCATGAAACTGCTCGACTGGCTAAGAAGACTGGGCATCCTGCGATTCGGCGCCGAGAAGGCCACCTACCGCGATGCCACGGAACGGCCCATGAGCCTTCAATCGGATGGTGTCTTTAACTCGGAGAAGGACGTCATCGACCTCGACAAAAGGGCCAAGCCGGTGGCCACGTCGCCTCCTGCCGAGCCCCACGCGTAGCCCGGCGCCCGGGAGGCGCGCTAGGCGCCCCCAGGATCAACGATCGCCCCCGAACCCGTCGGGACACGCCGTTGAGCTCACGAATGCGCTCTCGGGGTTAACCAGGCGCCTTCCCGACCGTGCTGTGGGAGAGCACCCGCCGGTACACGTCGGACGGTGAACTTCGATGATCCGGGTGATGACCGGGGGGCTCATCCCGGCGTTGAAACTCCCGAAGCCCGTTCCGTTCGGATAGACGGCGACAAATCCCCCCGAGTCCGCTGTCTTGTTCATGCCGCAGAACTTGACCATCATCTGGCCGCTCATCATTGCACCGTGGAAGATCAGAACGACCGGCGTGGCCTTCGTGGCGTCGTACTGGGGCGGGACATGCACGAGATACGACCGGCTCCTACCATCGACCGTCAGGGTGCGAACGTGGTCACCGGGGCCAAGGGCGGTAGGCTGAGTGGTTGGCCTGCTCATGGTGGCATCGGTGCAGGCAAGCCCGGAGATCACGAGCAGCAGCGACACGAGATTCTTCATCGGCGAGTCCTCTTGGGGCATTGTCTTCGCCCGCTGCCCCCTCTGAAAAGAAAAGGCGACAGACTGGCATAGAGAGGTCGGTCTGTCGCCGAGCGACGGGTGATTTGGCCCGTCTGCTTGATTATACGCAGCACGCCGGGAAGACAAGCCGTTCGGCGGGTTTTTTCTCCCCTTCCCCCCTCGCAAAAAAGAGGCGGCAGACTGACGTGCGGAGGATGCCAGTTTGCCGCCAAGGACGGGCCTTATCCCGTCTTCTACGCCATTATACGCTGCACGTCAGGAAGGCAAGCGGGGCGGCGGATTTCTTCGAGAGTCACTGCCCAGAAAAAGATGCAGCGAACTGAAAGGGGGGAGACCTGTTCGCTACAGTTCGGAAGGCGGGGAGACCTTCCGTTTTTCGGCGGGTGGGAGAGCCGCCGGTTTACCGTTCGACAGGCAATGGGCGTAGCCCGTCGAACGGGCGTGGGTGCGAACATTTTACCCCAAGCCCTCGAAAACCGTCAAGCCCCCTGAACGTCAAGTTGGCAGAGCCGCCCAGCCCCATCGCCCATCCCCGCCAAAATAATCGGGGCCAGGCCGCATCACCCTCGCCACAGGGCTACTCCCGATAGTACAGGGTGGTTAGCCTGCTGCCCACTCTTCGGATCGCCCCATCCTCCAGCAGTTTGATAATCACGGGGATTACGTTCACGTCCCCCCCAACAGCCTTTTGGATGTCTGCCTTGCCCTTGGCGTTCTGCCTGCCAACGGGAACAGCGGCCAATACAGCAGCCCGCAAAGCCTCCCCTTGCGCCTTCGTGTTCTCTGGCTGTATCTCGCTCATGCCTGCCACTCTACGCCGCTGCCCTGCGCCTTGCAAGGGGTGGCCCCGAGAACCTGCCCCCGATAGCCCCGCATACGCCAACCCCGCACGAAAGAACCCGCCCCGCTAAGGCCGCTACCGCCAGTACCTAAACCTGCTTCCTGTTCCTTCCCCGTGTACTGCCCCTTCCTCCTTCAGTTTGGCAAGCACAGGGGCAATATCGCTGTCCTCGCAGATGTCCCGTATGGCTTCTGCCCCCGCCTTTCCGATAGCCCGTAGGACTACCGCCCTTGCCGCCGCTTCCTGCTTGTCGAATACTCTGGCAGGGGAACGTACCGACGAAACCGCCCATCGGATTTCTTGCTTCCTCTTGGCCTTCTTCTTGCCCACGGGAACAGCAGCCAACACCGCAGCCCGCAGAACGTCAACCTCTGCCTCGGTTTTCTTTCGTGCCTTTTCCATGCCTGCCAATCTACCAACAGGCGGGGATGCGGGCAAGAAAGTGGCACGAGGAACGCCACGGTTGGTCTACCGGGCAGATGGCTGTGTTTATGGACGCCTTGGAGCCCCGCCTGCTACTGGCCGGCGGGGTGGCGGACCCGGACATGGGGACCTCGGCTCCAACCGTCGTGTATTACGTAAGCACCACTGGCAGCGACGCGTCGGCACAACCGACGGACCCGTCGACACCGTGGCGAACTATCCAGTACGCCGCCACGCACGTGCCGGTGGACGGGGGTTGTACGATCATGATCGGCGCGGGGGTCTATGCCGAGACGAACGGGTACGGGTATCTCCA
>JAPLNA010000173.1 GCA_026693065.1 Planctomycetota bacterium
AAGCCGACGAACAGATTGCCGCCGGGGGCCCCGACGGTTCTGTGATGGCCCTGGGCTGCCCGGGCATCTCACCTGCGGCAGCTTCACGAGCCGCGGGCACTTCGGGTACTTCGACACCGGCGGCGGTCATTGGCGGGACGACGGAGATTTCGTTCACACTGATCATGGTCATGCTCACGCTCCGGAGCTGGGGCTGGGGGTCTCGTCCTGCCCCCAGCAGTTGATTCCCCGCGGGGCCCATGCGTCGCCATTGCCTTCATCGTCGAGGCCTTCCTCCGCCAGATAGGCCTCTTCGGGGTCGTCCCCGTCGTCATCGTCTTCCACGCAGGCCTCGCTGGCGTCCCCGTACTCGTCGTCGTCGTCGTTGTCGGAGTCCTGCCACCCGCTTCCCTCCTCAGGCGTTCCCGCCAATGCCGGGATCGTCCACGCCGCCGCCCGCGGCGGGCCTGGGGGTGCCGTGACAGGGGTGGGAGGCACGAACGGCGGTCGAGACGATGGTGGCATCGGCGGCCAAAGGGCGCCAAAGGGGTTGGCCTTCGACTTGGGTGGGAGGAACACCGACAAAAGCGGTTCCCAGTTGGCCGCACACCTGGCCTTATACTCCGGGGTGTTCTTGAGGGCCTCGGCTTCCGCGTCGGCCTTGGTCTTCGCGGCCCTCGCGGCCTCGCATTTCATCGTATCCGTGCGACTGCGGTCCTCGCCGAGGGCCTCCTCGTGCAGGTCATCCACTTCGGTGATTCCCTGGGCTCGGCGTTTCGCCGTCGCCGCGGCTTTCGCTGCGGCCGCCTGTTGCTCTTGTCGGGCCTGATCAGCGGCCTCGCGCTGGGCCGCGTAGTCGGTCTCGCGATGCTTTCGCACCTGCTCGTTACAGGCGACCAAGGCCTGGAACGCCGGGGTAGCTTGCCTGGCGCGGGCGTCCTCGCGGTAGACCGCGTCGTCACTGACCCGGTAGACGTAGTCGCCCTTGACGCGGCTCCACACCGCGGGCCCCAACGCGTCGATCAGTTTCTTCCGGGACAGGTTGGTCGTGATCAGCGTGGCCCTGCGCTCGGCGCACCGGGCCTTGAGCAGCGCTCGGACGCCCTGCAGGTCCGCGGAGGGCAAGTCGGCGGAGAGAACGTCATCCAGCCACAACACCGTCGCGTTTCGCAAGCCCCGGTTGAACTCGTTGCCCACGCAGTCGCCCTCGATCAGGTTGCCATCGCCGTCGTGGACCGGCGCCTTGCTCTTCGACAGCGTAAGGAACCGCTGCAGGTCGACGAACATGGCGGCTCTAGAGTACCCGGAACTCGTGACGTCCCGCACGTATAGGCCCAGCCGCCGCATCCGGTCGATGAACATCGCCGCGATCAGGCTGCTCTTGCCCGTGCCGGGCGTCTCCGAGTACAGGATGACCATGGGCTGCTTGCCCTTGGCGGCGAACCACCCGTCGAAGACGGCCCTCACCTCGGCCGAGTAATGGTCGAGCCGCTGGTCCCTGAACTCCGCCGGCAACATCGTCAACGACGTTTCCAGATAGTCGCGGCGCCCAGCGGGGTTGGCGTACAGCGCCAGGTTCTCATCGGACACGCGCGAGATGGTCAGGCACGTCTCGTCGCCGTCAGCGGTCACTGCCGGGTTGGTCGCCGGCGCCCCGCACGGTGCGTCCCCATCCGGGTTCGGGCAAGTCCCGGAGGCCGCCGTCTTCGGCGGCCGACTCCCGGCTTCTTTCCCTTCCGCACCGCCGAGCGCCCGAAGGGCGGCGGAGGCGGTGGCTGCTTCTTCCCTCCCCGTTCCCTCCCCCTTCAGGGTCGTGAACGGGGTAATAAGAGGGGAATAGAGGGTGTCCTGTGGGAGCGTACCTACGTCCTGTGGGGACGTACCTACGTCCTGTGGGAGCAGGGGTACGCTCTGTGGGGACGTACCCCCCGGGGCTGTTTCCGGGGGTACGTCCTGTGGGGACGTACCCTCAGATGTCGTTTCGGGGGGTACGTTCTGTGGGGACATACCCCCCTCGGCGGCCTCCATGATCCTCTTCGGGACCGCCGTCTTCAGCCAGTAGTAGTCGTTGGCGATGTTCTTGCCGCCGCTGACGACCGCGATCATGCCGGCGTCTTCCAGTTCCTTGACGCCGGCGTCGACGACCTTCCGGCTGACCCCGAGGCTCTTCTGCATGGTCGCGGATCCGACGTGACACCGCCAGGGGGTCTTCCCGAACATCAGCGACAGCAGATACGGGGCGACGGCTTTCCCCTTCCAGCTGATGTCCGTCCGCGTATAGATCCATCGCGGGACCTTGGTGAACGGCGACACGTACTTGCCAGGCACGCCGTTCTTGTAGCTCATCTCCTCGGGATCGAGGCACAGGTGTTCGGCTGGCGGATTCTGGCGTTTCTCGGGGATCGCGCGCTTGCCGCCCTTGCCCTCGCTCTTGGCCTTGGAGGCAGCCCTGGTGGTCTTGGACTCGGTGGGCACCGTCGTGGAGCGGTCCGCCAGCGGGGCCTCTGCTGGCCCCGAAGCCTTCTCGGAGGTCGCCGATGCTGTTGAACCTGTCTTACCGCCCGGCGTCTGGCCGCGCGGAGCATCTGGGCTCCGGCCACTGCCGGGCGGTGACTCATGCACCGATCTCTCTATATCCTTCTCCCTGTCCGCCGCCGGGGTCAGGCCGGGTATTTCTGCTGGTGCCCGGGAGGGCGAAGCAGGCAACCTGGTCACAGCAGATTCCACATGAGCTTCAGCTGAGCCTAACGACATTCGGGTAGGTCTCCTTGACCGGCGCGGCATGATCGCCGTCGCGGGGGGTCATTTCATAATTCTCAGACAAACTCAACCACGTCCCCTTTGGGTCGGCGCCTGGCGGGACGGGTGACGGGCGTCGCCGCCACACCAGTTCGCCGGGTCGCCAAGAAATCCTCCAGGTCCGCGGGGGAAACGCGCCACGCGGCTCGAGGCCGCCGATCGCGGTAGTTCGGGCTGACGTCGACGGCCACCAGGTCGGCGCCTCGGATCAGCGACTCGACCGTGTCGCGAGAGACCGCCAGGTGGTCGGCGACCCCGGCCACGGTCAGCCATCTCTCGGCCATGTTGGCCTTGTCCTCGGCCAGCTCAGGGCGGCGGAGGTCTGCCTTGCCAAAGGACGAGCTGCCCCTCGGGAGAGGAGGCCGTGTGGCGGAGCGGTTCGATGCGGAATCAAGAAGCCAGCCGTGGTTTTCGTCCATCTGGAGTTTCTCCCGCTCCTTCGTAGCAGATCGACCTACCGTAGCGCACGGGGGAAAAACGCGCAAGGGAAAAACCACAAATTTTTTGAAGTGCCCCGGGATCAATACGTTTCCGCCCACGTGTTCTGCCGTGTTTGGCGGTCGCTCCGCGATGAACGGCCCCGGGCTGCGCCGGCGCGAGATCCGAACATTCCCCGATCATGAATCCTGGACCATCACCCGCCGCGATTCTTGCCGCTGCCGTACGGACACGCGCAAGGTCACGGCTCGCCCCGACCGACGGGCCTCGATAACGAGGCGGGCTTGCCTACGCCCGAGCGGCCTCAGGCACTACCAGGGGTCTGCGCGTCCCCGGTGCCGGTGTTGAACATCGGCTGCAGGTTCTCGCGCACTTTCTTCAACGCCTCGGCCAGGCCGGACCAGTCGGCGAACTTGTTGTAGGCCTTTCCCGTGGTCCGATCGGCGTGGCACAGGAACGCGTCGGCCGGCCTTCATCGCCCAGTCAACTGGAACCAAGTGCTGAACCTTCT
>JAPLNA010000174.1 GCA_026693065.1 Planctomycetota bacterium
CAACTGACAGAGCAGTCCGCCCAGGACGGGCAGGCCGGTCGCCAGGGCCTGGTGGGTCAGGCCGAACGTGGCCAGAGCGACGAACAATGCGATACGGGACAATCTCATGCAAACTCTCCTGAGCCTCCGGAATGGCGGGGCCTCCGTCGCGAGCGCGCGGGCAAGGTCTCGGGGACCTCTGACCACTCGCGGCTCGCAAGTACTCTCTAGTGTAGGCAGAAAGCGGGGGAAGTCAAGCTCCAACCCCGTAAAGAGGGGGTGGACTGAAAACGACAGAACCATGGCGACGGGCGGTCGCCATGGTTCTGTCGGTGTTCAGCCAACCGGGCGGGCGGTGAAGCACCCGTCCGGAGTCAATCGATCAATCGCTACTACCGGCGGTTCTTGCGGGCCGCGAAGAGGCCGCCCAGGGCCAGCAGGGCCAGGGTGGTCGGCTCGGGCACGTTGCTCAGGGGATACGTTCCGGTGGGTCCGCCGTCGAGGCCGAAGTTGTCCTTCAGCAGGCCGAAGTCCTCGGGGCCGATTTCGCCGTCGTCATTGGCGTCGCCCAAGGTCCAACTCTCGTGGTTGCCGCTGGGCAGGCCGTCGATGCCGAAGTTGTCCTTCAGGATGCCGAAGTCTTCCGGGCCGACCTCGCCGTCCTTGTTGAAGTCGCCGGGGAGGAAGTCCCAGCCCGACGGAATGCTGCCCGAGTACACCTTGATGTTGTCGATGGCGGCAATCGCAGGATAACCGCCCCAGTCAGCCGACATGAACTCGATCGAAGATATACCGCGAGGATCGGTCACGCTCAAATTCAGATAAGTGGGTGTGGACGTCAGAGGCGCGAATGCGTTACCGTCCCAGGTCGTGGCAAGGGTTATCACACCTGCGGTGTTCGTGAAGTCGATGACGATGTGGTGGAAATCTGCCATGAGCATTCCAGGGACAGGGTTCTCTTGATGGCCATAGTCATAGGCACCGTCATGGTAGGCCGTGAAGTTGTTGAAGGGGTTAGCATAAGGTCCCCATTGGCCACCAACAGATTGGCTGTAGTTCATGCTCGTGCCGCCGCTGCCATCCCTGGAGCCAGGACCGATCCACACGGTAGTCTCGGCATTGGACGCGCGCATGTCGAATTCGATTCTTGCCGTGTTCGCAACACTGAAAATGTTGGGGAAGAAGCAGTTGACATCGGGTTCATTCCACCCCAATGTGCCATTTCCCTGCAACATTACGCCGCCGGACACCCAGCCAGAGTTGGCCCCGGCCCAGTTGTACTCCCACTTTGCGGCCGCCTGCGGCAGCAGGAGCCCGTCCGCGTAGCTGTTGAAGTCTTCCGAAAAGATCAGGTCTGCCATCGCCGGGGCGGCGAGCAGCAGAGCCGCCAGCGGCAACACGATTCGTACTGCCTTGATGTTCATTCGTCTCTCTCCTTGCAATAGATTCCGAACAATGTGTCAGGGGGGTTCCTGACGCTTACGGTACGCCCCCGTCGGGGAACTCCGTTAACTCTGATGTTCGATCATGGCCTGACAGACAACTCGGCCGGTGAGGGAAATGCTTGGACTTCCATACACCGAAGCCCTGCCGGCAACCTCGCGGAACAATCCTTCCTCAAGAATCTGACACCACATTATCTCGTAGATGTGCGAGAATGTCAAGGGAAAACCTGAGATCGCCGGGGCAAGTCTTCCCCGTGTGGGCCGGTCGCCCCCCGTCTGCCCGTCTCCCTGCGGGCGGGCCGAGGCCGGGTTAAAACGACAGAACCATGGCAATGGGTCGCCATGGTTCTGCCGGTGTTCAGGCGGCCGGGCGGGCGGTGAAGCACCCGTCCGGAGTCAATCGATCAATCACTACTACCGGCGGTTCTTGCGGGCCGCGAACAGGCCGCCCAGGGCCAGCAGGGCCAGGGTGGTCGGTTCGGGGACGTTGGCCAGCGGGTACGTGCCGGTGGGTCCGCCGTCGAGGCCGAAGTTGTCCTTCAGCAGGCCGAAGTCCTCGGGGCCGATTTCGCCGTCGTCATTGGCGTCGCCCAAGGTCCAGCTCTCGTGGTTGCCGCTGGGCAGGCCGTCGAGGCCGAAGTTGTCCTTCAGGATGCCGAAGTCCTCCGGGCCTACCTCGCCGTCGAGGTTGAAGTCGCCGGGGAGGTAGCCGGGCCAGCTCGAGCCGCTCAGCCACTTGGCGGCGAGGTAGCTCTCGACGCTCTGGCGTTCGGCGTCGGAGAGCCATCGGTCGTAGATGAGGACCTCGCCGATACTGCCGGCCCAGCCGCGATCGACGCTGCTATAGGCGCCCAGGGCGATGGCGCGATCGCCGCTGGAGGGATAGGTCGGGCCCGGATAGAGGTCGTAGGCATAGGCGCCCAGGGTGCCCCAGTTCCTGTTCTGCCAGGTTTGGCGGCCGTCGGCGATGGCGGTATCCGACCAGTAGTAGTTCTCGGTGTAGGCCCCGCCCTGGCCGGTGCCCTGGTCATTGATCCCGAAATCGTTAAACGCGGTGGTGATGCTCTTTCGGTAGGGGGTGTACGGGTTGAGGCTGTAGGGGTCGGCGGGGTTGTATGCGATGGCATCCACGGTGCTGGAGACGCCGTTGATGAGCTGATGGGTCCCCCCGGCCACCACGGGGCCGAGGTTGGCGTACAGATCCGTGCCCACGACCGCCGGGCCGCCGAAAATGCTGCCTTCGGCGGGGTTGTCGTTGTTGAAGCGGATGCCGCGGTCGCGATTATAGCGACCCCAGATGCCGCCGTACTTATTGACGTCGGTGGTGTTCTCCATGATGAACACGGTCTTGGGGGTCGTTCCATCCGCCGGGCCGGCGTACTGGCTCAGCACGCTGCCGAGGGTGAACGTCACGCACGGCAGGTTGTTGTTTCCGCCGCCCGCGGCCGAGTAGGTGGCGCCCGTTCGGCCGGCGACCGGGGCTATGGCGAACCCGGTGGCGGTGCCCTGCGAACTGGCCCAATTGGTTACGTTGTTGGAGCCGTCGTAGGTGATGTTGGCCGCGTCGGTGGCGTCCAACTGACAGAGCAGTCCGCCCAGGACGGGCAGGCCGGTCGCCAGGGCCTGGTGGGTCAGGCCGAACGTGGCCAGAGCGACGAACAATGCGATACGGGACAATCTCATGCAAACTCTCCTGAGCCTCCGGAATGGCGGGGCAGCGTGCGGGCAAGGTCTCGGGGGACCTCTGACCACTCGCGGCTCGCAAGTACTCTCTAGTATAGGCAGAAAGCGGTGGAAGTCAAGCTCCAACCCCGTGAAAGAGGGGGTTGGACTGAGAACGACGGAACCATGGCGACGGGCGGTCGCCATGGTTCTGTCGGTGTTCAGCCAACCGGGCGGGCGGTGAAGCACCCGTCCGGAGTCAATCGATCAATCACTACTACCGGCGGTTCTTGCGGGCCGCGAAG
>JAPLNA010000175.1:0-625 GCA_026693065.1 Planctomycetota bacterium
ATTGACTCACCGCAAGAACCTGCGCGCCTTGGCCGTGGGATTGGGCGCCCTGGCGGCGGGGTTCTTCCTGGCCATGACCCCCCTCATCGCCCGGAACCTCAGCGTGGGCGCCCCGGCCATGACGTCCACGACGGCCGGGGGCCTGACCTTCATCGGCGCCAACTCGCCCGGATATGCCGGCCCGGGATACGCCTGCCGGGGGTTCTACACGAACCCCCCCGGAACGGCCCACATCATGGACAAGACCGGCGGGGCCATGCTGGCGACCATGATCGAAACCCTCTGCCTGCACCCCGACCCGTTCTCCTACGCCGGGCTGTTGGGTCGGAAGTTCGACGCCGCCTGGCACTGGTACGAATTCCCCAGCAACTCCTGCTTCGACTACTATCGGCTGCACTCGTCCGTGCTGGCGGACATGCCCGTGACGTTCTGGGCGCTCTCCCCGCTGGCGCTGGTGGGCGTGTTCGTGGGACTGGGACAATTCCGCGCCCGCTGGCCGCTGTACCTGCTCGTGGCGGTCAGTTTCCTGGTCGTGATGCTCTTCCACGGGATCAGCCGCCACCGGCGTCCGCTGGAAGCGGCGGTTATTCCCCTGGCGGCCTGGACGATCGTGTGGACGGCGCGG
>JAPLNA010000175.1:636-2131 GCA_026693065.1 Planctomycetota bacterium
GCGGGCGGGCGGCGGCAGCGGTGGCGGCCCTGGTGGTACTGGGCCTGTGGACCTCGCGACACCTGCCGCCGGGGAGTACTCGCGTTCGCGCCACGGACTTCTCCATCGCCTACCGTCTCTACTACGACCCGCTGGTCGAACGGGCCGCCGCCGAGGGCCGGTGGACGCAGGCCGCCGACATCATGGAAGACTCCCTCCGATGCCAGTTGCCCCTGACGGCGAGGCCGAATATCGAGAGACCGCTCGTCGGGGGCGAGCAGGAGATCGTGGACTTGATCCGCCAGAGGGAACTCCGGTGCGCCGAGTCTTGCCGACGGGCGGGGCGGGAAGACGCCACCCTCGGGCATGCAACTCGGGCCAGGCAACTGGCCCAGTGGCTCGGCGCCTCCCAGGACTAGCCCCAGGCCTCGCGGCGGGCCCGGGGGCGAATCGCTCTCCGGCCGATTGGATTACAATGCCTTTCCGCCCCCCCCGCCGGCGGAGGAAGGAACCCACACGTGCCGACATCGCGGAAACCCAGCGGCCAGAACCACCCGGCGCCGGCGGCCAAACGGCCCGTCGAGCCCTCCCCGTCTTCGGTCCTCGACCGTCTGGACCGGTGGCTGGTTGGGCATCGGGCGTGGACCCTGGCGGCGATTCTCGTGGCCTCGGTCCTGCTGCGGGCGGGGTACTACCTTCAGTTGAGCCAGGGCCCGTGCCTGTGGCAGCACAGGTGGGACCAGTCCGACATGAACTTCTTCGACTCCTGGGCCCGCCAGATCGCCGCCGGCGACGTGCTGAGCAAGGACGTCAAGATGCCCCTGCACGGATGGCACAAGGAGGTGGCCCAGATCTACTACGCCAAGCATCCCAACGAACGGAGCGAGCCAACGGTCAAGGTCAATGTCGACGGGAAGGTAGTGGAGGAAGTCAGCGACCAGGACGCCCGCAAGCTCTGGGAACAATGGTGCGGCAACGGGCGATTCTACCAGGACCCGTTGTATTCGTACCTGCTGGCCGGGGTGTATAAACTGTTCGGCCCGGACGTCCGCTGGATGTTCCTCTTTCACATGCTCGCCGGGGTCGCCGGCAACGTGCTGATCTACCTGCTGGCGCGGCGGTTCTTCGGAGAGACCACCGCCGTGCTCGCCGCGGCGCTCGCGGTGGCATGCGGGCCCATCCTCTACTACGAGCTCGTCCTCGTCCGCGAGACGTTCATCAGCCTGGCCGGACTGATCCTGGTGTACATGACCGTCCGGGCGATGGATCGCAAGCGGTGGACGGGCTGGCTGGCGCTGGGGGCGGCGACGGGGGCGGCCGTCCTGCTGAAGTCGCATTTCTGGGCGTACCTGGCCGGCGTGGGCCTGGCGATCCTATTGACTCACCGCAAGAACCTGCGCGCCTTGGCCGTGGGATTGGGCGCCCTGGCGGCGGGGTTCTTCCTGGCCATGACCCCCCTCATCGCCCGGAACCTCAGCGTGGGCGCCCCGGCCATGACGTCCACGACGGCCGGGGG
>JAPLNA010000176.1 GCA_026693065.1 Planctomycetota bacterium
ACCGCCAGGTCGGCGTTGCCCCCGCCGACGGCGAAGGGTTGGGCCACACCGGCGATCACCTGCCCGGTGAGGGTCACCGAGTCATTGCCCGCCCCCATGCGAATGTTGATCTTGCCGGTAACCCCCGTCAGGTCCACCGGGGCCCCCGCCGCCCCATGGTTGATCGACGTGCCCGCGTCCGGCGTGAGCGTGACCGTGCCGCCGTTGCGCGTGAGGGTCACGGCGTTGTCCAGCGCGTCGCCGGTGAGGGTGAGGTTGCCGCTGGACATGGCGGCGGCGATGTTGCCTGAGAACAGGGCGCGGCCCTCGAGGGCCTCAAAGGCGGGGGGATTCAGTTTCATCGGACGTCTCCGCTGGTAATGCCTGGGTCGCATCCGAACCGCATCGGACCGGTAGAGGATCACGGCCTACACATGAAGTATCGGTTTCCGGGGTAGGCAAAGCAAGCAAATTGCATTATCCCGGACCGGGTCGGCGGTCGATCCGGCCGCGGGAGAGAATCCGGCGGTCTTACCGAGGAAGGAACCCGGCCATGAACGATTGGTAAAACCCCGCCCTGACCCACCGCCACCGGCTGACGCCGCGGACGAGTTTCCTGCCGTACCCCGACGCGGCGTCCGCCGTCGCGGGGGGCGGCGAGAGTTCGCCCTGGGTCTTGCCGCTCAGCGGGTGCTGGAAGTTCCACTACACCCCCTCGCCGGCCGAAGCGCCTGCCGGGGGGAGCGACGCCGACTTCGACGCCTCGGCCTGGGACGACGTCGCCGTGCCGGGCTGCTGGCAGATGCAGGGGTACGGTCGGCCGCACTATACCAATATCATGTTCCCCATCCCCGTGGACCCGCCCCGCGTGCCGACGGACAACCCCACCGGCAGCTACCGCCGCGAGTTCGCCCTGCCGGAAGACTGGGCCGGGCGGACGGTGTGGCTGCGGTTCGACGGGGTGGACTCGGCCTTCCACGTTTGGGTGAACGGCCAGCCGGCGGGGTTCAGCAAGGGCAGCCGCATCCCGGCGGAGTTCGACGTGACGGCCCTGGTTCGCCCCGGGCCAAACGTGCTGGCCGTCCGGGTCCTCCAGTGGTCCGACGGCACGTACTGCGAGGACCAGGACATGTGGTGGCTGTCGGGGATCTTCCGCCCGGTGCACCTGATCGCCCGCCCGGCCTGCCACGTGCGCGACGTGCAACTGCGGACCGACCTGGACGCCACGTACACCGACGGCCTGCTGCACGTGACGGCGTTGCTGGCCGGGGCGGGCGAGGGCTTCTCCATCGAGGCCCAACTGCTCGACGCCGGCGGGCGACCCGTCGTCAGCCGCAAGGCGAAAGAGACAGACTCCCGCGCCCAGGCCCGCCTGCCCGTCAAGGGCGTTCGGACCTGGTCCGCCGAGGCCCCATACCTGTACACGTTGCTGCTGACGCTCAAGGACGCCGCCGGCGAGGTCATCGAAGTGATTCCCCACCGCGTGGGTTTCCGCACGGTCGAGATCCGCGCCGACCGGTTCCTCATCAACGGCAGGCCCGTCAAGCTCAAGGGCGTCAATCGTCACGAGCATCACCCCGACCTGGGCCGGGCCGTGCCGCTGGAGACCATGCTCCAGGACGTCCTGCTGATGAAGCGGCACAATATCAACGCCGTCCGCACGTCGCACTACCCCGACGACCCGCGGTGGTACGACCTGTGCGACCGATACGGGATCTACCTCGTGGACGAGTGCGACCTGGAGACGCACGGGTTCGGGTGCGTGAAGGACTGGCAGGGCAACCCGGCGAACGACCCGGCCTGGGAGGCCGCCTGCGTGGATCGCATGGAGCGGATGGTGGGGCGAGACCGGAACCACCCGTCGGTGGTGATGTGGTCGCTGGGGAACGAGGCGGGGTTCGGGTGCAACCACGCGGCGATGGCCGCCCGGGCGCGGGGGCTTGACCCGCCCCGCCCGATCCACTACGAGGGCGACGGCGCCGTGAAGATCGCCGACGTCTACAGCCGTATGTACAGCCACATCGACTACGTCAAGGCCGTCGGGGCGGGCGTCGAGCCCATCGACATGGGGGACGGGCCCTCGATGCGGTACACCCAGTTGCCCTTCTTCCTGTGCGAGTACGCCCACGCGATGGGCAACGGGCCCGGCGGGCTGAGGGAGTATTGGGAGGAGGGCATCTTCGCGTACGAACGGCTGATGGGGGGGTGCATCTGGGAATGGGTGGACCACGGCATCCGCCGCCGCACCGCCGATGGACGGGAGTATTTCGCGTACGGGGGCGACTTCGGCGACGAGCCCAACGACGGCAACTTCGTCTGCGACGGGCTGGTCTTCCCCGACCGCCGACCCTCGCCGGGCCTGATCGAGTATAAGAAGATCATCCAGCCGGTCAAGATCGAGCCGGGCGATCTGGCCAAGGGCACGATACGGCTGACGAACCGGTATGATTTTGTGGGGCTGGACCACCTGCTGCTTTCATGGACGGTGACGGGCAACGGGCAGGTCCTCCAGAGCGGCTCGATGTCGCCCCCGAAGGTCAAGCCCGGGCAGACCCGGGCGGCGACGATTCCGCTGGAGATGCCTAAGTCGTCACCGGGTAGCGACTACCAGTTGACAGTGTCGCTGCTCCTGGCCGCCGACACGCCTTGGGGCCCGCGGGGGCACGAGGTGGCGTGGGAGCAGATGCCCCTGCCCGTGAAGGTCGTGGCCGTGCCGCCCAGGCCGGTGAAGGCGATGCCGCCCGTGGAGCTCGTCGAGGCCGGTAACGCGGTAACGATAAGAGGGTTAGACTTCGAGTTGGCCTTCGACGCCGTGCGGGGGCAGATAACCTCCTGGGCCGCCGCCGGCCGGACGCTGCTCCGGACGGGGCCGAGGCTGAATTTCTGGCGGGCGATTACCGACAACGACCGCGGTTGGGACAACGCGGGGCCATGGCGTAACTCCGGCCTGCACAGGCTGCAACATCGCACGGACGGGTTCTCTGTCCGGTCGGTGGCCCGGGGGCGGGCGGTGCGTGTGGAGGTCGATAGCCGTATCGCCCCTCCGGTGAGTTCGAACGGATTTCTCTGCCGGTATGTCTACACCGTTTACGGCAGCGGGCAGGTGTTGATCGAGGTCAGCGGAACCCCCCAGGGGGAATGGTGCCCGACCTTGCCCCGCATCGGGCTGCAAATGACCGTGCCGGGCGACCTGGACCGTTGCCGCTGGTATGGTCGCGGGCCCGGCGAGTCGTACTCCGACACCAAGCAGGCCCAGCGTGTGGGGCCGTACGTCATGCCGCAGGAGAACGGCAACCGGACGGACGTCCGCTGGGTGGCCCTGACGGACGGGCGTGGGGCGGGGGTTTTGGCAGCGGCGGCGGCAGGGGGGCAGGAGTTGAATTTCTCTGCCCATCGATTCACGACGGCCGACCTGGACGCCGCGAGGCACACGCATGAGTTGCAGGCCCGGGAGTTTATTACGTTCAATCTGGACTTCGCCCACAACGGCATTGGGTCGGGCAGTTGCGGGCCCGGGCCCTGGGAGCGGTATCTGCTCAAGACGGCGGCGTTCCGTTTCGCCGTGGTTTTGAGCCCCCGGGCGGGCGAGAGTCTCTGTCCGGTTGGCGCCTTGGGCGGGCTGCCCGAGCCGGTGGGAGCGTAGCATGCATTGAGCGGGCCTTGACTTTAACCTGCCGCTGGGCTTAATGTCCGGGCGTCGCCTTGACGATCATGTACGTATAATTCATCCGACTCCGAAGGTCACAGCGCCGCGGCGCGACATGGAAGGAGCATCCCGATGGCCGATAAAACTGGCAGCAGCAACTGGGTTCGGAAGGTCGCCCGAGCCGTCCTCATCACGGGGATCGCTCTCCTGGCCGTCCAGACGGCGTGGACCGTGATTCAGCAGGCGATGGCCTGGCAAGCCGCCGGCGACGCCCCCTGGCAGAGCCAGGTGGCCCTGGGCGTGAGCATTGTGGGGCTTGTTTTTGCGGGCCTGGTGATGGTGCTGGCCTACGGCGTGGTGTTGCTGCTGGCCTCGGGGCATGAGGCCCTGGCCGACAACAACGACCGCAGCGGGCGGGTCGAGACGCTGCTGGCCAGCCACGTCGAGACCGCCAAGCGCCAGGCCGAGTACGGCATGCTCTCCGACCGCGCTCGCTCGCTGATCTACCGCGAGCACGAGCTGGAGGCCCTGCGCGAGACGGTGCACCACGAGCTGATGCAGCAGGACTACGCCGGGGCGCTGGCGTTGATCGAGACGGTGGAGAAGGACTTCGGCTACGCGGAGGAGGCCTCGCGGCTTCGCCAGCAGGTGGAGAACGCCCGGCGGTCGACGCTGGACGAGAAGGTCGACGTGGCCGTCCGCCGCGTGCAGGACGCCATCGACCGCCTGGACTGGACCCGCGGGCTTCGCGAGGCCCAGCGGGCCGCCAGGGTTTTTCCCAACGACGCCAAGGTCGCCATGCTGGTCGACCGCGTCACGGCCGCCCGTTCGCAGCACAAGAGCGAGCTTCTCAAGCGATACGGCGAGGCCGTCAAGAAGAACGACGTGGACGGCGGGATCGAGCTGTTGCGGCAACTGGACGCGTACTTGACGCCGCAGGAGGCCGCGGCGTTGCAGGAATCGGCCCGGGGCGTGTTCCGCGCCAAGCTGCACAACCTGGGCGTGCAGTTTTCGATTTCCATTACGGAGCAGCGGTGGGCGGACGCGATCGCGACGGGCGAGCAGATCGTCGCGGAGTATCCCAACAGCCGGATGGCGCATGAAGTGCGGGAAAAATTGGACGTGCTCCGGCTTCGCGCCGAGCAGCCCAAGGCCGCCAAGGGCGCGTGAAAACACTGGGAAAACAGGCCGCAAATCGATGTGCAGCAAGGGTCTGAAAAAAATTTGCAAAATTCCCTTGCTGAGCATTGACAGTGCTGGCCGCGGCGGGGTAAGATGACTGGTCTACAGTAAAGGGCTTGTTCGTTGAGGCTCAAGCCCGCCCGTCAGGGCACGCCAAATTGAAAACTGAACAGTGACGATCGTCACGAGGACGTGGCCCGCCCAACTGCCCAGCGTCATGCGGCAGGGAAGGTGGGATGATAATGGAACGGTACGAGGCGCCCTTCGGGGTTCTTCGGTCCGTCTCAAAATCCTCGTGACGCCTTGCCAAGGATTTTGAGAAAATGCCAAACTGCAGGCCCTTCGGGGTCTTTAGGTAAGACCGAGCCGGACCCCCTTAGAAGGGTCCGTCTAACAGGTTCAAACAATTTGGTTTTCGTCCGCCTTCGGGCGGTTGAATATCGAACTTCAAGTGAAGAGTTTGATCCTGGCTCAGATCGAACGCTGGCGGCGTGGCTAAAACATGCAAGTCGGACGCGAAAGCTCCCGCAAGGGAGCCGTAGAGTGGCGGAAGGGCGAGGAATACATGGGCAACGTACCCCAGGCACAGGGATAGCTGTGGGAAACCACAGGTAATACCTGATGAGACCACGACGGCATAAGCCGTTGCGGTCAATGGACGGGGATCCCTTCGGGGACCTGTCGGCCTGGGAGCGGCCCATGTCCTATCAGCTAGTTGGTGAGGTAACGGCCCACCAAGGCGATGACGGGTACCGGGACTGAGAGGTTGGCCCGGCGCATTGGGACTGAGACACTGCCCAGACTCCTACGGGAGGCTGCAGTAACGAATCTTCCACAATGGACGAAAGTCTGATGGAGCGACGCCGCGTGCAGGATTAAGCCCCTCGGGGTGTAAACTGCGATCCAGGGAATGCCAAGCAACTGCGCCTAATATGCGCGGAAGTTGAGGAGTCCCAGGGAAGCCACGGCTAACTTCGTGCCAGCAGCCGCGGTAAG
>JAPLNA010000177.1:0-9332 GCA_026693065.1 Planctomycetota bacterium
ATTGACTCACCGCAAGAACCTGCGCGCCTTGGCCGTGGGATTGGGCGCCCTGGCGGCGGGGTTCTTCCTGGCCATGACCCCCCTCATCGCCCGGAACCTCAGCGTGGGCGCCCCGGCCATGACGTCCACGACGGCCGGGGGGTTCATCTTCATCGGCGCCAACTCGCCCGGATACAGCGGCCGCAGCTTCTATCCCAACCCCGCCGCGATCGCCGACATCATGCCCAGGACCGGCGGGGCCCTGCTGCCCACCATGCTCGAAACCCTCCGCCTGCACCCCGACCCGTTCACGTTGGCGGGCCTGATGTGGCGGAAGTTCGACAGCGCGTGGCACTGGTACGAGATCCCCAGCAATTCCTGCTTCGACTACTACCAGTTACACTCGTCCGTGCTGGCGGGCATGCCTGTGACGTTCCTTGTCCTTTCTCCGCTGGCCCTGGTGGGCGTGGTCGTGGGGTGCGGGCAGTTCCGCGCCCGCTGGCCGCTGTATCTGCTCGTGGCCGTCAGCTTCCTCGTACTGATGCTCTTCCACGGAATGAGCCGCTACCGCCGCCCGCTGGAGGCGGCGGTGATCCCTCTGGCGGCCTGGACGATCGTGTGGACGGCGCGGGCCCTGTGGGAGGGGCGGCGTTGGCGGGCGGCGGCGGCCCTGGCGGGCCTGGTCGTCCTGGGCCTGTGGACCTCGCGCCCCCTGCCCCCGGGTACTACTCGGATTCGCCTCGCGGATTTCTACGCCCCCTACTTGGTCTACTACGACCCGATGATCGAACAGGCCGTCGCCGAGGAGCGGTGGGGGCAGGCCGCCGACATCATCGAGGACTCCCTGCGATACCAATTGCCCCTGACAGCCGCGCCGGAAACTGCCAGACGGCCCCTGAGCGGCCCGCAGAGGGGGATCGTGGCCGTGATGGCACAGAGAGAGCTTCGCTGCGCCGAATTCTGTCGGAACGCCGGGCGGACCGAGGCCGCCCTCCGGCACGAAACGCGGGCAAAACAACTCACCGGCCTGCTCCCCTCCCGCCCGTAGCGCCCCCACCGCCCGGCGGGGCGGTCAGTCCACGACGACGATGGAATTCATCGTGCCGATGGGACTCAGGGCCCACTGGTTGTTGTCCGGGTCGATGATCCACGCCCCCTCCACGATGAACTTGTACTGGTACGTGCCCGGAGGCAGGGCCAGAGTCAGGGAGAAACCATCCACCCGTTTGCGAAGGGGCCGAGGCTTCCATTCGCTGAAGTCGCCCGCGACGGACACCCGACCGGCCGAACTCCGCGGATTCAACGAAAAGCGTACCGTTCCCTTCTTCTTGCCGCTGCCAACCATGAGAAGATCCTTTCGCCCGGCCGCCTCGCCACAGGCGCCAGCCTGACGCCCGGGCCGTTCCGCCGGAGATGACAAGGAATTGACGACCGTTCGGCTAATTGTATACGGCTGTGCCTGCTTGTCCAGTGCCGATCACGAAAACCCCTCACCTCTAGCGGCCCCGCTGCCAGGGCATCCTTGCGGCCGGAATCAAGTGTCCAACGGGATATTTCGTGCAGGGCGAATATCTCAGGGCAAATGTTCGGGCACCTTAGCGTTACCATAACTCGTTTGCCACAAAGACGATGAAGTATACCATGTCCCAGATTGCGTCTTTTCTCTGGTTGGCCAGTAAGAAAAGAGTGAATTTTCTTCTTGGTTTGCTTGACAGGCCGGGGGATATGGCCTACAATAGAACTAGATAGGAATAGTTACTATTATGACTAACGCCCCCAGCAACACGAAGCAGCCCCGGATGACCAAGCAGCGACTGGCCATCCTGGAGCAGTTCCAGACCCCGGGCCGGCACCTGACGGCGGATGGGGTCTACGACCTCGTCCGCACCAAGGTGCCCAACGTCAGCCTGGGGACGGTGTACCGGAACCTGGAGTTGCTGTCGCGAGACGGGCTGATCCGCAAGCTGGACCTGGGCGGCTCGCAGCGGTCGTACGACGGCGGGCTGCACAGGCACTACCACGTTCGATGCGTGCGGTGCGGGCGGATGGACGACGTATCGGCGGCCCCGTTCGGCGACCTGGACGCCGCGGCCGCCGACGCGACGGAGTTCCGCGTCTTCGGGCACCAGTTGGAGTTCGAGGGCGTGTGCCCGGATTGTAACAGCCGGGAGAATTTGGCTGGAGACGTACTGTGAGAGACCAACGTAGTAACAAGAGAGCACAGGATCGTCAGCCGTGGCGAGCGGAGCGGCGTGCGGAATCCGGCGAGGGCTTGACCTGCGTCAAGGCCCTCCTGCCGGGGGCGCGGCATACTCTCCCCTCAGCGGGCGGGCACCGGCAGCGGCCGGGCGCCAAGACGATCCGCTAGAAAAGGAAACGAGACCATGGAAACCAAGACAAAAGCGAATCGATGCGACATCTGCGGACGTTCCTGCCGTCTGACGGCCCGGCAGCACGAGTGCTACATGAAGATCCCCGAGCGGGTGGATCCGGTGTACCATCCGTCGTTCGAGGACCCGGGCGCGCAGGAGCTGTATTTCTCGGCCAGTGCCGCCCGCGCCGAGCACGTGCGGTGGAGGCTGTTCCCCGAGGTGCCCGAAGACACCTACGACGCCCCGGTCCGCAAGGCCCTGGGGCGGGAGGCCGAGGCGCAGTTGTTCCTGAAGTACAACTTCGCCCGCTACCAGTTGGCGAGGCTGCAGGAACAGCAGGCCAAGAAGCCCTCCGTCAAGCGGGCGGTGGAGATGACCCACTGGCACGAGCAGGTTCAGCACGTCCGGGAGGAGTTGGCGGCGGCGAACCTGAGCCTGGTCATCGCGATGGCCAAGAGGACGCGGATCCCCAACGTCGAGTTCCCCGAGCTCATCAGCGAGGGCAACGTCGCCCTGCTGCGGGCGATCGAGAAGTTCGACGTCTCCCGCGGGTTCAAGTTCTCCACCTATGCCTGCCGGGCGATCCTGAAGGGCTTCAACCGGATGGCCGGCAAGACCGGACGCTACACCAGCCGCTTCGGCGTCAACTTCGACCCCGAGCTGGAACGGTCCGACTACGACCTGCACCGGGATGAGATCGAACGCGACGAACTGGTCGAGGACGTCCGTGACGTGTTCGCCCGGAACCGTGCGGCCCTGACGGAGATCGAGCAGACCGTGCTGCGAGAGCGGTTCGGGCTGGACGGAAAGGGCGAGGGCAAGACCCTGGCCGAGGTCAGCCGCGTGGTCGGGCTCAGCAACGAGCGGGTCCGCCAGGTGCAGAACCGGGCGATGGCCAAGCTCAAGAACGTCCTGGGCGACCGGTACGTCGCGGCGTAGCACAAGCCAGGTGGGAACGCGCTAGAATGGTGTGGCCCGCCTCTCTCGAGGGGCGGGCCGGTAGTTGGGCCCTGATCCCAAGGAGACTCTCGATGGACTTGAAGGGCAGCGTGACGGAGAAGAACCTGATGGCGGCGTTCGCCGGCGAGAGCCAGGCCCGCAACCGCTACACCTACTACTCGGCCGTCGCCAAGAAGGAAGGCTACGAACAGATCTCGCACCTGTTCCAGGAGACGGCCGACCAGGAGAAAGAGCACGCCAAGAGGCTCTTCAAGTTCATGCCCGGCGGGGAGACGCAGATCACGGCCAGTTTCCCCTTCGGGGCGATCGGCAAGACCGAGGCCAACCTCCGCGCCTCGGCCGGCGGGGAGAACTACGAGTGGACGCAGATGTACCCCTCCTTCGCCAAGATCGCCCGGGGCGAGGGCTTCGAGGACATCGCCAAGGTTCTGGACGCCATCGCGGTGGCCGAGCAGTTCCACGAGAGGCGATACCTCGCCCTGGCGAGCAATCTGGCGGCGGGCAAGGTGTTCAAGAAGGACGCCCCGGTCGTCTGGATCTGCCAGAACTGCGGATACCTGTACACGGGCGAGGAAGCCCCTCGGGTCTGCCCGGCCTGCACGCACCCGCAGGCGCACTTCCACGTCCTGGCGGAGAACTGGTAGCCGGGCCCGCCCCGGCGGGAGTTGCACGATGCCGTTGCGGCCACATGCCGCTGCTTTGGAAGACCTGTACGACCGGCTGAACCGCCGCGGTTACGTCGAGCCGGACCCCTTGCAGTTCCTGTACGACTATCCGGACGCGGCGGACCGGGAGATCGTGGCGCTGGTGGCCTCGGCGCTGGCGTACGGACGGGTGAAACAGATTCTCACGAGTGTAAGCGACGCGCTGGCTCGTCTGGGTCGGCGCCCTGGCGCGTTCGTTTCCGAGGCCTCGCCCGAGACGCTCCGCGAGGCGATGCTGGGTTTCAAGCACCGTTTCAGCGACGGGTCGAATCTGGCGGCCCTGCTGACGGGGGCCGCGGCGGCGATTCGAACTCACGGCAGCCTCCAGCGGTGTTTCCTGGCCGGCATGGGGCGCGACGACGAGACGGTGCTCCCGGCCGCGGGGGCGTTCGTCGAGGCCCTCCGCCGAGGCACTCGCGGCGAGTGCGGGCACCTGCTGAGCGACCCCGCGCGAGGCAGCGCCTGCAAGAGGCTGCACCTGATGCTGCGATGGCTGGTCCGTCGCGACGACGTGGACCCCGGCGGGTGGCACGACGTGCCGGCGGCCAAACTGATCGTGCCGCTGGACACGCACATGCACCGGCTGGCCCGCCAGCTTGGCGCGACGCGGCGACGGGCCGCCGACGGCAAAACCGCCATGGAAACCACCGCCGCGTTTCGTGCCCTTTGCCCGGGCGACCCGGTAAAATACGACTTCGCCCTCACCCGCCTGGGTATCCGGGCGGACATGAACGCTGACGAGTTCCTGGCCCGCTGCCAGGGGAAGCCCCAAGGACAACGCCGTGCCTGACTGGCTGACAAATATCCCGTGGGAGTTCTGGAAGGTGCTGGCCGAAATGGCCCCCTACCTGCTGCTGGGCTTCCTGGTGGCCGGTGTGTTGTCGGTGGTGCTCTCGGCGGCGACGATCGAGAGGCACCTGGGCGGGCGGGGGCTCTGGCCGGTGATCAAGGCCGCCGCCCTGGGCGTCCCCTTGCCCCTGTGCTCGTGCAGCGTGATTCCGGTGGCGGCCTCCCTCCGCCGCCACGGCGCGGGGCGCGGGGCGACGGTGGCCTTCCTGATCTCCACACCGCAAACCGGCGTGGACAGCATCGCGGCGACGCTGGGCCTGCTGGGCCCGGTGTTCGCGATCTTCCGTCCGGTGGCCGCCCTGATCAGCGGGATCGTCGGCGGGGCGATCACGGCGATCTTCGACACCCCGGCCGGGGCCTCGCACGAAGAACACGCCCCCGCCTGCACCGACAGTTGCTGCTCCCCCGCCGCCGCCGGACACGGCCGGCTCCGACGGCTGTTCGCCTACGGGTTCGTCACCCTGCCCCGCGACATCGGGCGGTCGATGCTGCTGGGGCTGGTCGTGGCGGCCCTGATCACGGCGGCCTTCCAGGGCAACGACTTCTTCTCACGCATCGTGCCCCCGGGTCCGTTGCAGATCCTCGTCCTGATGGCCGCGGGAATTCCCGTCTACGTCTGCGCGACGGCCAGCATTCCCATTGCCGTCGGGCTGATCGCCGCCGGGGTCTCGCCCGGGGCGGCCTTCGCGTTCCTGGTCACAGGTCCGGCCACCAACGCCGCCACCGTCGTCACCGTCGCCAAGGTCATGGGGTGGCGAACCGTCACGATCTACCTGCTGACGATGATGGTGACGGCCTTCCTGGGCGGGCTGCTGCTGGACCAGATGGTAACCCCCGCGACCGTCCAGGCCGTCTGCCAGCACGACATGATTGCCTGGTGGAAACATATCGCCGGCGTGCTCCTGCTGGGCGTGCTGGCGGCGGGGGCGGTCCACGGCCTGCGCGACAACGTCGGCCCCACCGTGGACATCGGAGGCGACATGGCGATAATGAAACTCCGCGTGGCGGGCATGACGTGTCAGCACTGTGCCGCGACCGTCCGCAAGGCCCTGACCGGCGTGGCGGGCGTGGCGTCGGCGGAGGTGGACGTGTCGGCGGGCACGGCGACGGTGGCCGGATCGGCCCTGGACGCCGCGGCGCTCTGCCAGGCCGTCGCGCGGGCGGGATATCAAGCTCAACCTTTGGAAAGCTGACGCGAGCCGCTCCGGGCGGCTACAATAACCTATCGGGTCGGACGACCCTGAAAGAAAGGAAACTCACATGGTCGAGAAGTTGCAGGTTTACAAGTGCGAGGTATGCGGCATTATCGTCGAGATTCTCGAGGAAGGCGCCGGCGAGTGCGTCTGCTGCGGACAGGACATGGTCCTGCTCGAGGCCAAGACCAAGGACGCCGCCACCGAGAAGCACGTGCCGTTTATCGAGCCCGTCGCCGGCGGCGTGAAGGTCCGCGTGGGGCAGAACGCCGCCCACCCGATGGAGCCCAAGCATTACATCCAGTGGATCGAGCTGCTCGTCGACGGCAAGAGCTACCGCCAGTTCCTCAAGCCCGGCGAGGCCCCGGAGGCGTTCTTCCCGGTGACGGGCGCGAATCTGACGGCCCGCGAGTTGTGCAACGTCCACGGCCTGTGGAAAGGATGAACGCCATGCTGAGCAAGACGATTCATGAACGCTTCTGCGACCAGATGAATTTCGAGATGTTCTCGGCGAACATCTATCTGTCGATGGCCAGTTACTTCGACGCGATGAACCTCAAGGGGTTCGCCACCTGGATGAAGGTGCAGTACCAGGAGGAGATGATGCACGCAACGAAGTTCTACGATTTCATCACGACGCGGGGGGCGCAGGCGAAGATCGGCGCGATGCCCGCGCCGCAGACCCAGTGGGCCAGCCCGCTGGCGGCCTTCGAGAACGCCCTGGAACACGAAGGCAAGGTAACCGCAAGGATCAACGACCTGGTCAGCCTGGCCGCCTCGGAGAAGGACAACGCCTCGGTGAACTTCCTGCAGTTCTTCGTGGGCGAGCAGGTCGAGGAGGAATCCAACGCCGAGGGCGTCATCCAGCAACTCAAACTCGCCCAGAACGCCCCCGGCGCCATTCTCATGCTGGATCGCGAACTGGCCACGCGGGTGTTCACCCCGCCGGCACAAGGAGCCGCCTGATGATCACCTTCAACGCGGACGAAATCTTCGAGATGGCCGTTCAGATCGAGCACAACGGCGCGGCGTTCTATCGCAAGGCCGCCAGCTTTCTGCCGGCCGCCCGGACGATCCTGGACAAACTCGCCGTCATGGAGGACGACCACGAGCGGACGTTCTCGGCGATGCGGTCGGCCCTGACGGACCAGGAGCGAACCCCCCTGACCGCCGACCCGGATAACCAGGCCGCCCAGTATCTCAAGGCGATGGCCGACGCTCGTGTCTTCACCGCCGACCCGAAGGACGTGCTCTCGGGCAAGGAGACCCTCCGCGAGGTTCTCCTGCTGGCCATCAGCAAGGAGAAGGACTCCATCGTGTTCTACCAGAGCATGAAGGAGGTCGTGCCTCGCTCGGCGGGCACGGGGCGGATCGACGACATCATCCGCCAGGAGATCGGGCACATCCTGCAATTAACCAAGGAAATGCCCCGCTGATCCGGTTTACTCACCGCACGCGGCGGCCAGTTCGTCCAGCCCCAGCCCGTCCCGGGGCACGAACTGGCGCCAGTGCGCCACCGACTCGCCCAGCCGCGACAGGATGTCCTGCGGCATGTCCATCGTGGCCGAGAATATCTCCAGCGTCAGACACACCCGGGTGCACGGGGGCGGATAGTATTCCCCCTCGGGCTCGGCCGCGAACGAATCCGCCAGCGCCCGCAGCAGCCGGGGCGGGTCCACGATCCCGCGGGCGTTGAACTCCGCCGTGAAAGGCCAGTGCGAACTTCGTTTCCGGTCGGTCTGCTGCAGGTGGACGATCGGACAATACCGCCCCACTCGTCTCGCCCACGCGTACCCCATCGGCGGCAAGGTTCCGGAACATCTCATTCGCCCTCTCCGTCCCCAACCACATTCCCGGCGTCCGTCCGGTGGTTCGGTATTCCTTCACGCGTTGGACGATTTGTTCCTCCGTCGGTCGCAGGAACCGTCGCTGTCCGACCTGGTGACCCGTGTCCAGACTCAGGTAGAACGGGTATCCACCGGCGAAGACCTCCCTCAGTAATCGCTCCGCCCCGTCGATCGTCCAGGGGATCTGGTGCGGGGTGTACATCTGCTCGAGCCCGATCGTCGGCAGGCCCTTCGCCGCCGCGTACTGGGCGATCTGCCTTAGCCGGCTGTAAAGCTCTTCCTCGGCGGCGTTGTACGTCTCGCGGGTCTGAAGGGTCTTCTGGTCGAACGCGTGACAGTAGAACCCCTCGCCGGCGCCCAGGGCGGCGGCCAGGTCGATCATCCGCTCGATCCACTCGTGCTGGATGCGGTCGCGGCAGCGGCGGTCGCCGTGCCCCAGCCCCAGCGTCGCGTACGTGCCGTGCCCGGAGTAGAAGTTCACCACGTGGACGCCGGTGGCGTCGGCGGCGCGGCGGCACTGGTCGAGCCACTCGCCCAGGTAGGCCCCGTCGGCGTACAGGGAGTCGCACTCGTTGTCGGCGCTGGCTTCGACGCAGGTGACGCCCAGGTCGGCGACGATGGCGGCCCATTCGGCCGGCGCGGTCCACCGCTTCGAGGCGAAGCAGTTGTCGACGGCGAGATAAACTTTCGGGAACGTCATGGCGTGGGCCTTCACGGACCTGCAGGCCCGGTCGTTCGCGTCGCGGGGCAGGAGGCCGGGAACGAATCCGACCGCCGATAGACTGTGCAGGCGGCCTCGGGATCGTGGTCGTACCGCCCGGCGTAGACCAGGCGATAGGCGCCCGGGGGCATCTCGTTTACCAGGCCGGTCCGGATGAGCAGCCACTGGGGGCGATGGGGGCCCGAGACCCAGTCGACGAATCGCTGCTGGGGGGTAAGCTTGTCGTCGGGCTTCTTGTTGGCCTCCCACGCTCGCAGGCGCCATTGCACTCGCGGGGCGTTGCGGCCGAGGTAGTAGTTGACGACGCCGGAGTCGTCCCCCCACCACCAGACCTCTTGGGCGTGGGGGATCATGGTGCGGGCCTGGACGGCGAAGTCGCGATAGGACCTGTCGAGGTTCCACTCGGGGGCGACCAGGCAGAGCCCGGCGCCTAAAATCGTCGCCGTCACGACGAGCAGGCCGGTGGAGGCCGCCAGACGACCCCGCCAGGCCAGCACGCCCGAGAGCACCCAGGGCGTCTGGGCGGCCAGGGCGACGTAGACCATTTTGGTCCACACGGGGTCCCCGTGGCGTCGCCAGGCCAGGATGGCCAGCACGGCCAGGAGGATCGGCCCGACGGCGCCGGTAGCGGCGCCGCACCATCGCATCAGCGGGGCCTTCAGCCAGCGGTTCTCGAAGGCCCCGTCGCCCAGGATGTGCCCCAGCAG
>JAPLNA010000177.1:9341-13195 GCA_026693065.1 Planctomycetota bacterium
CTTGACGGCGACGACCGTCCAGATCAGCGTCAGCCCGCCCACCCAGAGCAGCAGGAACACCAGCGGCTCTTGTCGCCGGCGGAAGGGCGCCAACCAGACGGCCGCCACGGCCACCGGAAGCAGCACGCACCAGGGCGAGGTCAACTCGAAGACGGACATCAGCGTCAGGTAGGCGGCCTCGAACTCCCACTTGCCCCCGGCGGCGACCCGGTCGGTCAGTTCGTTGGCATAGACGCGGGCGGCCGTCTCGGGGAACGTGTGCTTCATGTAGAGCAGCCACGGGATGAACATGGCGGCCATCAGGATCGCGCCGGGGACGGCCGTGGGCAAAAGCCTCCCGATCGCCCGCCACGGGCGGCTTCGCCAGGCCAGCCAGGCCATCGGAAGCAGGAAGACCAGGATGACGATGGTCTTTCCGGAGGCGCGGTCTTCTCGCATCCAGGGGTGTTCGACCATCAGGACGTAGCCGACGACGAGGGCGACGGCCAGGAGGAGGAACTCCGTCAGGGCCCGCCGGGCCTTGGACTCCTCCGCCCGGTGAGCCGCCCGCCACATCACGTACCCCATCAGCGGCCAGAGCAGCAAAACGGGGACAAACTCCTTGGCCAGATTGGCCAGCCCCATGGCCACCCAGGCCGCGAGCATCCACCCGGCCTGTCGCCAGGGGCCCGGGGCCTTCAGGGCCATGTAGAACGCCGCCATCGCCATCGTGGACAGGCTAGTCATCAGCATCTCGGGGCGGGCGTCGCGCCCGAGCTTGATGAAGCCCATGGAGGTCGCCAGGATCAGCGCCCCCAGCAGGGCCGTCCGCGGGTTGAACATCCGCCGCCCCAGCCACAGCACCGTCAGGGCCATCAGGACCGCCGCCATCACGGCCGGGCCCCGCACGGAAACGGTGCTCTGCCCCATCACGCTCGAGAACGCGGCGGCACACCAGTACATCAGGGGGGTCTTGTTCAGCCGGGGCACGCCGTTTTCCACCGGCACGAGCCAGTGATTCACCAGGGTGTTGGGCGGCGGGTCAGCCAGAATCTCCGGGGTGATCCAGGAGTCGCGGTCGAGCATCGACCGGGCCACCATGCCCACGTGGATCTCGTGCCCGCCCAGCGGGTCGCCGGCCAGATCGCCCAGCAGGACGAACGCCGCGATCGCGACGACAAGAAGGTAATGCCACCGCGTCGCCGCCCGCGCGGGGGTGTCCGTACCCGGGATTTCGTCCAGCGGTTCCATGTCAGGCGTGCGACATGGTATCCGGTGGGAGGGCAAAACGCACGGTTTATCGGGGCACGTTGGCCAGATAGGCCCCCAGGAAGGCCCCCTGGGCGCCGAGGTTGGCCGCCAGGAGCGAACCGCGGGTCAGGCCTCCGGCGAGGGCTCGGGCGATCAGGCCCGCGACGACCCCCCCGCCGATCGCCCCGCCCAGAATCGCCAACTGAGGCCCCCACGGCAGAAAACTGAAGTACAGGATATTCCAGCACGACACCACCCCCATCGCCACCACCGAGAGCATCGGGCCGCACCCGGCGGCGAATTCCCGCACCGCCCCCCCGAGCTCCCTGCCCGGGCGGCGGAACTGCACGGCGATCATCATCGCCCAGGCCCCCCACAACGGGGCCAGCAACAGCACGCGGAAGGCCTCCATCTCCGGACGGATCCACGCCAGGGCCCCGGGCAGGGCCTGCTCCTCGCTGGCCAGGCCGAAGTGCCGCTTCCCCCCCAGATAGGCCAGGGCCCAGGCCCAGCCGCCCGCCAGCAGCAACCCGAACGCCGCCCTCGCCACCCGCCCGCGGAGGTGCAGCAAGGCGGCGACATCCAATGCGGCCACCCGGAACGGCCCGGCCACCGACAGGGCCGCCAACGCGACGGCAGGCGTCCACAGCGGGCAAACAAACCTCTCGGGCGTCGCCAGGCGAGCCACCACGTACACGCCGATGCTCAGCAGCCCCCACGCCAACGCGATCGCCGCCAGCCCGATCCATGCCGGAGCGAACACGCGAGAGGTCTCCGCCTCGGAGCAGCCTTCCAGCCGCCCGGTCATCATCGCCGCCCCGCCGGTCAGCCCGAGCCTCTCGGCCGCCCGGGCCGCCAGGTTGTCCCCTCGGCCCGTCACCGCGAGGCGACCTCCGTGTAGAGTTGTTCGTGCGCCCGCACGCAGGCGTCGATGCTAAAGGAGCGGTCGATTCTCTCCCGCCCGGCCCGCCCCAGCCGCTCGCGGAGGGCCGCGTCGCCGGACAGGGAGTGAATCGCTTCGGCCAGGGCCACCACGTCGTCCCGCTCGACGAGGATACCGGTCTGGGCGTCGACGACGAGGTCGACCAGCCCGGGGACTCTGGTGGCGACGACGGGCAGTCCGGCGGCCATCGCCTCGGCCGCCGAGAGCCCGAAGCCTTCCCAGCGGCTGGGCATGACGAGGGCGTCGGCGGCGCTCAGGACGGCGCGGACGTCGTCGACGAACCCGAGGGCGCGGGTGTACCGCCCGCCCTCGCCGTGTCCGATGAACGTTTCGACGGCGTTGGCGCGGGGGCCCGTACCGGCCACCACCAGGCGCATCGGGTTGCCCCGCGCCCCCAGGTGGGCCATCGCCCCCAGCAGAATGTCGATCCCCTTCTCGCGGTCGAGCCGCCCCACGTAAGCCAGCAGCACCTCGTGGTCCCCCAACCCCCACTGCGCGCGCAGCGCCCGCCGGGCCGATACATCCCGCGAGAACGCCTCCGCCGCCACGCCGTTGGGGATCACCTGGTAGCAGGAATCGGGCAGCCCGCTGCGGCGGGCGTGGTCGGCCCGCACCGAGGGCGAAACGCACACGATCCGCTGGCAGCGATCCTTGAAGAACCGCGCCAGGGTGAACCGCCAGGGCAGCGGGCGCCCCTCGACGGTGTGTACCGTGTGCACCAGGTGTTTCACGCCCGCCAAGGCCGCCGCCGCCCGGCCGACCATGTCCGCGTGGAACAGGTGGGTGTGAACCAGGTCGATCTTCGGCTTGCGAAACAGCCCGGCCAGGCGGGCCAGTTTCACCACGTCCCACCGCCCGCGCAGGCCCAGCACGGTGGTCTGGATCCCCGCCCCCCGGAGCCGGTCGGCCATCGCCCCGCCACGAAGGGCCGCCACCTGAACGTCAAACCGATCGCGGTCCAGCCTCGTCGCCAGGTCGAACAGAGCGCGTTCCGCCCCGGCCGGGGCCAGCTCCGTGATCAGTTGGCATATTCGCAATCGTTCCATGCACCGTCCTGTTGCGCGACGCGCATACTCCCGGCGGAGCGCCAACGGCTCGCTCCCTCGGGCGCGCGTCCCATATCATACTCTGTTTTCGTCGGCCATTCCGCGCCTCGCCCATGAAGGCGTTTCCAGAGAACGCCAGACGTGACCGGCCCCCTGGCCCCCCAACGACCCGCCCGCCGCCCCTCACGGGCCCGGCTCGGGCCCCTGGCTGGACTTCTTCAACTCCTCCAGAAGCGCCTTCTCCCTTTCCTTCAACAGCCGCGTCCGCTCCTCATACTGCTTCTTGGACTCCTCCGCCGCCCGCTTCGCCTGCTCGACCTTCTCCTCGGCCAGTTGCCGCTCGCGGTCTTCGGCTTGCCGGGCCTGGGGGTACTTGGGCTTGGGGATGACGGACTTGAACCACTCCACCACGTCGGCGGCGGCCCCAGCGGGCACAAACACGACCGTCCGTTCGGCGGCGGCGAGATTCTCGGTGGCCATCACGATCGGCGGCTCGTTTCCCGCGGCGGGCCTGCTCGCCGGTGACGGGCCCGATTCCGCTTGCTCCTGCGCCGCCGGCCGCCGCATGCCCGTCAGTAGCCCCAGCCCCCGGAAGAACCGGCCCATCCGCAACACCGTCAGGGATGACATCGTCC
>JAPLNA010000178.1 GCA_026693065.1 Planctomycetota bacterium
GCGGGTCCGATAGAGCCCCAGAACCCATCCACGGGAAACAGCCAGGAGCCCGCAAAACTTCTTCTCTACCATGGAAGCCAACAGTCGGCTGCGCCGAATGTATTGGCACTTGGGTGCGCGGGATGTTATGGCACTTGCCCGGTTACTGGTTACGGGTTACGCTCCCCGGCGAAGCCCGGGAATCCCGCCGAATCGCCGGTGTCCGCCAAGTGTCCGCGAGGTGTCCTTGAGGTGTCCTTGAGGTGTCCCTGAGGTGTCCTTGAGGTGTCCTTCAAGTACCCGGGAAGTACCCGAAATCGAGGGTTGGTGTGGGAGTGAAAAATGGGAACCTGCGGAAGGGAAAATAGTTATGAAATGGGATAGACGCCGGATGCGGTTTTCGGGACACCTGATGGACGCCCGCCGAGCCGCAAGCGTTCACGAACGTCCCGGGGGGAAGCGGGGAACTGGGAACTGGGAACGGTGTCCCGTCCTGGAACCTCTAACCGCTAACCTAAAACCTAGAACCTAGAACCTAAAGCCATGGACTACCGCCCATGACCACCACCTTGTGCGAAATTGGCGAGGAACGTCGCCAGACACAACGCCGCTCGATGATACTGATCGAGGGGGAAGTGTTCGTTGGGGCTGTGGACGTTGTTGCCCGGCAGGCCGAAGCCCAGCAGGACGGAGTCCAGGCCGAGGATCCGCTGGATGAGCTCGGTGACGGGGACGGAGCCGCCGCCGCGGATCATGACGGGCTTTCGGCCGAAGACGTCGGCGAGGGCGTCCTTGGCGGCGGTCATGGCCGGGGAGTCTGTCGCCAGCAAGACCGGCCGCGAGTTGGAGTGGAACTGGAGGCTGACCTGGACGCCCGGGGGGGTGTTGTCGGCGAGGAAACGGCGGAGGGAGTCGGCGATCTTCTCGGGGCGTTGGTTGGGAACCAGCCGCATGGAGACCTTGGCCGAGGCCTTGGCGGGGATGATGGTCTTGGCGCCCGGGCCGGTGTATCCGCCGACGATGCCGTTGGCGTCGAAGGTGGGTCGGCTCCACCGTCGCTGGAGGGAAGGGAGGCCTCGTTCCCCGCCGCCCAGGGCCCCCACGCCCATCGAGGCCGCGTACGCCGCGTCGTCGTGAGGCAGCCTCGCCCAGTCGGCCAGCTCTTCCGGGGCCGGGGGGAGAATGTCATCGTAGAAGCCCGGCAGCGTAACCCGCCCGTCGGCGTCCTGGGCGGCTGTGAGGATGCGAGCGAGGGCGTTGACGGGGTTGGTGATGGCCCCGCCGTGCGAGCCGGAGTGGATGTCGGCCGAAGGGCCCGTGACGGTGATCTCCGCGTAGACCAGCCCGCGGAGGGCGTAGGTGATGCTGGGCACGTCGTCGGCGAAGAAGCCCGAGTCGCTGATGACGGCGGCGTCGGCGGCCAGTTCGTCGGCGTGCTCGAGGAAGAACCCCTCCAGCCCGGGGGAGCCGATCTCCTCCTGGCCCTCGAAGAAGCACTTGATGTTGACGGGGAAGGTTCCGGTGACGGCTTTGTAGGCCCCCAGGCAGGCCAGGTAGGCCGCCAGAGGTCCCTTGTCGTCGTCGGACCCTCGGGCGTAGATGGCCCCGTCACGGATGACCGGCTCGAACGGGTCGGACAGCCACTCATTCAGCGGTTCGGGCGGCTGGACGTCGTAATGCTCGTAGATCAGCAGCGTGGGCTTGCTCGGGTCGACGACGGCGGAGGCGATGACGTTGGGCTTGCCCGCCCCGGCCGGGGCGAGTTCCACCGAGAAACCCATCGCCCGCAGCTTCCCGGCCAGCCAGGCCGCGCACGCCCGCGTGGGTTCGTCGGGCCCGGTCGAGAGCGTGGGGAAGCGAAGGAGTTCCATCAGCAGGCGAAGGTTCTCGTCGCGGTGGGTTTCGAGATAGTCGGCGATGGCGGGTGGTAGCATGGTGGGGTTCCTATTTCCAGAACTGGTACCAGCGGCGGGGGGCGGGGGCCTCGTCGGCGCGGAGGCGGTCGGCCATGCGATCCGGCGAGGGCAAGCGGTCGCGCAGGCCCAGCAGACGGGTGCGGGTGAACTTCTCCGGGGCGTTACGGAAGGCCGCCTGCGAGTCGGGGTGGAAGAACGCCTCGGCCGGTGGGAGTTCCTCCCCGGGGCGGTAGAACTTCAGGGCCTCCGACAGACACAGCGAGGCCTGGTAGCCCAGCCGGCGGGCGATGATCGGAACGCCCTGGCGACCGGCCAGCCCGATCAGGCTGTAGAAGAGGCTCAGCCACTGGCCCAGGTCCAGCAGATCGCCGGGGCGGTCGGTGGGGTTGATGATCTCGCTGTCCACGCCGGTGGGGGGCAGCTCGTGCCGGCAGAGGAAGACGAACGAATGGGTGGACCGACAATGACTACAGACGGCGTTAACGGGCACGGGCAGGTTGGCCGGGGGTCGCGGTCCCGGTTCGGGCGTCAGGGGCCCGCGGCCGCAGGAGGGGCAGGGCGTGACTTCCAGGTAGTACCTGGCTTCGTTAAACGTCTGGGCAGAGAGTGGCCGCTCCATGGGTTCTTCGCCCCTGGGGGATGCGGGGGATTATTCGGAAGCGGGTGTGTCCGATCCGGCCGGGGTCTCGCCGGGGGTCGGCTCCATCACGGGATCCTTGGGCGTTTCCTTGGGGGGGGCGGCCGGTTCGGGCGCCGTTTCGGGCGTCGGCTGGGAGGCGGCGTCGGCCGGCTTGGAGTCGGCGTCGGCCGGCTTGGAGTCGGCGGCGGGCGGCACGGCGACCGGGAGCTTGGCGCCCTTGGGGTCGAAGAACGTACCGCCCGTGGCCCCC
>JAPLNA010000179.1 GCA_026693065.1 Planctomycetota bacterium
AGGAGCAGAACCGGTTCGCGCTCGACGACGATCACGCGGCCCGAAGCGGTGGTCGTGCGGGCCGCCGCTCCGCCGCCGGCGTACCAGGCCTGCAATTGTGACAGCGTCACGGGCACAATCGCTGAGCCCCGGTTTGTCGGTGCCGAGAAACCGAGCGTGGCGATGGGACGGCTGGCGGCGGTCCGAAGCGCCGGGTCGAGGCGCAAGCTGACGGCCAGCCGTCCGGCGGCCAGCTCAGAGCGAATGGTTTCCGCGGGGAGCTTCTCTCGCTCCGCCACGCGCTGCATCGCCGGCGTGATCGTACCGGCCCGGGCCTGTTCGTATTGTGTCGCCATGCTCAAGCGGACTCCAGGACACCCTCCATAGACCCTTCATCATAGTGGAATGGGGGAGCAAAGTAAAGGGTAGCCCGTAGCCGGTAGCCCGGAACGGAAAGACCGGCTACGGGCTACGGGCCACCGGCTACGGCTTGCCCGGTTCGTCCTGGGGGTTGCCGTGGCTGAACTGGCGGATGCGGTCGCGGAGGGCGGCGGCTTCTTCGTACCGCTCTTCGCGGATCGCGCGGTCGAGGTCCTCGTTGAGCTTCTGGAGCGGGTCCACGGGCACGCGGGCCTCCAACTCCTTGGCCAGGGCTCGCAGGATCGCCAGCTCGGAGGAGCTTTCGGACGTCTTGTCCTGGTCGTACCGGCGGTAGAACTGCTCGATTTCCTCGATGCCCGTCCGCACGGCGGCCAGTCCGGCCTTGGGGCGGCTGTCGCGCAGGGCGCGCTGGCCGCGGGCGCGGGCGCACATCATCAGCACGTACGGGCGGTACTGCTCCAGGATGAACTTGTCCGCCCCGTCGCTGGCGTGGCGGTTGCAGAAGTCCATCAGCCGGAGGTTCCGCAGCGCGTCCCGCTCGACGAGGTCGTAGTCTTCCAGGACGAAGGCGGCGAGGTAGCGGTGGTAGAACATCATTCCCTCGGCCCGGAGGGTTTCGCAGGCGCGTTCGTCGAGGGTGAAGGACTCGGGGGTTTTGTTTTCGGCGACGTGGGCCTGCAACTGGTGTTCGTAGTAGTCCAGGAGGCTTTCGTAGCCGTGGGGCCTGGCCCCGTCCGGGCGCCCGGAGGTTTCCATTTGCAGCAGCCCCAGGTCGAGTCGCAGTTGGATCTTCTCTCGTCCGTCGGCGCCCTGGATCCGCCGGGCGGAGACCTGTCCGGGCTCGTAGGGCCAGTCGGCCAGGTTGCTGGTGATGTCCAGGGTCATGCTCTTGCCCTATAGTTGGACGTGGGAGAAGGTCACGTCGAGCAGGAGGTCGTCGCCCTGGCGTCCGACCAGGACGTTGGTCCCGACGCGGATCAGGCGGAGGCGGCTGGGGAAGGCCAGCCCGCCGCGGAACGTCCGGTACTCGTAGAGGGTGACGGCGCCCTTGCCGCCGGGGGCGTCGGCGCCGGCGGTCAGGAAGGCCAGTCGCCGGTCGGCCTTGTCGAAGTAGTACGCCTTGGCGTCGAAGGCCCCGCCCGCGACGGGAAGGCGGACGACCTCGACCCCGTCGACGTCGGCCTCGCGGCTGGCCCCGGCCGGGCGGTCGGAGCCCAGAAGAAGATTCATCGGCCCGCGGAGCCGGTGGAGAATCGTCGCCAGGGCCTTGCCGATCTGTTCCTGGCGGGCGGGCTCGCCGGGCAGGCCTTCGCCCGATAGAGTGTACGTGCCATCGATGCCGGCCCGGGCTTGCCAGGCGCCCGTGGCCGTCTGCCCGGAGGCCTCCAGCACGCCGCCGGCCAGGTCGATCGTCAGGCCGACGGCGGTGACGTATTCCTGCGCCCCGGGTTCGTGGATGGAGAGGACGGCCTTGGCGCGGACGGGGCCCAGCCCCTGCCAGGCCTTGAAGCCCCCGTTGGATTGCAGGCTCATGTAGGCCGCCCGGCAGAGGGCGGGGTTCATGGCCGGGGGCTTGGGGCTCTCCAAGCCGCCGCCGGCGCAGCCGCCGATCGCCAGAATCGCCGCCAGGCACACCGCTGTCCGCAGGCCCTTCATGTTGCGCTCCTCAATAGTCGGTTTGCTTTCTTGCCGCGGCGGGTTCCGCCACCCGGGAGTATCCCACCGGGGGCGGGGCAGTGTCAAGACGCCCCTATGGAGTACAAATCCGAAATCCGAAACTCGAGAGTTTCGGATTTCGGATTTGCCGTCTTCGGCTACTGCGCCTTCAGCGCCAGCCGTTGGGCGAGTGTCGCCGGGGCCTGGATCTCGCGGAGCCGGGCGGCCAGGAGTTCTTCCATCCGCTGGAGCTGGGCCCCGTCCGTCATCGCCAGGTCCTTGCTCTCGTCGGGGTCGCGCTGGGTGTCGAAGAGGAGCTTGGCCCCGCTCTCGAGGCTGCAATGGAGGATGTAGCGCCCGTCCGTGAGGTTGCACCACTTGCCGTGCCAGCCGATCAGGGCCGTCTGACGCCACGCGGGCTTGGGGGGCGTCTCGCCCAGCAGGGGCAGCAGGCTTCGCCCGTGGAGGTCGGCGGGGGGTTCGATCCCGGCGGCCTCCAGGACGGTCGGGAGAATATCCACCGGCTGGACGAGTTGGTCGATCCGCCGTCCGTGGGCGAGCGTGGGGTGCCAGACGATCAGCGGCACGCGGGCCAGGTCCTGGTAGAGCATGTGCTCTTTGCCGACCAGCCCGTGCTCGCCCAGAAGCACCCCCCCGTTGCTGGTGACGACGATCAGGGTGTTCTCCAGGGCGCCCTTGTTGCGGACCTGCTTGATCAGGTGCCCGATCCAGCGGTCCACCAGGGAAATCTCCCCGGCGTACAGGGCCTTCACGTGGCGGAATTCCGCCTCGCTCATGTACCCCGCCAGCGGGCGGCTGGAGGGGCTGATGTACTCGTCGCCCTCGAAGTCGGCCTCCTCGAAAACGCGGGAATACTTCCGCGGCGGGTCCCACGGCTCGTGAGGGTCGAAGGCGTCGACCATCAGGAAGGAATCTTTCAGGTGGGTGTTGTGGTGGAACCAGTAGGTGGCCCGCAGAAACACCTGGGCGGCCGACCAGTCTTCCTCGCGGCTGCGGGTCCGCATCATCCGCAGGTGCGGCGTGATGCTGCCGGTTTCCTTGTACTCCGGGGCGGGGAATTTCACCCGCATGTCCGTGTCGGAGATCCACGGGTCTCGCTCCTGCCCGCGGATGAACTCGAAGCCCGTGAAGTCCCACCAGAACGTGCTGGCGCCCTTGCCCCAGTGGTGGTAGGTGTCGGTGATGAGGAAGCTGCTCTTGCCCGCCCGCCCCAGCAGGCCCGGCAGGGTGCGTTCCCCGGCGCCCGGGCCCGACCACCCTCGCCAGGGAAAATCGTACCGACCCGTGACCACGTCGTTGCGGTGGGGCAGGGTGGTGTACGAGCCGCACCAGGCGTTGTCAAACACGGCCGAGCGCTTGGCCAGCTCGTCCAGGTGCGGCGTGCGGATGTGCAGGTTGCCGTAGCAACCCATGTGATCCCGCCGCCAGGTGTCGGTAACGATCAGAATGACATTCATACGCGGATGAAACCATTCTCGCCGATGGAATCGAACCCGTCAAGCTTCTACGGCCCGCCGGGGGGGGGGAATTGTCCGGCGCGGGGCGGAGGGGGCGAAAAAACAGGCGGCCGGCCCGAGGGGGGGCCGGCCGCCGTTTATCGATCGGTCGATCGAGAAGCCCTACTTCAGGCCCGACGACGCTTCCGCAGCAGCGTAGCCACGCCGCCCAGGGCCAGGACGCACATCGTCGCCGGCTCGGGGACGATCACGATCGGGCCGCTGTACTTTGTGGCCGACGGCTCGCCCGACTCATGCCAGAAGAAGCTCAGATCGGTCAGCGAAGCCATGCCGGGCTGCACGATCTTGCCGATGGAATACGGCGTCGCGGTGGTCGCGAAGTTGGCGTACGCCCCGCCCGTGAGGGTCCCTTCGGAAATGCTCTGGGTCCTGACGATGGGGTTGCTGCTCATGATGGGGCCGTACGAAGACACGCTAAAGCCGAACCGCGTAAGCGTAGCCAGGAGGTCGGTGACAAGGTCGTCACAGATGCCCTTCCACCCGTTCGGATCGGCGGGGATGGGATCGCCGCTGATCGGGTCTGTCGAGGCGCGGGTGCCGGGAGTCAGGTACGCGGCCACGGTGTTGTCGGTGGGGTTGGGGCCGGCCGACTTGATCTGGTAAATGTCGATGTGGTGGGCGACGGTGCCCACGTTCTTGATCGTCGCGGCCCCGGTGGCGTAGTCAATGGTCAGAACCATATCCGGGCTGGGGGTCGCTGCCGCCTGCGAGAGGCTGGCGACCGCGAGCACGACAGCAACAGCAACAAAAGCCAGTTTCTTCATCATGTCTCCTCACTCCTTCCTCAAATGGTGGTTGAGCGTTACAAGGATCCTGAGCGTGATCTTGTCCTCGTTGAATCGAACGACTCATACCGTTTCGACCGGCCGGTGATGCCGCACGGCATACTGTTTGGCCAACCGGTCGCAATGAACCTGAGCACTGCGGCACTCGTCATACGCGGTGAAGCATTCGGACGTGGCTGGGCGTTCCTTGCCGGTTCAACGTTTGGTAAAAGCCATCCTGGCTACGTTGTCCTTGCGAGCCTCCTCTCAAGAGGCACGAGCTTCGAGCATACTGCCGCCGACTGACGAGCATCAGTCAACACCCGGGAGTATACCCCAACCCGGGGTCCCTGTCAAGGGCAAATCCGACGACTTGAGCATTTTTTTGTTGGGAACAGGAAAAACCGATCGCCCGGGCGCCCCCGCCGGGACCGTTCCAGACGTGTCATGTAACAGCCTGGTAAAACAAGCGTTATGATGTAACAGCTCGTGCCTTCCAGCCTTCCCTGGCCAGGGCGCCCAACCCCCGCCCGGCCAATCGTCCAGGCCGCCCGGAATTCCTTGCACTGCTACGCTGATCCACGTAGTTCCATTCCGTGCCCTCCCCGGCGAGCCCCTCGCGCCCCAACTCCGGGTGCGCCCGAGCGATCGTTCCATCGCGAGAGGCGACGGGGCGATATCAAATCCATAGAACTCCATACTACTGGACGCCCCGTCGCCTCGGCCCGCCGGCTCGCGCCCCGAGGTATCACGCGGTGATCGGCGGCGGCGCCCCGGCGCGGGAGTGTTGCGGCGAACCGCCCCGGGTCGGTATAATGCCCGTTCCGGCCACGCGCCGCAGGAGAGGAATCTGGCATGAACAAGAGCATGAAGGCCCGCCCCTTCGGGCGCAGAAGCGGGTTGAAGGTCGCTCCGGTCAGCATCGGAGCGATGCGGTTCCCCCAGGACGTCACCGACGCGGTGGCCCTGATCCGCCGCGCCATCGACGCGGGCATGCGGTACATCGACACCAGCCGCGGGTACGGCGAGTCCGAGTTCGTCCTGGGCCGAGCCCTCAAGGACGGCTATCGCAAGAAAGTCATCCTCTCCACCAAGTGCTCTCCCTGGACCAAGAAGGTGCGGGATGACGACACCGAGGCCGCCGACTGCGTCCTGCGGCGGATCGAGGAGTCGATCACCCGGCTGGACGTGGAGTACCTGGACTTCTACCAGGTCTGGAACCTCAGCAGCGCGGAGGCCTGGCAGGCGGCGACGAAGAAGGGGGGCATGGTCGACGGCATCCGCAAGGCCATGAAGCGGGGGCTGGTCAAACACACCGGGCTGACCACGCACGACAGCCCGCAGAGCCTGCTGGAGAACCTCCCCCAGGCCGACTGGTGCGAGGTGGTTCTGGCCTCCTACAACCTGTTGAACACCGCCTACGAGCCCGTGCTGGCCCGGGCCCGCGAACTGGGGATGGGCACGATCGTGATGAACCCCGTTGGCGGGGGCAAGCTGACGGAGGAGTCGGCCGTCCTGAAACGGCTGGCCAGGAAGGTCGGGGCGACCTCGGTGGCCGACCTGGCCGTCCGCTTCGTGCTGGCCAACCCGAACGTCGACACGATCCTGTGCGGGATGAACCGCCCGGGCGACGTGGACGCGACGGTGGCCTCGGCCCATCGCCCGGCGTTCACGGCCGAGCAGGTCGCGGCGATCAGGAAGTTCCTCGCCGAGCGCACGCCCAAGAGCGTGGGCTTCTGCACCGCCTGCAATTACTGCATGCCCTGCCCCAAGGGGCTGCCCATCCCGGCGATCATGGGGGCGATCTACGAACACCGTTTCCTGGGATTCAAGGCCGCCGCCCGGTCGATGTACCAGTGGTGCGGGCCCGTCAAGGCCGACGCCTGCTCCCACTGCCGCCAGTGCGAGCCCAAGTGCACCCAGAAGCTCAAGATCTCCGACGAAATGACCTGGGCGGCCAAGACCCTCGCCCCGGCCAAGTGAGTTGCCCCCCCGGCAGTCAGGCCTTGCGTAAGCCGGGGGCGCGGCGGCTCAACCACCCGGCCAGGAAGATCGCCCCGCCGAGGCCCGGCAGGATGGCCCCCGTCCAGGCCAGGCGGACCCACGCGCCGTCCCTGACGCCCGGGCGCAGGAGGCTGATGTCGGGATTCTCCGGGTCGTAGTATACCTCGACGCCCTTGCCCACGGGGTACTGGGCGACGATCCGCTCGCACTCGGATCGCTCGAAGGGGGCCGAATCGTACGTCAGCCTCTCGCCGGTGCGGGGCCGGCCCTCCACCACGTAGGTGTACCGGATGTCCACGGAATCCGTCGAGACCGAGTGTGAATGGTATCGTCCGTCCAAACCGAAGCCGCTTCCGCTCGCCGACGTGGCGCCCACCTGGGATTTGACGATGTGTCCGGCCGTATGAGGCCAATGGGTGCTCGCGCCGGCGCGGGCCAGGTCGAGGGCGCCCAAGGCCAGGGCCCCCAGGCCCACCGCCGCCAGAAGGCCGCCGATCACCATGATAATGATGCCGGGCAGGGCGCCGCCCACGCGGGTGGGCCTGCCTTTCCTGGGCGGCACGAGTTCTCGGGTTTCGGGGTCTTGGGCCTTCACTTGTCTTTCCAGCGCCCGCCCGGGCCTGCCGGTGAGCCTACCATTGTCGTAGCGTAAAGTGAAGCGTGCCGGCGGCAAGAACCCTTGTCAGCGGGGGAGGGTCTGTGGTATGGATGGGGTTAGCGGGGCGAGGCGGCGGCGTGGAGGCCGCTCTGGCGACGATGAATTGGCAGAAAACGAAGTTCGAAGAAGTCCCGGCCTTGAGCGTCCGGGGGCATGACCTGCGGCATTCCCTGCGAATCGTCACGCTCGCGTGGATGTTCGGCGTGGTCTGGGGCACCTGTATCGGCGGCAGCCACATCAACACGTTCGCCAACATGCTGGGTTTCAACGACCTGGCGTTCGGCATCATGACGTGCCTGCCGTTCGCGGCCCGGTTCGTGCAGTTGCTGGCCTCGGCGATGGTGGCGAAGACCGGCGGGGTGAAGGGGCCGTTCCTGC
>JAPLNA010000180.1 GCA_026693065.1 Planctomycetota bacterium
TTCAGGTAGAGGATCGGGAACAGGTGCAGGGCCTGGAGAATCGCGACGGCGGCGAAGCCTCCCCCCAGCCAGTCGGGCCAGGCCCGCGGGTCGCCATCCCCCAGCACGCCGAGGTTCGCCAGCAGGAGATTGATCGAGCCGAACTGCCCCATGAGCCTTCGCATGGACAGGGCGCCGACGAAGGGGGGCAGGATCATCGGCACGAGGACGAGGGCGCTCAGCAGGCCGCTGCCGAAGAATCGGCGGCTGCCGCGGAGGACCGCCAGGGGCAGGGCGATCAGGAAGCACCCGGCGGTGCTGACGGCCGCCAGGAGCACGCCGTTGAGCAACTGACGCATGAGGACTTGGTTGTGCACGACGCGATCGAGCCAGGCGAGGCTGAATTGTCCGTTGTCGATGAAGCCCTCCCCGATGGCCAGCACCAGGGGCGCCACCAGCAGGGCCGAGAGAATCAGGGCCGTCGTGCCGCCCAGGAAGTAGGGCCCGGCCGAGGGGCGAGAACGGTGGATGGTTTTCGACAGGTCAGTTGGCACGGGCGACTCTTCGGTACTTCTGGGCGAAAAACGCCTGCCACCGGGTGGCCAGGTCGTCGGCGAATTTGGCGTCGGAGAGTTTATTGGCGGCGGCGGTCATGGCGTCGAGGGTGTCGGCCTCGGGGGGCAGGGCGAGGAAGTCGGCCAGGCGGGCGGCGTCGTGGGGGGTGGCGATGAGGCGGTCCCGGGCGGCCCGCAGGCCCGGGAGGTTGTCGACGGCCGCCGTTCGCACCAGCAAGCGGAGGACGTTGTTGTTGATGTCGTTCTTGTCGGGGGTGAGAGTCATGGCCTGGCCGGCGAGGTAGGGGTTGACCAGGCCGGGCAGGAGGTCGGGGGCGTAGTGGGAGTATACGTCGTTTCGGATGGGCAGGCGGGCCAGGGGGCTGTGGACGGGCCCGTCGGGCGCCCCGACGCCCAGGGCCAGCAGGGCCTGCCCGCGGCGGGAGAGCACGAAGGCCACGAACCGCCGCGCCAGCTCGCCGTCGGGCGGGTTCTTGAGAATCGCGATCGGGTCGGGGGTGAAGACCGTCTCGCCCGGGGGGCTGACGTAGACGAGCTGGCCGCCGGACTCGGCCACGCGGAGGAGCCCGTAGAAGTCGATACACGCCGCCGCCAGGGACTCCCCCACGAGCGGGGCGTTGGCGGCCGAGCCGGCGTTGTTGGTGAACCGCTTCGCGTTGGCGAGAATCCGCAGGAGACGCCCCCACCCGTCCGGCCAGGTGCTGCCCGTCTGGGCGATCATGCGATAGGCGCTGGCGGCGGAACCGGACTGGGTTGGGTCGGTCAGGACGAGCAGGTCGGCGAATCGCGGATCGGCCAAGTCGGCCCAGTGCTCCGGCGGGGCGATGTGGAACCGCTCGAGGAGTTGGGCATTGTAAAGAAAGCCGAAGCCGCTGACGGCCGAGCCGGCCCACAGCTTCTTGGCGTCGACCAGCTCGACGCCGCCGAACCGGGCCGGGATGACGTTGTCGTTGAGGAGGTCGTCGGGGAGATCGAGGGGTTCGAGCAGGCCGGCCTTGGCGAGTTGGCGGAAGATCTGGTCGCCGCCGCCCCAGAGGACGTCGATGCCCGCGGAGTCGTGGCGTTTGTACTGGTTCTCGATATTTCGCCCGATCTGCCCGCCGCCCCCGCCGACGTTGCGCCACTCGAGGTCGACCCGCTGGCCGTAGGCGAGGGCGTGGTCGAGGCTGAAGGCCCAGGCGAACTCGTTCTGGATGTTCTCGTTGTTGGCGCTGATGGCGATGAGTTTACGGACGGGCAGGTCGGCGAGGAGTTTGCCCCAGCGGGTTCGGACCTGGGCGTCGACGCCGGCGGCGCGGGAGTCGGCGGGGGCGGGGGAGCGCCGGCAGCCGGCCGGGAAAGACGCCAAGAGGCAAGCCAGGATCAGGGTCGATCGGATACCCATGGATTCCTTCCGCGCTCGGGCGCGGGGTTGGAACTAGGATCTCAGATGTCAGATCTCAAATCTCAGATCTCAAATCTCAGATCTCGAATCTCAAATCTCAAATCTCAGATCTCAGATCTCAGATCTCTAAATCCGCCTTGGTGAGGATGGCCTCGAAGGCGTAGCCGGCTTTTTCGACGTTTTCGCGGGCGCCTTGCTGGCGGTCGACGGCGAAGACGAGCTTGAGGAGGATCGCGCCGGCTTCTTTGAGGACGGCGGCGGCTTCCAGGGCCGCCCCGGCGGTCGTGCCGATGTCCTCGACGAGGACGACCTTCTTGCCGGCCACCGGCGTGCCCTCGACCAACTTGCCGGTGGCGTAGTCTTTCTTGGCCTTGCGGACGATGGCGAAGGGCTTGCCCGAGGCCATCGAGGTCGCCGCGGCCAGGGCGACGGCGCCCAGTTCGGGCCCGGCGATGACGTCGGCGTCGCCCAGTCGCTGGGCGAAGAGGCGGCCCAGTTCGGCGAGGATGACCGGGTCGGTCTCGAAGAGGTACTTATCGACGTAGTATTTGCTGCGTTGTCCGGACCGGAGGACGAAGTCGCCCTCGAGATACGCGGCCTTTCGGACCCGCTGCGCCAGTTCGGCCTTGTCCATGCCAGGGTGCTCCTTTCGGACCTCTTGGTAACGCGCCGGGCCTCGGGGGTCAAGAGGGGGGATAGCCGCGAACCACGCGAACCGGGACGAACAAAAAGACAGGGCCCAGAATACAAGTCCCTTTTGCGGCCGTTTCCCTCCCGTGTTCGTCCCCGTTGGCGTGGTTCGCGGCTATTCTTCCCGAGGGGAAGAAACGAAAATCGCACGTAGGCTCTTGGCGGCGGGGCGGCGGGCCGATATGGTGGTGAGTTCCATGGCTGACTATACGGGAAAGGTACAGAAAGAACTGCTGTCGGTGCGGGACACCGTCGAGAGCATCTGGGTGGCGATCATCCTGGCGTTCATTCTGCGCGCGTTCATGGTGGAGGCGTTCGTGATCCCGACGGGGTCGATGGCGCCTCGGCTGCTGGGGCAGCATTACGATTTGCAGTGCCCCTCGTGCGGGTGGGAGTTTTCGTACACCACGCCGGGGCCGACGTCGTCCGGGGCCCGTCGAGAGAGCGCGTGGGAGAAGGACCAGGTTCTGGCCGCCCGCTGCCCCAACTGCGGCAAGGACTACGAGGGCCCCAAGCAGTACTCCAACGGGGGGGACCGGGTGTTGGTGATGAAGTTCCTGTACAACTTCGCCCCGCCTCGCCCGTGGGACGTGGTGGTGTTTCGCAATCCGCAGGACAACGAGCAGAACTACATCAAGCGGCTGATCGGCGTGCCCGGGGAGACGATCCAGATCGTCCAGGGCGACGTGTTCGTCAAGACCGGGCACGACCGGTTCTACAAGATCCGCCGCAAGAGCGACCCGCACGTGCAAGAGGCGATGTGGCAGATCGTCTACGACAACGACTACCGTCCTGACGAGGCCCAGTTGAAGAACCCGGTGACGCCGCGCTGGTCGAAGTCCGACGCGCAGGATACCTCCTGGGACCTGACGGGCGGGGCGGGGAGGCACTTCGGCTTCACCGGTTCAGGCCCCGGGGCGTGGCATTGGCTCCGGTTCGAGGCCGACCCGGCCGAGGGACGGTTCAGCAAGCACACCCGCGAGCTGTTCCTGCCCCGCTACGGCTACAACTCCTACGGGGGCGAGCCGAACACGGACTTCCTGCGTGATTCGTCGCGGCTGAACTACAGCGACGTGTGCTCGGACCTGAAGTTGGACGTGCGGTTTGTCCCGGGCAGCGCCCACACGCATCTGGGGATGCTGCTGACGAGTTTCCGCAACGCCTTCCGGGCCGACGTGTCCGCCGACGGCGCGGTCAAGCTCTACCACGCCCAGCTCGATCCGACGGGCGAGCCCCCGGGCGAGACGGGCTGGCGGGAGTGGGCGGCGGGGCAGTACAAGAAGCCGCTGGCGGTCGGGCAGGGGTATCAGGTGGCCCTGACGCACGCGGACTACCGGGTGACGGTCTGGATCGACGGGCAGGCCGTCGCGGCCACCGGCGAGGGCGACTACACCGCCCACCTGGAAACCACCGAGAACGGGCTGGTCAAGTTGATCGTGAGCGTAGGCGGGGCCAGCGACGTCGTGCTGGCCAAGCGAGACTACACGTCCGTCGGGGCGTGGGAAGTGCCCACGCCGACGGTGCAACTGGCGGCCTCGGGGGGCCCGGGCGCGCTGGAGCACGTGCAACTCCACCGCGACGTGTACTACACGGGCACGCGGCTGAGCATGTCGGGCAAGAATACCGGCTCGCACGTGCTGGACTATTCCCGCAAGATCAACGATGCCCTCCCGGCGGGCACGGCAACGAACCTGTGCCGGGCGGGGATGGGCAACCCGATCACGCTGCAGGAGAACCGCCTGCCGCATCCGGGCGCCCCCGCGGGCGATCCGGACCTGGACTCCTTCTTCGTGCTGGGCGACAACAGCCCCAGCAGCCTGGACTCCCGCGCGTGGATCGAGGCGGCGACGACCTTGCGGCTGTACGCCCCGGGCGACGCCGACGGCACGAACAAGGAATTCTATCTCTACCAACTGGGCACGGTGCCCCGGTACAATATGATCGGCAAGGCGCTGTTCGTCTACTGGCCCTCGGGCCACCGGCTGCCGGGACTTGCAGGCTTGCCTATCGTGCCCAATTTTGGTAGGATGCGGTTCGTTCGCTAGCGCCCCCTCGCCGGGCCCGAGTTATCCACATTGGACTCTCGCCCCGGCCTGGGAAGGTTCAAGAGCTCCCAGCCGCGAGGTTTTGGCACGCCGGCCGGGCGGGAGGGGAGCGGCGAGGCGAGCGACAAAAGCTTTTGTGTTGGTAACTGGCTGTAAGAAAAGGCGTTAGTCGGCGAGTAATCGGGTAAATACCTGATATGCCTGCTCCGGCGGCCCGATGCCCAGGCTAGTCAGAAGGCCCCAAGGCGGGCGGGCAATGGGCCCGGAATGCCGCCTGAGGCGAGTTGTCCACAGGTTGTCCACAACGCCCGCGGGGCCAACCAGGAATAGGAATTGCTGAATGCGACTGCTGGAAGCGACAGATTTGGTAAAACGTTACGGCGGCCGCGCCGTCGTTGACCATGTCTCCTTCTCGGTCAACCAGGGCGAGATCGTCGGCCTCCTGGGCCGAAACGGCGCCGGGAAAACCACCAGCTTCCGAATGACCATCGGCATGGTCACCCCCGATCAAGGCACGGTCCTCTTCCAGGGCATCAACATCACCAAGATGCCCATGTTCAAGCGGGCTCGCAAAGGCATGGGGTATCTCTCCCAGGAGCCCAGCATCTTCCAGCGGCTGACCGTGCGGGACAACCTGATCGCCATCCTGGAGACGATGGACTACTCCTCCAGCGTCCGCCGCGAGAAGTGCGACCACCTGCTCTCGCAGTTCGGACTGGCCCACGTGCAGAAGCAACTGGCCAAGACCCTCTCGGGCGGCGAGCGGCGGAAACTCGAAATCGCCCGCGCCCTGGTGACCAACCCGTCGATGATCCTGCTGGATGAGCCCTTCAGCGGCGTGGACCCCATCGCCGTCGAGGACCTCCAACGGGAAATCCGCGGGCTCAAGGACCGCGGCATCAGCCTGCTGCTGACCGACCACAACGTCCGCGAGACCCTCACCATCACCGACCGCTCGTACATCCTCGACGAGGGCAAGATCCTCCGCGAAGGGGCCCCCCGCGACCTGATCAACGACGAACTGGTCCGAAAGACCTACCTCGGCCATACCTTCCGTGGCGACGAATTCGACTTCGATCATCGCTGACTGACCCAGGAAGAATCCGGGCGCAACCTAAGGAGCGGGTAGCCGGTAGCCAGTAGCCGGAGGGGAACCAAAATCGATCCCGAAGTCTCGAATTCCCTGCGTTGCGCACACGGTCGTTGTTCGCGGGGGACCCGGTCCGCCGAAGGCGGATTCCCCCGGGCCCCCTTCCCCGGCCCACACACGCACAAACAACGGCACGTCCGGTCTCCCCGCGGTCCATCCGGTTCTTTCTTGGGGGGTGTGTGGGCCGGGCAGAGGGGTTTGGGGAGAGCGTCCGCACGCTCTCCCCATGTTTGTTGTTGGGGTCGTGGCTTGGAAATCTGTGGGAGAACTCGTGGTTCAGGATATTTGTGGTGCGATGTGGTAGATGAAGACGATTACGGTGCGAATTTCCCGGGAACTCCAGAAACGGCTGGACGCCCTGTGCCGCCGCGAACGTCGCTCCAGGAGCGACGTGGTCAGGGACGCCCTTCGCCGCTACATTGCCCTTGAGCGACTCCGGCCGGTTCGCCGGGCCCTGGGGCCGTACGCCGAGGCCCGTGGCTTCCTGACGGATGAGGACGTATTCAAGGCCGTCTCGTGAGGATTGTCTTTGGCGCCAAGGCGAATCGCCGCTGGCGCGTTGGCGGCAAGGGTGCGAGGCGCCCGAGTATCGGCCCCGGGGGGATGGCCGCGAATCTCCGGCCGCCGGGACGAACGGGGGCTCACGGGGGCGCGTCGGCGCCAAGGTTCACGAGCGGCCAGGACCAGGAATCATAGATGACCCAGAGCGATCGCACGCGGTAGGGGGGCTTGTCGCTGGGGGCGAGGGCCCGAAACTCCAGCCGGCCGGTTCCTTTCGGGCCCCGGATCGTTCCGGTTCCGGTGACGCGCCGGCGCCCCTTGCTGTCTTTGCCTTCGGTGAGGGTCATCTGCCCGTCAAACCCCACCGAGCCTCCCATCTTGTCTGTTATCAGATGGTCGGCGGCGGCACACCCGGCCACCACGCCTGGCAGGTCGGCGGCGGAATCCGCCGTCAACTTCGGCCACATGGGCGAGTCCGGATCTCGCACCGGATCGGGGAAGGCCCGCTTCTCCTCGTGTGGATCGATCGTTTCCTCGAAGGACTTCCGGTTTTCTTGTGATGCCTCCCAGGTTTCGAGGTTGATCCGGATGCACGTGTCGTGGGCCGTCACGAGGACGCTCTTGCCGTCGGCGTTCCAGTACTGATACTGCGGTATGATGGTCCAACCCCCGAACAGGTTCTCGTAGAGATGAACCTTCTTGTTGACCATCTCGACCAGGACGGGGTGCCAGCAGTCATTCTTGTCCGGCGGGGTGTGGGCGATGGCAAACCGCCCGTCGGGCGAGAGGCAGGCGTTGCCGCCCAGGGCCGCCTCACAGACCCGTTCGCCGGCGTCTGACGATCGCGGGGACCGTTTCCAGACGCCGCTGCCGGTCAGATAGACCTGCTCGTCGTCCCTGATCCACGACAGCGCCAAGGCCGTCGGATCCGTGAGGGGCACGGTCGACAGCGTTCCGGTTTCCAGATCGACCATGGAGAGTCGGTCACTCTGGAGGCAGGCCAGCCGCTTGGAGTCAGGGCTGAACTGCAGGCCCACGGTCGGGTTGAAGAACCGCGGGAGACCACCGGTCTTGGCCTTGTCTTCGGTGCGGATTTGGACCGTGCGGATCCGCTCGGGGTCGTCCAGAGGGATCCACTGGATTTCCAGCCGGTAGGCCTGTCGCTCGTAGTAGGTGTTTGTCCCCGGGCCGCTGAAGCCCCCTGGGTACACGTTGCAGGCCAGCCCGTTGTTCAAGTAATGACACCGCACGCGGGCGCCCAGATTGCCATCCGGGGACCGCTGGAAGCAACTGGTGCTTACTTCCCAGGCGTTGTCAAACCAGTACGGTGGGCCCGGGATCTGGATGCAACCCACGCTCGTGAACAGGCAAAGCGACACGCCGGCCCAGGCCAGCACTCGACGTACGCACAAAACGAAAACCCCGGGACACATGATCTGTCTCCTTATCTTCCGCCCAACGATTCTTCCCGCTTCGTTCGGGTCGTTCGTCCCGTTCGTGTCGTTCGCGGCTATCCCGTTCCGAGGAATCACTCTCCCGTGACGCCGCCGGGCTTGGCGTCCATGCGGTCGACGGCGAGTTTGCCTCGGATGCTTTCGAGCTTGGGGGAGATGGCCCCGACTCGGCGGACCAGGAGGGAGAGAGGCAGCCGGGTGTGGTCCTTGAAGATCACCACCAACCGCCCGTACCCCTGGAGGCGTTCGAGGAAGTCGCCGGTGTCGATCCGGGTGCCGAATTCCTCGCGGGAGATCTGCTCGGCCGTTTCGGTGGGGCCCACCTGGATGCTCAGGTAGTTGGGGGTGACGGCGACGTAGTAGAACAGCCCGCGGATCCAGGAGACCGCGACGGCCAGGAAGAAGACGGCGGCGAAGACGAAATACCCGGCCGCGTCGATCCGGATGCCCAGGGCGCGGAAGGAGGTGAAGAACGACCGCACCCAGCCCAGGAAGATCAGCCAGAGGAGCATGGCCACGAACAGGAGCACGCCCATGACGAGGATCTTGAGGTTGACTTCGTACTCATCGACGAGGAAGTTGAGGAAGAAGACGGCCAACCAGATGCCGCCGATGATCTGCTGCCAGCCCTCGTCGAGGCTCCAGATGGAACTGACGATGCCGGCGACGAGGGAGATGATGATGGTGGGGGTGTAGAGGACTTTGCGAGACCAGTCGAAGACGATGAGCCACTCGTCGATGCCGGCGTCTTTGGTGAGCTTTAGCGAGATAGGAGGCATATTAAAATTAAAAATTAACATAGGGTCCAGCAGCGTTGATTTCTATTCGACTGCGGATGGAAAATTTCTGTTGCCCCGGCCGCCTGAGTGCACGCGGACATCTTGCCCGCCGGGGGCCTCGGCGTCAAGGGCCCGCTGGCGGGAAAGAAGTATCGCTTGTTTTTTTCTGGCGGCTGGTTTACTATCATTATAGAGAGTCCGATAACGGTTATAGCCCGCCGGACCGCGGCGGCGCGGACACGGAGTTACGCCAATGCCGGAGCAACCTTCCATCGCCTCTGTCGGCTCGTGGCTGAAGCAGTACTGGTGGCTGGCGGCCATCGGCGTCGTCGTGATTGTGGGCACGACGCTGTGGCTCCTGCCGGAGGAAAAGGCTCACGTCACGGGCGGGACCCCCGATGAGGTGATCGGGTCGATTCAGTCGGTGGCCGAGGAGAACAAGCCCGGAGCCGGCCAGGCCATTGCCGCCTTCGTGCGCGACACCAACCCCCGCGTGCGGGAAGCCGCCATTGTGAGCGGGGCAAGGTTCAGCGGGAACGCCCCGTTGGTGCGGGCGGCGATGAAGGATCCTGACGAGAACGTTCGGATCGCCGCGATCACGGTGCTGACGCGAACGGACGACCCCGAGGCCGTGGCTGACCTGGGCCGAATCGCCCTCGACAACCACGCCGATGCCAAATCTCGCGTGGCGGCCTTGGATGGCCTGATCCATGCCGACACCCCCGAGGCGGTCGTTCACATCACCAAGGTCATGAAAATGGCCGAGCCTGCCGTGGCCAAGGCCGCCATGGACGTCTTGTGTGCCCGGATGCAAATGGACTGGTGGAAGAAGGATCTGACGTGGGACGAGAAGGTCGCTATTATCGAGAAGAAGTCGTACGTCTGGAAGGCCGTCAACAAGGCCGGCAGTTGAGGTGAGACCATGACCAAAGATTCGCGCAGGACCGAGAAGAGAGCAGGGGCCATGCCGTCGCGGCCCGGGCCGGCGGCGAGCCGGGCGGCCGGCGGGTTTACCGTGGTCGAGTTGATGGTCGTCGTTGCCATCCTGGTGCTCCTGATGACGTTGTTGGCCCCCGCGTTCACCGGCATCCGGGCCGAGGTCAAGGCCGTCTGGTGCCAAAGCAACCTCGGACAGATCGGCAAGGGATTCGGGCAGTACAAGGCCACCTATGCCCAGACGTACCTCCGCCAGTCGGGGGTGTATCCGCAAGCCACTGCCTGGCCCGGGATTCCGGGCAAGGAGATGAAGAGTTGGGATACGTTTATCTGCCCCGCCGACATAACGGCGACATCCGGAACCTCGGGGGTGATCGAGCTTCATTCCCAGGAAGGCTGGAGCGTGCCGATGGCGCCCGGCACGTGCGTGAAGGTCGTTCGCGGGCCTGCCCCGGCCTGGGACGCCAACACGACGGATATCCCCGACGGGGCGACGGAGTACGGCCTGGAGGACATCGGCGGGCCCAACAGCACGTCCCACGGCGACTCGGACTTCAACGACTTGATCGTCCGCATCTACGACAACGACGATCAAGGATACGTCGTCGGCGGCTCGGCCGGCTACTCCAACTCGATCTGGGGCTACGGCCAATTGCTGCTTCAGGTTCCCTCCATCTTCGGACGATTGAATCCTCCGCTGGTGTTCGCCATCCCTTCCGGCAAGACCAACTACGGGTACAACCTGAAGGTCTGCGACATGGGCAAAGAGGCCTCGATCGTTGCGGTGGATTACCCGCAGATCGTCGCCAACCGTGCCGGCGAAGACATCCTTACGTTGCTGAACAAGGTCAACACGAGGCACAACGGCAAGGTCAACGTGCTCCGAACGGACGGATCGGCCTACCGCGCGGCGATCAGCCAACTCGACCCGGCCCTGACGACCGGCAAGGCGCTCTGGGGCAACAACTGACGCTCTTCGACCGTCTGTGCCGGCGGGCCAGTCCGGCACGGGGGTCTGATAGAGGCATGTGACTGGCCCGAGGGCGGCGCCGTGTGGACCATGGGAAACCGGCTCCTGCCGGATATCCGTGCGACGCGCGGCGACAGCCGCGCACGGGGATTCACTGTCATCGAATTGACCGTGGTCGTTGTCCTGGTCATGCTCCTGGCGACGTTGCTGGCCCCCGTGTTCCTGGGCGCCAGGGCCGAGGCCAAGGCCCTTTGGTGCGCCAACAACCTCAGTCAAATCGGCAAGGGATGCGGCGCCTACCAGGTCCAGTATCCCAAATCGTATCTTCGCCGGACGGGGCTGTACCCGATCGACACGGCCTGGCCCGGGATTCCGGGCAAGCTGGTCAACAATTGGGACACGTTCATCTGTCCCGCCGAGCCGATGGCCCCGGAGACCTCGGGCACGCTGCAGTTTCATTCGGAGGAAGGCTGGTTCGCTCCGGTGGCCCCGGGCGTCCTCTGCCAGGCCCATCGCGGGCCCGCGCCCGCCTGGGGGGGCGACATACCGGCCACCCCCGAGGGCGTCACCGACTACGGCTTCGAGGATATCTCCTGGACCTACCTCACCGGCGACTTCAACGACTGCGTCATCCGCATCCCCGACAACGCCGACGAGGGCTCGATCATCTACGCCGAGGCCGGCTACTCCAACTCGATCTGGGCGTACGGCCAAAAGCTGATTCAGATCCCGCCCAACACGGGTCGCTTCAATCCGCCCTTGGTGTTCCCCATTCCTTCCGGCAAGACCAACTACGGATACAACCAGAAGGTCAGCGACGTCGGCAGCGGCACGTCCATCGTCGCGATGGATTACCCGCAGGTCGTCGCCAACCGTCCGGGCGAAGACGTCGGCACGTTGCTGAACAAGGTCAGCACGCGGCACGGCGGCAGGATCAACGTGCTCCGAACGGACGGCTCGGCCTACCGGCCGCCGATCAGCCAACTCGACCCGGTCCTTTCAGCCAACAAGCCCCTCTGGGGCAACAACTGAGCCGCTCTCAGGCCGCCGATTCGGCGTGCAGCGCGTTGACGAGCCTCTGCAGCAGGCCCACGTTGTGGCGGACCCGCTCCTTGTAGTCGATGTTGTGCGTATGACGCAATTCCACCAGGCTCGTCCGCAGCTCCTGCTCCAGCAGTTGTTCCAGGGCCGCCAACTCCTCATCCGTCAATTCAATCTTGTGAGACATGGCGGACCTCCTTTCGGATCGTCTACTCCATTATTCGCCCCGCCCGGGTCGGTAATCCACCGGGAGCGTCGCCAACCCCCGCGGCGGGCCGGGCCCTTCAAATGATGTCCATCGTGTTTCGCGCGGACGCCCCCGCGAACAGGCCCGGCGGGATGGTGTTGGCGTCCATCGACGTGGCCGCCTCGTGCCGGCGATGGTCCGACATCGCCGCCAGCCGCCCCTCCGTCAGGGCGAAGACGCCGCAGGAAACCCATGCGTCGTACCGCATCCGGGCCACCAGGGCGAAACACCCGACCCGGAGCCGCAGCTGCGCCCACGCGGCTGCCATAGCCGCCCGCCGCTCGGGAAACCGGAGCATCCGTGCCTGCAATTCGCCCATTCCATTGAGCACGTACAGACCGTAGGAATCGTGCCCCACAGGGTTGCTTTCCATGGCTGCACCTCGACGATATGAAGGGTAAGAAATGCCTGCACCTGACATATTCTTCCCCGCCATCGTCCCGTTGGCAAGTGCTCCCGTCCATGCCCGGAGGCCCCGCTGTGGACGGCCGCCTGGCCCGATCACATAACCGTCCGGCTTCGTGTGAATAGCCGCCCGTCCGGGCCCTGTGGATAACCTCGCCGCCCTCGGTCGACATTCCCCCCCTGGCCCCGACTGGACACTTCCCCGGCGCGACTATTCGCGGCACGGCGGGGGTTTACCGTACAACCGGCGGGGGGGTATTGAAGTGGGGGGTGGCGGGGGGTATGATGGCGGGATGCTCCCGCCTGGGTCCGCCACGGGCCCGGCGAGGCGGCTGGAGGAGCGGGTCTTGGATTCGTCCATCAAACGCGTGCACGTGATCGCCTGCGGCGTATTGGCGATCGATCTGAAGGCCGTCGCGGCCCGGACGGGGCTGGACGTGTCGATGCAGTTTCTGCCCGGCGGGCTGCACAACACCCCCGGCGAGCTTCGCCGTCGGTTGCAGGAGGCCGTCGACGCCGCCAGCGCCCGCTCGGCGGCCGACCTGATCGCCGTCGGCTACGGCGTCTGCGGGCGGGGCGCCGTCGGCATCGCGGACAGGAATATCCCGCTGGCCATCCCACGCGTGCATGACTGCATCGCGTTGTTCCTGGGTTCGGACTCGGCCTACCGGGAGCAGTTCGCCCAGTGCCCGGGCACGTATTACATCTCGGCCGGGTGGGTGCAGGAGCGGTCTCAGCCCCACACCTCCGACAAGAGCGGCGAGGGGGACGGCGGAAACAAGCCCGACGTCGAGGCCGACGAGATGATCGCCCGGCACGGCGAGGAGAACGCCGAGGCCATCCGCCACTTCCTGAACAGTTGGCAGCGGAATTACCGGCGTGCGGTGTTCATCGACACGGGGGCCGCCGACAAGGGCCGATACGCGAAGGTCGCGCAGGAGATGGCCCGGGAATTCGGCTGGGCCTACGAGCAGTTGCCCGGCTCGCCCAGGCTGCTGGAGAGGCTGTTGAAACAGCGGGTGACGACGGATGAAGTGCTGATCGTGCCGCCGCACCACGTGACGGCCTACGACGCGCTGAGCAAGGGCCTCAAGGCCGTGCCGGTATGGGGGAAGGACTCCCCCGGCCCGGGGCGGCGTCGCACGCTGACGCTGCCCGGGGGCGCCGACGACGCGGCCCCCGGGGCGCCCCTGCGCCGCGGGCTGGGCATCGACGCCGGCGGGACGTACACCGACGTGGCGGTGTTCGACTTCACCGCCGACAAGGTGCTCTCCAAGGCCAAGGCCCTGACCACCAAGTGGGATTTCACCATCGGCATCGGCCAGGCCCTCGACGCCCTGGGCGCGGGGATGTTGGCGGACGTCGACATGGTGGGGGCGGGGGCAGACGGTGGGGCTGCTCATCATGCCGCCGTACGGGCTCTTCGACGACGGAGACATCGAGCATCGCCCGCTGACGGTGATCGACGGGCGGATGGAGATCGACGGGCGCGAGCTTTCGCCGATCGACCCGGCGCAGGTGGAGCGGGCGGCGGTGGAGATGATCCAGCGGCACGGCGTGGGGGCCTTCGCTGTCACCGGATACGCCAGCCACGTCAACCCCGCCCACGAGCTGGCCGTCAAGGACGTCCTGCGGCGGCGGACGGGCATGACCGTCACCTGCGGGCACGAGGTGTCCGAGGGGCTCAACTATCGCATTCGCGCGGCGACGGCGGCCTTGAACGCGAGGATCATCCCCTGCCTGGAGTCGTTCCTGGCCCACGTGGAACTCTCGCTGGGCGAGCGAGGCGTGCGGGCGCCCCGGATGGTCGTCCGGTCGGACGGCTCGCTGATGAACGTCGCCACCGCCCGCAGCAGGCCCATCGAGACGATCCTCTCGGGCCCCGCCGCCAGCGTCGCCGGGGCGCGGTATCTGGCCGGCGTGAACGACGCCATCGTCGTCGACGTCGGCGGGACGACCACCGACACGGCCATCATCGCCGGCGGGCACGTCCGCACCTGCCTCGACGGGGCCAGCGTCGGCGGCTGGCGGACGCACGTGAAGGCCCTCGACATGCGGACGCTCGGGCTGGGCGGCGACAGCGAGATCGCCATCGAGCGGGGCGTTCGCCGGATCGGCCCGCGCCGCGTCGGGCCCATCTGCTGGCTGGCACGCCGACACGGGGGACTCTCCCGCGTCCTGGACTGGATCGAGGCCCACCTCGACCACTACACCGTCTCCACCGGCGGGATGGACGTGCTGGCGCTCAACGCCGTGCACGAGGGACTGGCCCCCGACGCCGACGAGCGGCGGATTCTCGACGCCCTGGCCGACGGGCCCCTGTCGGCCCATGAACTGGCCCAGCGGGTCGACAAGATCCGATGGGAGTTTCTCCCCCTGGGCCGGCTGGAGGAAACCCACACCGTCCAGCGGTGCGCCCTGACCCCCACCGACCTGCTGCACGTGACGGGCCAACTGGCGATGTGGGACGCCCCCGCCGCCCGGCGGATGGCGGGCCTGTTCGGGCAACTGGCCGGGCTCGACCCCGAACAGTTCGCCCGCGCCCTGCTCGAACAGTTCGAGAAAACCCTCGCCGTCGAGGTCCTCAAGAAGCAGCTCGATGAGACCGTCGACGCCGACGACCTGGACCGCTCCCCCGCGGCCGGGGCGATGGTGAAGAACCTGCTGGCCGGCGGGAGCGAGGGCTTCCACGTGCGGGTGAAACTCACGCGGCCGCTGGTGGGGATCGGCGCGCCGGCGCACTTGTTCCTGCCGGCGGCGGCGAAGCTGCTCGAGACGCAGGCGATCGTGCCGCCCCATGCCGACGTCGCCAACGCCGTCGGGGCCATCACCAGTTCCGTCAGCGTGCACCGCCAGGCGGAGATCTCGCCCAACGAGGTCGGGCGCTACAAGATCGAGGGGCTGCTGAATGCCCCGACGTTCGCCGAGTTGGAGCAGGCGTATCAGTACGCGACGGCGAAGTTGCAGGAGGAGGTGCGCCTCGCCGCCCGGCAGGCCGGCACGAGCGAGCGGACCGTCGAACTCACCGTCGCCGACCGGGTTGCGGGCATCGCCGACGGCAGCGAGCTCTTCATCGGTCGCCGCCTCGACGCCCGCGTCACCGGGCGACCCGACATCCGTTTGGCGGGGGGAGAATAACTCTTCTCTTCCCGAATCGCCGCTTGCGGTTTTGCAGTGTTTTTCCGGCATTCCCGGGAACCTTTGCGCCCCTCGCGCATCTAACCTCCCAGAACAAACCCCCGACCCTCGAACACCGTTATGGGAGAACCAACATGAAACGCCAACTCCAGATCATCGCGACCTCCGCGGCGGCGACGACGGCCCTGCTCCTGGCGGCCCTCTGGCCGATGAGCTTGAACGCCACCGCCAACCCCGCGGGCCCCGCCGCGGTCATCGCCACGCCGGTCTTCAAAGTCAACGGCTGCGAGCTTTCCCTCAGGCCCACCAAGGCCGACTACGCCCCCGGCGAAACGCCGCAGGTGGAAGTCCGCATGGTGAACCCCTCGGCCGCCCCGGCGACGTTCGAGGCCGTCGTCACCATGACCGCCCAGGAACCCGGCTCGGAGATGTCCCGCCGCGGGCCCGTCAGCCAGCAGGTCTGGATCGAGTCGATCCCGGTCTCGCTGGCGGCGGGCGAAACGAAACTCGCCACGCTCGACACGCACACCAAGCTCCAGGCCGGGTATCGCATGAGGTTCGTCCTCAAGTGCAAGGACCAGGCCATCGTGGCCGGCGGCTTCAAGGTCCCCGCCGCGCCGGGGGCAGCGGCCGCGCCGGCAGAGGAAGAATAGTCCATGCCCCGCGGGCCCGTCTATCTGGGCGTGGCGATCGGTGCGGCGGCGGCCATAGGCATCCTGGCGGCCTGGCCGCTGGGCAGGCCCGCGGCGGCGCTCGATCCGCCCACAGGGGCGGTGCTCTCCGAGTGCGACGGGCCTTTGAGTGAGTTGGTCATCCAGTACATCCCCGAGGCCGCCGCCACCGTCGCCCCCATCTACAAACAGTTCCTGGCCTATCTCCCGCCCGACGTCACCGTTCACGTCGTCTGCCCCGACCGGGCGGCCTACGACGACCTCCGCTCGCGCGTGGGCGCCACGGCCTGCACCCTCTCGCCCGTACTGACGGGCCACCCGATCACCGCCTGGGCCCGCGACCGGTGGGTGGCACTGGCCCCCGCCGACGCCCGCTCGCCCACGACGCTGCTCCACCCCCGCGGCGAGGACAACGCCTCCGCCTGGCCCCAACGCGCCGGCGACCAGCGGGTGGCCGACGACATCGCCCGCGCCCTGGCCCCCCGCGTCGCCGCCCGCAAGAGCCCGCTCTACTTCGACGGCGGAGACTTCGCCGCCGACTCCGCCACCGTCTTCGCCACCGTCGACGTGGCCCTCCGCAACATCCAGCACACCGTCAAAAGCCGCTGCGAACTCACCGACTCCCTCGCCCGAACCCTCCATCGGGCCGTCGTCCTCTTCGAGAAAGCCCCCTCCCACCACGCGGGCATGTACCTGATGCCCATCGGCCACCGCACCATCCTCGTCGCCGACCCCTCGCTCGGCCTGCGCGCCCTTGGCGGCCAGCCCCTACCCGCGGGCGTCCTGCCCTGCGGGGCCGACTTCTCCCCCCAGACCCAATCCCTCTTCGACGCCGTCGCCGATCGCTGCACGGCCGAGGGCTACAAGGTCCTCCGCCTCCCCGTCATCCCCGGCCTGGACGGCCGCACGTACCTCACCTACGTCAACGTCCTCCTCGACGATCGCCCCGGCCGCCGCACGGTCTACATGCCCACCTACCGCGGCGTCGAGCCCCTGAACGCCTCCGCCGCCGCCATTTGGCGTTCCGCCGGCTTCGACGTCCGCCCCGTCGACTGCACAGGCGCCTACATCCACTTCGGCAGCCTGCAATGCCTGGTGAACGTCCTCCGCCGCTGACCCGCCGCCGACCTTCGACCCCCTGGAACCGCTGACCGTCCGCCAAGCGGCGAGATTGCTCCACGTTTCCCGGCCGACGCTGGAAGGGCTGATATAGTCCGGCGAGTTGCCCAGCGTGCAGATCGGCCGTTGCCGACGAGTCCGGCGGGTAGACCTGGAGGCCGTACTGACCCGACGCGCCGCCCATGGCTGGCGGCCTTACAGGGCCGACACCGCGCGGGCAGTGTAGCCGCTGAGGGACGGTGCTGGTGACAGCCCAATCCCGTTCTGAACGACTACCGCTTCCGCCGCAGGATCGCTAGTCCGCCCAGGGCCAGCAGGGACATGGTGGCAGGTTCGGGTGTTTGAACGTTGACTTCACTGAAAGCGGCTTCCTCAAAAGAAGGGTTGCCGTAGATACCTATCCAGAGCGCCACTTTCGTGTTGGCGTCTATCCCCGAGCATGCGCCAGCCTGGAGATCCGCCAACGTGTAGTTATCACCCGATGGCCCACCAAAAACCGTGCTCCCGTAGACATTGCCGGGAGTGCCAGTTAGCGAAACATCACCATTTGGGCCTGTCCAATAATACGTGTAACCCCCCAGGCCGCTGGTACCGTACACCCACGAAAAGAACCCACCATCTCCGCCCTTGTCCAACCACAATTTCACGGTTGGCATTCCCAAGGTGGAGTTGATTGTGACTCCTTGGAGTTGACCAAGGGTCAACGAACCGTCGAGGTAGAAAACCCAGCCGGCCTCGCTGTTGTAGGGTTTGCTCGGGTTGCCGCTAATGGCAAGGTAAAATGAAGTTGGGCCGATCTTAAAACCGGCGCCAGTCTGGCCGCCGGCCCCGTGCGATTCGGCATAAGTCCCGTACCACAGCTGTGTATCGAAGTCTGGTGTGGGCGTAGATGTGTACGTTAACGCGGCGACCGTCGGGCACCCTGGCGTGGGCAGGAATGTGTCTCCGCAGGCATCACCAAGTAACACCACCGTCGGCAAGATCGCTCCTATTACTATTAGGCGCATTTGCATTCTCCTTTCTTCAATGAACCGACATTTCCCATACAACCCGATACCCGCAGGCACGGGGAATCCTTTTTCTTCCGTTGCTCGCATGATCTGTCTCCTTTCCCTTTGGCTCACAAGGAATTGCGTTCCTTCCGTTGTCTGCCAGCCCGACCGGCACAGATAGGCTCGGCAATATGTCTGTCCCGCTCGGCTACGGCCTTCGCTTCCGGATCACCGCGAGCCCGCCCAGGGCCAGGAGGGCCGTCGAGGCTGGCTCAGGGACTTGGGAAACACGGAACCCGAGAGTGCTGTCCTCACCCCACGTGTCGCCAACGTGGCGATTCGACGCGAGCAAACCCCCGTTGGCGTCGCTGGTGAACGATCCGCCCCGCAGGCCACGATAGGTCTCGTACACGAGCGCCTCGTTCCACTCCCAGACGTTGCCGCCCTGGTCGAACGTGCCATAGGGACTGGCGGAGTTCTGAAACTCACCGACAAGCGTAGTGTACTTGCCGGAATCGATGGGGTACGGCCCGGTGCCTGGATTGTAGTTGGCGTTGTTACCGGAGGGGTCTGCCATGTCGTTTCCCGGGGGGGTATTGCTCCCAGTCGGGTAGTCACAGTACTCCGCGTTCGTGCCGCCGCCTTTGTAGTAGGCAGCTTTGTACCACTCGTCCTCGCTGGTGATAGCCCACTTCCAGCTGGCCTGGCGGGTTACGGCAAGGAGTTCCGCGTCGCTGGTGGCGCCGTTGAGGTAATAGGCCCCGTCCTCGGTGGTCGCCTCGTTTTGGGCGCCGGTCGGCTGGCCGTTGTGCAGCCAGTTAGCGAACCGTGCCGCGTCGCCCCAGCACACGTAGTTCACGGGCCGGTTGGCAAAGTGGGAGTTCACCGTGTACGTGTAGCTGCCCGAGGCCCCGCTCCTCGTGATCCCGCTTCCGTATTCCGTATTCGCCATTTCCGGGTTGTAGAGCGCGTATGTGTCCGTGGTTGCCACGAAGTTCAGAAACGCCGTGTACTGCCCGGCCGTCACCTCGTACGCGCCGATGTTGTACGTATAGGCCACCGCACCGAACCCCGAGATCCCATCGCGTGTATCCGGATACCGCGTGTCGGCCGCGTTGCCTGGATCGCCCACGGGGATGGTACTGATCGTGATGGCCTGCGCCATCCCCGCCGCCAGCAGCATCGCCCCGAGGGCCACAATGAATACCCTCATTCTCATGGTCCTGTCCTTTCGTTGTCTGCCGCCTTCTGCCAAGAAGGCCGGCGCGCCAGTGAAGTGATCGCCGCGCGCAGCGTCGGCTGCGCGAAGAACGCCGCAACACAACCACGAAATCAGCCATGAAACATCAGGCAGGAAGTGAAGGAGCGAGATTTCGGTACGACAAACTTCGCTCCTGCCCTCGCACAGACTCGGCAGGCTCATGCCGTTTTCTGTCTTCCGCCCGAACCTTCGCCGCTTCTACAGGCGGAGATTCGAACATGTCGGCACGCTACAGTATGAGGCGGATTCTGTCAAGCACAAAACGCACAATCGCAGTTAGATTGGCACCGTAAGGTGTTCACCTGGCAAGCCTTCGGTTTTCCTGTTGCCCCGCCTGTTTGCCAAGGGCCGCCCGCACTGTTTTGGCCTTGCCGCCATACCCCAGCCTTGGGATGACTCCGGCACTGGCGGATAGTGAAACATCGCGATTCGGTAGAACGCCCAAGGGCTCGACCCGGCCGCGCACAAGCACGCGGGATGCTGGTCCTTCGGGCGGGGGAAAAGAAAAAGGCTTGCCGTGTTCGGGCAAGCCTTTTCTTGTACGAGGCCGACGGGGTTCGAACCCGCAACCACCGGATCGACAGTCCGGTACTCTATCCAATTGAGCTACGGCCCCATTGGTTACGGAGGCGAGGGGACGCCTACCGATTCGGGTCTGTTACTATATATTGTATCGCGGGCAAGTCAAGGGCGAGGGGGGAAAAAAACGGCAAAAAAAAGTTCGCCTGCCCGCTGAGCGCTACGGGCAAGCGAACGGAAATACGAGGGAGGGGCCGTTACGCCATGGCGGAGAACAGCGAGCCGATGGCGGGGGCCTCGATGGGGGCGGCCTCGGGGCCGGCGTCCTGGGCGGCCAGGCCCAGGTCCTGGGCCACCGGGCGGGCGACGGGCAACGTCTCGACGCGGTGCCACTTGGCGACGGTGGCGGCGCGGGCGGCGACGGGGGCGGCGGCCTTGTTGAAGTACTTGGAGTACCGGCTCACGTCACCGGTAAGACGCGGCTGGGCAAGCAATTGCAACCGGGCCAAGTACGTCATCAGGTCGTCTTCGCCGAAGGAGGCGAGAAAACCGGCCTGGGCGGTGCTGTTGATCTCGATGATCTCGTCGATAATCTGCCGTTTCGTCATCGCGATTCCTCTAACCGGGGGAGTCTTGGCGTCGTCAGGGGTCTTGCCTGCCGTGGATGTATCGGCCGGGCGCGGGATTTTTCTTTAGCCTTGCCGGGGCACGTATGCCGATTTCCTCTCTAGCCGCCGACATCTCTTGGGCGTATACTAACGCCCCGTGAAGATCATCGTCGCCCGGCGGGGCCTGATGGGCCCCGGGATCGCAAAAGGCCTCTATGCCCGACATCACCGTCCCATGGGATGAGAATCCGCTGACGGTCCCCTTGCCGGAGGACTGGCAGGTCCTTCGGCTGGCGACGGCGCCGATGCGCGCCGCGCCGGAGGACTGGGCCGACCGCCTGGCGGCCTCGCTGGCCAAGCCCGCCGCCGGGCCGGGCCTGGGGCAGTTGCTGGCCGGCGTGCAGGGCGGGCGGATCGCCCTGATCGTCGAGGACCACACCCGCCACTCGCCCCTGGGGGAGATCCTGCCGCTGATCCTCCGCGAAATCCGCCACGCCGGCGTGGCCGACGAGCAGATCGAGCTGGTGCTGGCCAC
>JAPLNA010000181.1 GCA_026693065.1 Planctomycetota bacterium
GCCGCGTATCTTCGCCCTCAGCCAGGCCTCCAGCGTGTCGAAGGTCTCGGCCGAGACCCGGGCGATCCGAAGGGTCGGCCGTGTGCTGTGAAAGACGTCCAGGATGAAGCGGCGGACCTCGGCGCGGTTCAACAGGCTCACTCGGCGCAGTCGGTGGGCAGTGGAATCACTTTCTTGGTTCATGGGGTGTTCTCCTGTCCTGACGGACCGCCTTTGGTCTGGGGATGAACTCGGCGACGACCTCCGCGATCGCCGCCATGGTGTCGGCGTCCCACGCGCGGTCGGGGGCATAGGACTGCCGCCCGTCCTTCGTGTCCAAATACAGCAGGTCGTGGATTCGCCGGATCGCCGGCGGGACAGTCCTGGCCTTGGCGTGGCGCCGGGATTCCCCGACACCGCCAAGGCCTCGCAGAATCTTCAGCAGCGTCTTCCTCTCGACGTGGGCGGACTCGATGTGGATGTTGGCGTGCCGGACGCAGGCGGTCCACCAGACATCATCACTGACGAACTGAACGCTTTGACACTCCACCCGCTGGAAGTCGGCGTCGTCGAACTGGGTATTGGCCGCCAGAAGGATGGGCTCGCCCTCTGGGATGTCGCCTGCATGATGGCCGTCAACGTCCCGAAGCTCCTGGAACCAGTCGTTGTCATGGAAGTACGCGGCGCCAGCGTCCCAGCATTCAAGGCTGTAGACGCTGTCGTCGGCCCGGTGCAAGCGTCGGACCTCGTCCATGAGGCCCAACAGGTGCGTGATGTACTCGGCGGTCATGGGGACCAGGCAGAAGTCGCAGCCGCCGCCGTTGTCGTCTTCGCCGGTGCTGGAGGTGCCGACGATCAGGTGAGTGATGGGAGGTTGTTTCTTCATGGGCATTGGCCTCTCACCCCTGACTCCGCGTCCTCCTCGTCATCAGCGGCGGCCTTGTACTTCAACTGCCCGATGGTGCAGGCCTCGGGGCCGATGTCATCGCGCACGCCCAGATAGACGGGCTGGAACAGGCAGCCGCCGACGTGGGCATAGAGGTATCGAACTTCTATGACGCTCCCGGTCACGGGGATCGGCTGACGCGGGGGGATCGTCACGTTCCCGACCCCTACGCGGTTGCCGTCATCCAGAAGGGCCAGGGCGACGCTACGTCGGGTGCCGTTGCCGCCGGCGACGATGCAGGAGGCCGTGGCCGTGAACTTCAACTTGAGCTGGTCGCCGCCGCTGGCGGGTCGCCCCGGGGTGTAGGGGGCCAAGGCCCGCTTGAAAACGGCGCCTTCGCGGTTATCGCGGCGGAGTTGGGCGAGGAGCTGGCGTTTCGCCGTCGCGGTGCACGCCGTCTGCACAAGGCGGATGGCTGCCTTGCCGATCGATTCCAGCATCCGGCTCAGGTATGTAAGCCGCAGATCATATCCGGCCTGGCGGAGATCCTCGCCGTCGGCCTCCAGGAGGTCGAAGGCGACGTAGACGTCGCCCACGGCCTCCCCGTCCATAAGCCACTGGTTGTCGCCGATGGTGAGTGCCTGCTGGGTGACGGGCTGGGGCAGGGCCACGACGAGCCCCTTGCGATTGATGCCGGTGACGTCGTTACCGTCCCGGCGGATCAGGATGCGCCGGCCGTCGAATTTCTCCTGCATCCACCAGTCGTCGTCGCCTATCAACCGGTCGGCGTCGTCCTGGTCGATAGGGTTGAGCAACTGGGGCAAAACGCCCGTGGCGAGGGCCTGGCGTTCCGTGCCCTGGTAGGGCGTGCCGGCCTGCCCGGCCGTGTAGCCCTTGGCCGTCTTCTCGCGGACGAGCCTATCGTAGAGCTTCATCGCCGTGGGGTAGTCCACGGGCTTGGCCGTCTTCGTGCCGGTCTGGAGCGTCGTGCCCCTCCGGCCGAAGGCGAAGTTGACGACGAAGCCCGCGCCGAGGGGTTGGACGTGGGCCGCGTAAATCTTGTCGCTTCCGCCGCAGCGGAAGTACAGGGTGGTGCTTTGGCTGGGGGTTGCTGATGACATAGGGTGTTGTCCTTTCTATTTGGGGTTGTGTGGTGGCCGCCCGCCGTAGGCCCATTGAGGCCGGCGGTTCACGCTGGCGCCTCGTTCGATAGGTCCAAAGTGGCGACGTTGCCCCGGGCGTCGATGATCTCCAGGACAGGCGGAAGGGAATCCGGATCAATCATGAGCCTGTGGGCCTTCCTGGCCGCCCCGAGGGGGTCGGCGGCGGCGACGTCGATGCAATACACCACGCGGAAGAGCGGATTTACGCCGTCGCCCCGGGGTGGAGGTTCGACGACAAGCGTCTTGGGCGTGTGTTTGTTGCCGCCGGCGTGGAGCCTCCGGCAAAGCCTGTCGACCTCCTGGAAGTCCAGCGGCTTGAGGGTATCGCCGTCGGTGGCGATCTGGCGGATGATCTGGTCCGGGATACTCTTCCCGCCCTGGCCGCCCTGGAGGTTCTCGTCCTGGTGATATCTCAGGGCGGCCAGGATTGTGGCCAGTTCCCGGCGGTTGATGCGCAGAGTGATAGCCTTGTTCTTGTTGGCCATGGGCTGTCGTCCTTCCTCCGGCTGCCGCCGGCGGCGTAGTGCGGGAAAGTCGCCGCCGTCAACCGATACGATCGGCCGGCGGCGACGCCTTACTGGCTGGTGCCGATTCCGGGTTCGCCCCGCTATCTGAGGGCGGGGACTCGGCTAGGCCGGGCGGATCGGGTTGCCGTGTGGCCACCGGCAGCAGATCCGCTGGGCGATCGAGGAATGCCCGGGGCTCCGCAGCGGCCAACCTGTGCTGGCGATCCTCCTCGGCGTCCACTTCGGTGGCCTCCGGCCGATGCTGCAGCACCAGGTACAGCACGACAACGGCCGCGGCCGTGGGCACGGCCACGCCGATCGCCACCGCCAACAGCCGGTTGCGGCCGGGCAACAGATAGGCCGCGTCGTTTTCGGCATGGGCCTCCCGGGCGGTCTCAATGGCCACCCGGGCTGCCCTGGCCAGTTCCTCGTTTACGTCGGGGCCGTTGCTGTGACAGGTCCCGGCCAGGCCCAACAACAATAGCACGGCCACGACCACGACGACGGCCCCGACGAGTCGGTTCTTGGGCATCATGGCGGGTCCTCCCGTGGTTTGAGTAGGCGACGAACGAACTGGTGAAGAATGGTGCGGAGCCGGGTCTCCCGCACCAGTACCAGGATCACGATAACGAGGCTGGCTGCACTGGCGATCCACAGGGTGATCGCCGCCGACGTGTCCGCCCGGGCCTCTTCCTCCCGGGCCTGGAGGACTCGCCTGTCCTGGTCACGCCGCCTTTCGACTTCGATGGCGTGGCTCTGGGCCTGCTGGGCGTCTTCCTGGGCCCGGCGAATCTGCTGGGCCGTCTGCCGCCGTTCTTCCCGCTGCTGCGTCTTGTCGTCATCGTCGCACCCGCACAGACCCCACGGGAGCAGGGCCAGAAGCGCAACGACACAGGGGACATAGGGTCTTCTCATGGGACTCCTTTCGGGTGGTGGTGGGTGGGAAGGATGTGGATGGCTTCAGTTGGCCGGCACGGGCGCCCGCTGGAGGCCGCAGACGGCATCCAGCAGGCCGTGGAGGGCCTGGGTGCGGCGGGGGAGCTGAAGAAGGTTGCCGCCCTTGGCCGCAGGCAGTCTGAGCGCCATAGGGTGTCCGATGCCCTGTGGGAGGGCCCGAAGCCGTCAGGTGAACCTTGTAACCGCCACAATCTTGCGGGGGAAAGAATGGCCAGAATGTGCTGGACGCCGGCCGGGGGAGGGATACAATTGATCTTACATTTCAGGCCGCGTTGCCCGATGAGGGCCATCATGAAATCTCTGATTCAAGGAGACGGGACATGCACATGAGGAATTCCATTCTGGTCGGGCTGGTCGTATTGGCGATGGCGGTCTCGGCGCAGGCGGAGACGGTCTACAACTTCTACTTCCCGGTCGCTCCGTATGCGCCGTGGGGCAACGTGGGGTCTGCGGCCATGAACCCCACGAGTTACGCACCGCTCATCTCGCCGAAGGCGTATACGGGAGATGTCTGGAACACTGATACGACGGTGTTTCACTCCTGGGCGGAAACCCAGAACGGCCTCCCGTTCCCGGAAACCACTCTGACCTCCTCGGACGGCCTGAATACCGGCGTCACAGTGGACATCACCGGCAATCTGTATGGCCATGGTTTTTACAAGGGCGGGGCGACACCGATGCCGGCGCTGCAAGGGGGTATCTTTGCCGATTATGCGTCTACGCACACCATCACCTTCTCGGGCCTGGGCGCCGGAACGAAATGGGAGATATATCTCCTGACCTGCCTTAACGCCCCCGATCAAGCCGGCGGATTCACCTTCGACGGCCAAACGAAGGTGGCGGCCATATGGAGCACAGGCGCCGGCCACACCAGCTCGAACGACTCCGTGAATCATTGGGAGGAGGGCTATGACTACCTTCATTTCGCGGGATCCGACGGTACGGGCATCCTGGCACCCACCGGAACGATAACGGGGACATGGGAAGGCCATTCCTGCAACGGATTCCAACTGGTGCAAATCAGCAGCTGGCCCAACTACTTTGCCGGCGACTTCAACAAAGACGGCGAGGTCGGCCCGGAAGACTTCGGCATCCTGAAGGACAACTTCGGCCTGGACAGCCTGCCCTTCGGCAACCATGAGAGCTGGACCCTGGGCGACGCCAACGACGACGGCGAAATCGGGCCCGAGGACTTCGGCATGCTGAAGGACAACTTCGGCCTCGACGGCGGGCCCACCGGCACGTACCCGCTGACGAATGTGCCCGAACCGACGGCCCTGGCCCTGCTGGCCCTGGCCGGCCTGGCCATCCGCCGCAAGCAGCGGTAACCCTCGGCTGGTTCAGCGGACCTGGACGTGACACCCGGGCGGCCAGGACAAGCAGGCCCAGACGCGTCCGCCACCGCCACCCGTGACGCTTCGTCTTGGACGTCGGCGTGGCGAAACCGCCGGCGGCAGAGGAGTTGGCCTTGGTGTAGGGTTGTCGGCCGTCGGGCCGCGAATACATCCAAAGACCTCTCCATGACGGAAGGGAAACGATCCTCGCCTCTGGGCGGTTGTAGCCCTCAGGCGTGTCGGCGACAACCGAATTGTCGATAAACGTGTCCGATTTTTCTTGACGGAACGGGAAACCTCGATACAATCCACAATATTGGGCGTTGAACGCCCTGCGGCATTTTCTTCGAACTGTGGTGTGTGGTTGTTTTTGGATTGAGTGCGCCTATCGCAGCCATGCAGAACCCCCTGCAGGGCGGCCGATGGGTAAGGTCGTGTTTGTCGGGTCCGAGAGCCGTCGCCACGGAGGCAGGTTTCCGGCAACAACAAGTTGGGTCATGTATTACAGCGAAAGGAGCACACGCATGAAGAAACGAAATGCAGCCATTGCTGTTCTGTCCCTGTCGTTCGTATTGGTCTTCGCGGCCTCCGCTCAGGCGGCCCCTACCACGTTTGGTCAAGCGTTCAACAATGATGCCGCCGCTCTCAATGCCGGGGCGGGTGAAGGAGTGGTGCCCTGCACAAATTGGCAGAGCACGGCAATCCAAAGCACGGCAAACTGGACGGACGGCGTGTACACCCTCACCTTCCAGAACAACGACGCCCTCAATGGTGCATCGAGTTTCTGGAACCCCGGTTATCCCGTCGATGCGGGAGCGGGGATGCAGACCGGCAAGGGCATGGGCAAGACCCACTACTATTGCCAGAACCTCAAGATCTCCGGCTTGGATACCCTCGGCTGGGCGGCCGTGGACATCTACTATTACGGCGCTTCCACAAACGTCGAGATCGTCAGCACGGATCCCGGCAAGGGTTACGGTGGCACCGTCGTGACCGGCGGCGAGCAGCAGACGATGTCGTACAACAGTTCCCTGACCAGCTACGTGGCCGGTTCGAACTACCTGAAGTTTTCCAACATCTCCCCGCTGGCCACACTTTGGGTGACAAGCGGCGAGACCAACTGGTGCGGCATTCAGGTGGCGCAGGCTGGCGAAGTGCCCCCGACTTGGCCAGACTATCTGCCCGGCGACTTCAATAAAGATGGCGAGGTCGGACCGGAAGACTTCGGCATCCTGAAGGACGGCTTCGGCCTCGACGGCTTGCCTTTCGGCAATCATGAGAGTTGGACCCTGGGCGACGCCAATGACGACGGCGAAATCGGCCCGGAAGACTTCGGTCTGCTGAAGGACAACTTCGGCCTCGACGGCGGCCCCACCGGCACGTATCCCCTGACGAACGTCCCCGAACCGACCACCCTGGCCCTTCTGGCCCTGGGCGGCCTCCTGGCCTCTCGCAAGAATCGCCGGGCGAAGTAACGATTGACTGACTCCAGGCGGGTCCGGCCGAATACCCCCGCTTGGCTGACACCGACAGAACCATGGCGGTCGCTCCTTCGCCGTGGTTCTGTCGTTTTAACTCCCCCCCGGCGGGGGAAACGGCGGCAATTAGATTGCCGCCTACGTAAAACACCCTAATCGCAAATCCCTGACTGATTGTCAAGATTCCGCTTGACAAACCAGCAATTCGTGGGATACTTGGATTTCAGGTCGTAGTGGAGTAGCACTCATATTGTGAGGTCTAGCCGGCCCTGGCGGGCAGGATCGCCGCGAGTAAATCGCCGTTCGCCAGAGCCCTGTGAGGCATGAAACCCATTGGAGTAGATCCATTGGAGTAGATCCGGCCCCCTGATGAGGGCCCGCAGATAATGTCAGGAACTCCCCCTGACCCATTTGTGACCTTTTGTTGAAGGAGAAACGACAGATGAACGGCAAGTCAATTCGGATCCTCTTATCATCGCTGGCAGTCATGCTGCTGGCGGTATCCGCCCAGGCGGCGATACCAAACACGTTTGGCGTGGCGATGAACTGCCCCGTCGATCTGAATGCGGGATCGGGCTCTGGTGCGGAGGTGCTTTCCACGAACTGGGTGAGTTCCAACGTCCAAGGTGGCGGCGGGGCCATTCAGGGCTCCTGGACCGACGGGGTGCTCACCGTGAGCATCGCCAACCAGACCCGGCTCAGCGGCGGCAGCAGCTTCTGGAACGGCGGCGACGCCGGCGCCGGAACCAACATCTGCAAGGCCTCCGCCAAGACCCACTATTACTCCCAGAATGAGTTGATCACCGGCCTGGACGCCCTCGGCTGGACGGGCGTGGACATTTACGTCTACGGGCACTCGGGCAACGTGGAAATCACCAGCACGAGTCCCGGCCTTGGTTATGGCGGAACCGTCGTGACCAACGGCGCCCAGCAGACGATGAGCTACAACAACGCCCTGACCACGTACGTCAACGGCGCGGGCGGCACGGGCAACTACCTGAAGTTCTCCAACGTCCCCTGCCTGAGCAGCCTGTGGGTGTCCATGCAAGAGGCCAACTGGTCGGCCATCCAGATTGTCCGGGCGGAGATTCCGATCGTGTCGGTCGCCGGCACCCCCGGCTCTCCGGCTGACTGGGCCACCGGCACCACGTGGGATCTGAACCCCACCACCCCCGGCGCGACCCACACCGCCTACGTCAACACCACAGTGAACGTGGCAGCGGCCTCGGGCGCCCAGACGGTGGCCGCGGTAATTCTGAACAACGCCAACAGCGATCTGCGGATTGAGTCCGGCGCGAGCCTGACGGCCACCACGGCCTCCGTCTCGAACGGTTCTCTGACCGCCACCGGCGCTCTGAACGCCACGACCCTCGCCGTCAGCGGCGGGTCGGCCACTATCGCCAGCGGCTCCGGCAGCACGATTCCCACCCTCAACGCCACGGGCGGCACCACGTCGGTCGCCGGCGGCACCGTCACCACCCTGAACACCAGTGCCACCGGCACCGGCGTCAGCGGCGGCGCGGTCACGACCGCCAACGTCACCGGCGGCACCGCCAGCCTCTCGGGCGGCACGATCGGGACGGTTAACGCCTCGGCCGGCACAACCAGCCTGGCCACCGCCGTCACGAATCTGAACGTCAGCGGCACGGCCACCGTCAACGGCGGCGCGGGCGGCGGGGCCGCCACGGCCAAGCTGACCGGCGGCACCGTCAACACCGGCAGCAACTACCTGGCCATCTCCAACAAGCTGGCCCTGCCCAGCGGGCGAGAGATCTCCGTCTCCGGCGGCACCTACGGCATCAAGGGTTCCGACCTGGGCGCCGGCACCATCAGCAACCTCCAGCTTAACGGCGGCACGACCATCATCGGCGCCCCGGCCGGGTCGGTTTCCGTGGTGGACCAGTCCGCTGCGGCGATGACCGGCACCAGCACGGTCAGCCAGTCGGTCACGGTCACCGGCGGCAACGTGTTGGCCGTGGAAGTGGCCACCTACTCCGCCACCGACCCCAGCACCTGGACGATGAGCTATGGCGGCGTCCCCATGACTCGCGTCGCCACCCAGTTGAGCGCCAACACCACCCGGGTTATCTCGGCCATCTTCACGCTGAATAACCCGACGGCGGGAACCGCCACGTTGAGCGGAACGCTCACCGGCGCCACCGTCGCTTCGCTGGACTACGCCACCTTCAGCGGCGTGGACACCGGAATCGCCGCGATCACCGGCGGGGCCGACACCACCAGCGGCACGACCACCTCGGTCACTCTGGGCGGCATTTCGACCGGTTCGGGGGCCTTCATGGCCCATGCCCTCCGGTCGGGCTCCGCGACCACGATGACCACCTCCGCCACCAGCGGGACGGCCGTCAGCCTTCCCACCGGCGTCAACGGCAACGTCGTTGGCGCCGCCGGCGTCGTGACAGGACTGGCCCCCGGGTCGACCACCTTCACCAGTACGGCTCCCGGATCCACCAGCAGCCGCCATCCGGTCACGGTAGCCGTCTTCACCCCGACGCCTCTCCTTACCGCTGCGATCACCATGTCGACGACCACGCTGGAGCTGGCTTCCAACAGCACGTTGGACCTCGGCAGCGCGGCCTCGGCGAGCTTCTTTGACCTGATCCTCGCCGCCGGCGTGACGACCGACAAGACCCTGCACCTGCAGGGCACGGACTCCACGGCCGTCTCGACCCTGGCGAGCTTCTTTGACGTGACGGCTCCCAATGCCGCCAGCGTCTCGATCTCCGGCAGCGGCACCGGCTGGGCCGATTTGCTGGTCGCCGCCCCGTCAAGCTGGCCCAACTACCTCCCCGGCGACTTCAACAAGGACGGCGAGGTTGGACCCGAGGACTTCGGCATCCTGAAGGACAACTTCGGCGTCGACAGCCTGCCCTTCGGCAATCACGAGAGTTGGACTCTCGGCGATGCCAATGACGACGGCGAAATCGGCCCGGAAGACTTCGGGCTGCTGAAGGACAACTTCGGCATGGACGGCGGCCCCACCGGCACGTATCCCCTGAAGAACGTGCCCGAACCGACCACCCTGGCCCTGCTGGCCCTGGGCGGCCTCCTGGCGGCTCGTAAGAATCGCCGGGCGTAGTGCATGATTGACTGACTCCAGGCGGGTCCGGCCGAACACCCCCGCCTGGCTGAGAACCGACAGAACCATGGCGATCTCTCCTTCGCCGTGGTTCTGTTGTTTAACCCTGGTCGCGGCGATGCCCCATCTCCTCCGGTCCGGGGATCAGGGCGCCTTCTACGGGCGGGTAGTCGCCGGGGTCTGCCGTGACGGCTCACGGTAGGGCTTTCCCGCCCGGTACAGCGCCAGCCTCGCCTGGATGTCAGCGACGGCGTGAAAACGCATGAATCCAGACGGCCCGAAAATGCGAGCGAATTGGGCGGCGTTGGCGGGCGTGGCGAGGGCGTGGTTGGGTGATGGTTCATGATCAGTGGCGA
>JAPLNA010000182.1 GCA_026693065.1 Planctomycetota bacterium
CGTGGGCGCCGGCGTCGAGAACGTCAAGAGGGCCCAGCAGATGCTCGATCGCGTGGAGGCCGCCGGGGGCACGAACATTGCCGAGGCGATGCAGACGGCCCTGGCGGCGCTGGCCGGGGGCGGCAGTGACAGGCCCAAGTACATCCTCTTCCTCACCGACGGCATTCCCACCGTCGGGCTGACCGAGGACAAGGACATCCTCCGCGAGGTCAAGAAGGCCAACACCTGTAACGCCCGCGTGTTCGCCTTCGGCGTCGGGTACGACGTGAACGTGCAACTGCTGGAACGGCTGATCAACGACAACAACGGGCGGAGCGAGTACGTCAAGCCCGCCGAGCCCATCGAGGCGAAGGTCTCTTCCCTCTACAACAAGGTCAAGAACCCCGTGATGACCGACCTGACGCTCTCGATCCGCGACCTGGGCCTCAAGGACATGTACCCGCGGAAGCTCGGCGACCTGTTCGACGGCGACCAGATGGTCGTGGTGGGGCGGTACGACGCCGGCGACATGAAGAAACTCCCCGCCGCCGGCGGGTGTTTCCAGGCCCAACTCACCGTCAAGGGACGCTACGAGGGGGCCGAGAAGGCCTTCGAGTATCCCGTGACGATCAACCCGGCGGGCAAGGACATCCGCTACGCGTTCGTGGAGAAACTGTGGGCGATCCGGCGGGTGGGGTATCTGCTCGATGAGATCAGCCTGAACGGCTCGAAGACCGAGCTGGTGGAAGAGATCACGCGGCTGGGGATCAAGTACGGGATCATGACGCCGTACACGAGTTTCCTGGCCGACGAGCGGACGAACCTGACGGCCATGCCCGCCAACGCCGTGCGGACGAGCGCGGCGATTGGGGCCGATTTTGGCGGCGCTCGCACCGGCGGGGACGCCCAGCGGGGCGTCGTGAACGCCCAGACGCTGGCGCGAACGGAGAAGGCGGCCCCCGGGCCCACGCCGGCCGCCGCGGGCAAGTTCGACAAGAACGCCGCCGGAGACACCGTTTTCGCCCCCGGCGGGGCGGGGATGATCGGGCACGCCACGCAGGGCGCCTACGAGAGCGGCGAGCAGGCCAAGTCGATCGAGACCGTCCGCAACGTCGGCCAGCAGGCGGTGTACCGCCGGGCACAGGCGCAGGGGCAGGCGGTGTGGATCGCCTCGAACGCCTCGGACATCGACCCGGCCCGGGACCAGGCGAAGATCCGGGAGATCGCGCGGTTCAGCGACGAGTACTTCAAGCTCATCCAGGGCAACAGCGCCGACGAGAACCGCGTTCTCGCCAGCCAGCAGGCCGGCGAGGAACTGGTCATGCGGATGCAGGGCCAGGTCTATCGAGTAAAATAACCCCGAGGCCGGCAGGGAAAAACCCCCGGCGGGGACACAAAAAATAGAAACGAAATCATCTGTTCGATTTCGTTTCTATTTTTCTGTTCAGACGCAACGAGGGTTCGTATCGCCTCGGCGCCCCCGAGCCCCACCACGTTACCTTGTGTCCCCGCCGGGGGTTTTTCCCTGCCGGGCGGCGGAGGGAGGGCTCCCAACCGGGCGGCTCGTCCGCTTACGCCGACAATTCCGCCGCGCGGGGGTATTTCCGCTTGACTGGCGCGGCGGGGTGACTACACTGTCTGCCAGTCAGTTGTGCCCCGGCCCCCCGCCGGGCGCAGTATCGATCCTGGGGATTAGTGTAACGGCAGCACAACTGACTCTGGATCAGTTAGTCTAGGTTCGAATCCTAGATCCCCAGTGTCCTGAGCGCCCGCCGCTCGCCGAGTGTCGGGGGCTCGTTTTTTCTGGCACCTGGCGGATGGGGCGCACGGTCCCGGCCTCTCCCGGTGAGTCCAAGCGACGGTGGGGAAAATGGAGATTAAGGGACGTTTTTGCCTTGACAAGTCCGGCGAACACAGTAAACTGGATGTTGGCCTTGAGGACTCAGGGTCGCACGTGTAGTTTCGGGACGGCCAAGTCAGCCCTGCGATCTCAGGCAGACCGAGTAGTTTTGTGTTTTGACACGTTTTGTTTTGGACGGCGCCCCGTACCCGAGGCCGCTCCAGACGGTCTGGATCTCCGCGGGCGGGTGGATGTCTATGAGTCTGAAGGAGAGAGAGATGAAGATCGCAAGTATTACACTCGCAGCAGTGGCCTTGCTGGCGTTCGTGGCGCCGGCGGGCGCGGTCGATGTTCCCAAAGGTTGCTTCGGCAGTTCGTGGGATCTTCCCAATGGGGCAGGGACGTTCGGTGTCGCTTACTCCGATGTGGCGAGTTTCGATTGCTGGGACGCCATCGGCGGCGGCACGCCTCTGACGCCCGGGGCCTGGATGCACATGGAGTGGCGGGTGGACCTGACCAACTCCACCGGAGAATTCTATGCCAACGGCGAACTCAAGTCTCGGGCCGCCCAGGCCTTTGCCAATGGCGCCCCTTTGGATTTTGCCTTCTACATCTCCACAGGTCTCAACGGCGCCGACATGCCGTTCGACAAGCCCTGGTACGCGGACAACATCACGGTCGTGAAGGACGGCTCGACGATCTACAACGAGGACTTCCAATCCTACGCTGTTGGCAGTGCGATTGTGGGCCAGGGCGCATGGACCTCCATCCAGCCTGGCGACGAGTGGTACGTTCGGACTGCCCCGGGTGGGTCGAAGGCCTTTGAACTGACCGATCAGTACGTGGTGGACAGTTCCATCTGGGTCTGCGGCGCGGTCCTGACCTTCCCCGCGTTTGCCGGCGATTTCCAGACCGGGACGATGAACATGTCGTGGGATCTTTACGTCCCGACGGTCGGTGTCACCCCCCCCGAATGGCCCAACTACCTCCCCGGCGACTTCAACAAGGACGGCGAGGTCGGCCCGGAAGACTTCGGCATCCTGAAGGACAACTTCGGCATCGACGCCCTGCCGTTCGGCAACCATGAGAGCTGGACGCTGGGCGACGCCAACGACGACGGCGAGATCGGCCCGGAGGACTTCGGGCTGCTGAAGGACAACTTCGGCCTCGACGGCGGGCCGACCGGCACGTATCCGCTGACGAACGTTCCCGAACCGACCACCTTGGCCCTGCTGGCCTTGGCGGGCCTGGCCATTCGCCGCAAGCGGGCTTGAACTCTCTCCTTGCAGTTGGACGTGATTCGATAGTGCCGATGGGCGCTCCGCCGTTCGCGGGGCGCCCATCGGCGTTCTTAGCCGGCGCAGGGGCCGTTCAGGCCTGGCCGGCCGCGACGTGCCGAAGCCCCCGGCCGCGTGCCGACGTGCTGTCGAAGCTGCCATGACCGTCCCCCCGTGCGTTTCAGAGTTGAATTCGCCTTGGGGGGATGCGAGATTTGCCCCTGGACATTGTCCCGGAAAGTAGCTAGAGTGACTGCACATGTCAGATGTCAGAAGAGTGAGCCATTTCGTTTTGGGTCGCGGGGCCGGACAAACAGGCGCGGCATGTGACTGCCCAATGGCGAAAGTGTCTGGGAGGTAACTCGGATGGCGTCGCGCAAGGCGAGGAGAGGAGGGACGGGGACAACCAAGACGCCGTCGGAGGCCTCGGCGGGTTCCCGGACAGGTCTCCTCAGGCGGCGGCGGTGGCCTTGGCTTCTCCTCCTGGTCGGGCTCGTCTGTGCGGCCGCATCGGCCGGACTGTGGATCGTCGCGCACGGGGAAGCGGTTCTCCCCACGCCCCAAGAGGCCGTCGCCTTGGCGAAGGATGCGCCCTCGGATCGGGCGATCCAGATCCTCTACCCGCAGGAGGGCGTTCTGTTCCCTCCCGACATCGCGGCGCCGAGGTTCCGGTGGAAGGACGCCCAGGCCCGAACGGACACATGGGTTGTGGCGGTGGGGGACGCCGGGCACATCGCCCTGAGCCCCTTGCTGACCGCGGCGGAGTGGACCCCTTCGGACGAGCAGTGGGAGACGATCAAGAAAGCATCCCTGGAGAAGGGCGTCTCTGTCAGCGTCTATGGCCTGATCCGTTCCAGCCCGCGGCGGATTCGTGCGGTCGGACGCGTCAGCATCCGCACCAGCGGCGACGAGGTCGGGGCGCCGCTCTTCTACCGGGAGGTTAACCTGCCCTTCATCGATGCGGTGAAGGATCCTTCCCGGATTCAATGGCGGTTCGGGGCGGTTTCTTCCCGCCAACAGCCCCCGATATTGCTGACGAATCTGCCGGTGTGCGGGAACTGCCACTCCTTCTCCGCCGACGGCGCGGTCTTTGGAATGGACGTGGACTACGCCAATGACAAGGGATCGTACGTCATTTCCCCGGTGTCGCAAGATATCGTCCTGGACGACGAGAAGATTATCACGTGGTCGGACTACCGGAGGGGGGACGGGGAGCAGACGTTCGGGCTGCTTTCGCAGGTCTCTCCCAGCGGGCGGTACGTGGTGAGCACGGTGAAAGACGTCTCGGTGTTCGTGCCCCAACCGGACCTGGCGTATTCCCAGTTGTTCTTCCCGCTCAAGGGCATCCTGGTCGTTTATGATCGACGGGACAAGGGCTTCCGCCCGCTGCCCGGGGCGGATGATCCGGAGATGGTGCAAAGCAACGCCTGCTGGAGTCCGGATGAGAAGGAGATCGTGTTCGCCCGGACGAGGGCCCACAAACTCAAGAAGGTGGGTGACCGGGCCCTGTTGAACCCGGAGGTGGCCGCCGACTTCCTGAAGGGCGGCAAGACGTTCCTCTACGATCTGTACCGCGTCTCGTTCAACGACGGCAAGGGGGGCCGGGCCGAGCCGCTGGCAGGGGCGTCAGCCAACGGCAAGAGCAACTACTTCCCCCGCTATTCCCCCGACGGCAAGTGGATCGTCTTCTGCCAGGCCAGGACCTTCATGCTTCTTCAGCCCGACAGCGAGTTGTATATCATCCCTGCCCAGGGCGGCCAGGCCAGGCGGCTGGAGTGCAACATGCCGGGGATGAACTCCTGGCACAGTTGGTCTCCCAACGGCAAGTGGCTGGTGTTCAGTTCGAAGACGAACGGCCCGTACACCCAACTGTTCCTGACCCACATTGACGCGGAGGGGCACAGTTCTTCGGCTGTCCTGTTGGATCGGTTTACTTCCCCGGATCGGGCAGCCAATATCCCGGAATTCGTGGCCGTGCGCGCCGGTGCTATCGCAACGATGCACGAGCGGTTCCTCGACGAAGTTTCCTTCTTTCGGGCCGGGGTCCAGTTCATCAGGAGCGGCAATGACATGGTCAACGCCGAGAAGTCGTTCCAGCGGGCCCTGGGCATCAACCCCAAGTATGCCGCCGCCCATGCGGGAATGGGAGTCGTTCTCGACACCAAAGGGAATAACCGCCTGGCCATGGGGCAACTGGAAAAGGCGGTCGAATATAGCCCACGATATGTCTCCGCCTACGGCAATCTCGGGCATACGCTGCACTTGATGGGGGATCACGAGCGAGCCGCCACGTGCTTCCAGAAGGCCGTCGGGATTGATCCCAACGTGTACCAGATCTACAACAACTGGGGCACTCTCCTGGTGGACCAGGGCAAGTTTTCCGAGGCCGTTGAGATGTTCCAGAAGGCGCTGAAACTCAATCCGGAGTACTACAACGCCTACCACAACCTGGGAATAGCCTTCACCCGGCTGGGGCAATCGGACCAGGCCGACCAGTACTTCGGCCAGGCGCAGAAGTTGAATCCCCGGCGGGCGTCGCGGCAGAGCAAACGAGTTCTGATGGATGAAGCGTTGCTCTATGACAGTCCCACTCCCTGACGGCCGGACTCGCACGGACCGTTCAAAGCGATGTTCAGGAAACCCGAAGGTGGCGGCAGGAAGATTCTTGACAACGGGGCATTGCATGGTAGCATCTATAGGTGTCCGGTCCGCCTGAGGCCGTGCAAGCAAGTCTTCCCGGGTCGGCCGACTGTATGTCAGGGCGGGAGTCCGCACAGTTTCGGCACTTCTTCCCTGAACCATGTGAATTCGAACCCGATCCGGATCGTGCCCGTCGGGCAGGGAAACGAGTCCATTTTGGAGAGGATGGCAATATGAAGATCCAAGGTCTAGAGGCGATTCTTGCTGTCGGCGTCGTTTGTCTGGGGCTGGCCGGCAGCGCCCAGGCGGTGGTGTTCGCGTCCGAGACGTTCAACAACGCGACCACTGGGTTTGAAGGCACGGTGCTCTACTACTACGGCAATTGGGGCGACGCACCCGTGGACATTTCGGCCGGCGATTGGAGTGTCTTGAATCCCGGCTTCGCCAGTTCCAGTGCCGGGTTGACGATGACACTGCCGAACTTCACTCGCTGGCAGCAATGGACGCGCAACCTGAGCGTCCCGCTGTCGCCCACGGCCGGCCATCCGGTCTATATGTCCATTACGGGCAACCTTAGCAGCGACTGGGACGGCTATCTGTTCGTGGGGCCTGGCGTCGGCAACTTCAACTGTGATGCCAGCCCCTGGGATAGCGGAGATTACCGCGTTGGCGGGACGGGCGCGTCCACAGGACTCCGGGGCGGCGACAGCATATCGATACTGACCCGGTTCTCGTATGTTGACGGGGCCAGCATGTCGGCCGACCTATACTGCGCCGCAACCCCGGCCGGTCTGGTCGATGGAAGCGGCAACATCCTGGTCTCGCCGTTGGCCACGGTGACCGTCGCTTCCCCCAGCCTGACCCGCTATAGCCTTGAGGCGTACAGCAATGTCAACCGGGTGGGCTCGGGCGCCCTGGCCGGCATTATCTTCGCCGACAGCGCCCTGAGCGCCATGCCCGGGTCTTCCGTCGCCTGGCCCAACTATCTTTCCGGCGACTTCAACCTGGACGGCGAGGTCGGGCCGGAAGACTTCGGCATCCTGAAGGACGGCTTCGGCCTGGACGGCCTGCCGTTCGGCAATCACGAGAGCTGGACCCTGGGCGACGCCAACGACGACGGCGAGATCGGCCCGGAAGACTTCGGGATGCTGAAGGACAACTTCGGCCTCGACGGGGGCCCGACCGGCACGTACCCGCTGACGAATGCGCCTGAACCGGCGACCTTGGCCCTGCTGGCCCTGGCGGGCCTGGCCATTCGCCGCAGGCGGGCTTGACTCTCTCCTGGGTAGTGTGTGATTCGATGCTGCCGGTGGGCGCCCCGCCCCGAGCGAGACGCCCATCGGCATTTAACGACGGTCAGGGCGGCGCGGGGGGAATTGCGGGCGACGATTGGCCCCGGGCCGGGGAGGTATCGTATGGTCCATGCGCCTGGACGCTCCGGCTGGACTTCACCGGCCGGGGGCGTTGCGCGTTTGTCGTCGGGAGGCCTACAGGAGGCGGCCCGGGGGGGTCTTGACGTCCGGCGGAGGGGCCGGCGGAACGGAGTGAGGTACGATGGCGATGATGTTCAGGACGGCTCGGCGTGGCGTGGAGGGTTCTTCCGTGGCGGCGGCCTTGATGGAGGAACTGGAAGGCCGGTTGCTGATGGCCGTCATCACCGACCCGGCCCAGGGGGCCTACCAATTGCGGTTGACGGTGGACCTGGCTACCGGAGCGGCGACGGTGACGAACACGTCGGCCGGTACGCTGCAACTGACCTGCTATCAGATCAGAGCATCGCCGACGCCGCCGCGGGCAACGACACGTCCTTGCTGGTGGCAACGCTGGGGACGGGGGCGTTCTCGTTCGCGGAGATGGGGCCCAGTGCGAAATCGTTGGCGGAGGCGTCCATGTCGGGCACGGCCCGGTTCACGGCGGGCTCGTCGTGGTCGCTCGGCAACCCGGTGGCGCCGGGGGCCGCCCGCGCCAACGACCTGACCTGGTATTACCTCTTATCCGACACCCCCGCCGGGAACATGTGCGCCGGCGAACTGGTGATCCTATCGCCGGCCACGACGGTGACGGTCGACTCCCTGGCCACGTCGGACAACCGCCCGGCCCTCTCGGGGACGGTGAGCGACCCGGCGGCGGCCGTTACGGTTTCCGTCAACGGGCACACGTACACGTCGGCCGTTAACCACGGCGACGGAACCTGGACGCTGGCGGACGACGCGATCGCGGGCGCCCTGGCCGACGGCACGTACGACGTGACGGCGACGGCCAGCGTCGGCGGGCAGGTGGTCGCCACAGACGAGACCACCAACGAACTGGTGATCGCCGGCGGGGCGGTGAGCGTTTCCCTCGTCAAAACCAGGGACGCCAGCGAGGTCAGCGGCACGACGAGCGGAAAGGGCTTCTTCACCGTCACCCGCGCCGGGGGCGACCTGACGCAGGACCTGGAGGTCTACTACGCCATCGACGGGGCCTCGACGGCCACCAACGGCGACGACTTCGCCGAACTGACCGGCACGGTCACTATCGCCGCCGGGCAGACCGCCGCGACGATCGACGTGCTGGTCGTCGCCGACGGACTGGCCGAACCGGCCGAGACGCTCTCGCTGACGCTCTCGGGCGACGAGGGGTACGACCTGGGCGCGGCCTCGGCGACGATGACGATCGCCGACAATTCTCCCACGGTGTCCATCGCCAAGACCAGGAACGCCAGCGAGGCCAACGGCACGACGACGGGCAAGGGCGTGTTCACCGTCACCCGCGCCGGCGGAGACTTCACGCAGGATCTGGTGGTGTATTACAGCATCGCCGACAGTTCGACGGCCGCCAGCGGCGCCGACTTCGCCGAACTGACCGGCGTGGTCGTGATTGCCGCCGGGCACGCCACGGCGACGATCGACGTGCTGGCGGTCAACGAC
>JAPLNA010000183.1 GCA_026693065.1 Planctomycetota bacterium
GCCTTCTCGCGGAGGTGTACTGCTGGCCTTACGGTTGGCACGGAGCCCCCGCGCCTTCTTGACGCGGGTTCCGGCAGCAACTGCCTCACCCGACGCGTCGGCGATCTGCATGTCGATGGCCTCGATCAGCTTTTCCAGCCTAGCTCGCTTCTTCAGCAACTTGGGCAAGGCCCTTTGCCTTCGAGCCAGTTCTGCCTTCAGCTGCTCCGTCGTCAGGGACGCCAATTTGGTCTGCCGTGCCATCAGTTTTCTCCTGTGTGGGCTGTTTTCGCCATAGATTACCAGCCTCAGGGTGACTTCAACAGGCCTTTTTAGGGGCCCGAATCCCCCCTTGGGGCCTGCAACTCCTTAATTCCAGGCCTTTTCCGGATATAATATATGAAGGGTCGTGGGCTATCCCAGAACGCCCACTTGGGCGTTTTCGAGCCCCCTTTGGGCTCTTCGCAGCCGCCCTAGCCGTCCACTGACGTTCTCTTCTGACTGCACATGACCCTCCGCCTCGTGGCGGAGGCACTGGCCTTCAGCACAGCCAGGCAGAACAACGCCGATTGGCCATACCCATTCGCAGGCGCGCTGCAAGCCCCCAGGATCGACGATCGCTTTACACCCCTCCGTTGGGCATGGTTGGCTCCATCTATGCGCTCTCAAGGTTAATCAGACGCCCTCCTAACCCTCCGCCTCGTGGCGGAGGCCTTGGTCCTTGCGACCGATGCCTCCGCCCCAAGGGCGGACCCTCCGCGCACACGGGGCGCGGTCTCGGCATTGGCCCACCACCTGCCCCGGCACGGAGTTTACGCCATGATCGCCCCCAACACCCCCGTTCTCGAAGATGTTCGTAACGAGTTCACCGCGTTCTTGCCCGAGCTGTCTGGAAGGCTTTCTCGCCGGTTCCGTCACCGTGGCCCCGAGGCCCGGGCCGAGGCCGTCGCCGAGGGCGTCGCCCATGCCTGGGTGCTCTACGTGTCGGCCAGCCGGCGGCAGAAGAGCGTCACCCCGGGCACGCTGGCACACTTCGCCGGCGGCATGGTCGAATCCGGCCGCAAGGTCGCCGGCAACAGCACCGTTGACGCCCTGGCCGACACCCCGCTGTCGCGACAGCGCGTGGGCCGGCACGTCAGCCTGGACTCGCCGGGCGTGGCCGCCGCCGCGTTCTTCAAGACCTTCGGCGACCGCAGGTGGCGATGGCCTGTCCTCGACTGTGTGGCTCCCCACCTCGACCTGGAGGCCTTCTTGGCCGGCTGCACCGCCCGAGAACGCCGGCTCGTCCAGTTGAGGCTCAAGGGCTACCGGCAGACCGAGATCGCCACCCGGTTGCACGTTACGCCGCCTGCGGTCAACCAGTGGCTGGCGGGCCTGCGCCAGCGGTGGGAGATGCCCGTGGCCTGAGCGAAAGAACGCGGCGGGCTGGAGGGGGAGGCCGGTCCGCCGCCAGTCGGCAGCCGGGGGAGAGCTGCCGGTTTCCGGCGGGTGGGAGAGCCGCTGGGTGGCATTCGACAGTCGGAAGGGTTCGACCTGTCGAACATGTGTGGGCTACGGTCCAAAGACACGGTGGGATGCGGCAGCAATGGCCGCCACGGCGGGGTGGCGGACCTTGCGTTCGACGGAAATCGCGTAGTACTGCTCTCGGACCTGAGCGATCCGCCCGATTCTCACGACCTCGTACTGCCGCTGGATATCCTTCTCGATGACCGTTGGGGCCACGAACAGTCCCAGGCCGGACTGCCCGAATGTCTTGATCAGGGCGATGTCCTGCATTTCCGCCGCCACGGCCGGCCGGATGCCGTTCGCCTCAAACCATCGGTCCAGCGAGCGGCGCAGGATGGAGTCCTGCGTGGGTAGGAGCATGGGAGCTCCAGTCAGGGACTGGGGGAACCGCGGTCGATACTTGGGCGCCAGGGCGCGTGGCGCGAAGACGCTCATCCCGCATTCGCCCAACAGATGATTGAAGGCGCGGACCTTGACGTGCGGGTCGGTCGGCGCGTCGCTCAGCACAACGTCGAGATCCCCCAGGGAAAGCCGAGCCAGGAGCTGCGAAGGGGAATCCTCCAGGCAGATAAGCTTTACGGGCTCGGGCAGGTTCACCGCAGGGGCGAGCAAGCGGTAGACGATCAATTTGGACAGCGCGTCGGAAATGCCGACGACCAGACGCCTGGCCCCTGCGAGGGGTCTCCCGGCCACGGCGTCCGATAGCTCCTCGCCCAGTGCGAATATCTCGTCGGCATAGCGAAAGACCATGCGCCCCGCTTCACTCAGCACGAGGCCGCGGCCCGCCTTGTCGAACAACTTGCGGCCGAAGGACCGTTCCAGCGCCCGAATCTGGGCAGAGATCGTCGGTTGAGTCAGGTGAAGGCGATCGCATGCGGCGGCAATGCTGCCTTCCTTGGCGACGGTCCAGAAATACAACAGGTGGTGATAGTTCAGCCATGCCATGGCCTGATTGTACATCGATATTATCTATATGTGCACGACACATTATCGATTATGTGTCAGGGTTCCAATCTGGGACAATCATCACCATGTGGCGAAGATGCCGTAGGCCAACAGGAGACAGGCGATGAAGGACCGCGAAAGGAAGTCGATACGGGAAGTCCCAATACTGATTCGGACGAGGTCCGACGGGCAATATGTTGCGCACTGCCCCTCTCTGCCGGGCTGTGTGGCCAGGGCGGCTACCAGAGAGTCCGCCGAACACAAATTGCGGGAGGCGGTGGCGGGCTACCTGGCGAGCCTGGATGTGCCGCTACCGGCCATAAGGATCGTTGCCGAGGTCGAGGAACCAAGCTATTGGCCGGAAACACATGATGCCCAAGTCCGTCAGGAGACAAGCGATGAAGGTACGTATTCAGGAAGGCAAGGTCGGGATGCTGCCCGGAACTCGGGAGGCAATCCTTGAGAGGATTCACTTTGCATTGGCCAGGCTCAACCACCGCATTCAGACGCTCCAGGTCCGGCTGGATGACCGGAATGGCCCCAAGGGTGGCGTGGACAAGCGATGCGTCATGGAGGCGGTTCTCGTGCAGCGTGGCAGCCTCGTTGTCGAGATTTCTGACGAGGATATCCTGACCGCCGTCACTCGGGTGGCGCAACGGCTGGCCCGGCGGGTGGCGGACGAGTTCGAGCGATCGCGGGATCTTCGGCGCCTGGGGCCACGGCCGCGGACCCACGGCAGGCTGGGTGATCCATCGACAGAAGCAGGCTAGCTTGGAGAACAGAAAGGAACGTGGAATGGCGGAAGAGAACAAGGCCTCGACGTGGCATGCTTTGGCAGTCGGGGAAACCGCCGAACAGCAACGCGTCAATCTGCCAACCGGCCTGGACGATAGCGAAGCTTCGCGCCGGTCGCAACAGTTCGGCTGCAATGAGCTTTCGGACCGGGGGGGCCGCAACCCCTGGTCGATCTTCTGGGGGCAGCTTACGGGCACTCTGGTGGTGATCCTGATTCTGGCGGCGATGGTGTCGGCCGGGATCGGCATCTTTGACCTGAGTCATAGTGGCATGGAGAAGGGATGGGAGGAGATATACGACGCGATCGCCATCGCGGTGATCGTCGTCATGAACACGATTCTGGGGTTCCTGCAGGAATACCGTGCTGAGCGGGCGATGGCGGCTCTAAAGAAGCTGAGCGTTCCTACGGTGCGGGTGCGGCGCGGCGGATCGGTCCGCGAGCTGCCCGCCACGGAGTTGGTTCCAGGCGACGTGGTGCTGTTGGAGGCCGGCTCGACGGTGCCGGCGGACGGACGGCTGGGCGAGGCGGTCAACCTTCGCGTGCAGGAGGCGGCCCTGACCGGCGAAAGCGAGCCGGTGGAAAAGACCACCCAGGCCATCCCTGGCGACAACGTCGCCCTGGGCGACCGCCGGAATATGGCCTACATGGGCACCATCGTGACGTACGGGCGCGGAACGCTGCTGGTCACGGAGACCGGCATGCAGACCCAGTTGGGCGCGATCGCGGCCATGATCCAGGCCGCCTCCCCCGAGGCCACCCCCCTCCAACGCCGGCTCGAGCACCTGGGCAAGGGCCTGGACATCACCGCCATGGTCCTGGTGACGGTCATCTTCGCGCAGGGAGTCATCCGCGGCGGCTTGGGCTTCGAGAACATCAAGGCGATGTTCCTGATCGGGATCTCCATGGCCGTGGCGGCTGTCCCCGAGGGCCTGCCGGCCGTGGTGACCATCGCCCTGGCCCTGGGCGCCCAGCGGATGCTTCGCCGTCGGGCCTTGATTCGCAAGTTGATGGCCGTCGAGACTCTCGGTTCCGTCACGGTCATCTGCTCCGACAAGACCGGCACCCTGACGGAAAATCGCATGACCGTCAGCGTGATCGACGTGGCCGGCGACCAACTGGACCTGCGGGAGCATCTAGCCCGGACCCGGATCGAGGGACAGCCGACCATCGAGTCACCTCGCTTGAAGGATCAGCCTGGCATGGCCGTCCTGCTGGCGGCCGGGGCGCTGTGCAATGATGCCATCCTTCAGATAACCCCGCGGACCTCCGGTAACCTTACGGCCGTGGGCGATCCCACAGAGGGCGCCCGGCAAGAGCCAGCTCGAGGACGCCCTGCCCAGGATATCCGAGTTGCCGTTTGATTCGGACCGGAAACGGATGACCACGGTGCATCGCTTGGCCGGATTGGACCACCTGCCGCCTCAATTGGCAGTGCTCACGGGGGAACCTGTGGGCCTGAAGATCGGGCAGCATGTCGCCTTCGTCAAAGGAGCCGTGGACGGCCTGATGTCGATCTCCACCGGCGTGCTGGAGCAGGGCCACGTGAACCCGCTTGACGAACCCATGCGCCAGCGGATCATGGCCGCCAACGATGCCCTGGCGCAGAAAGGGATGCGGGTGCTCGGGGTGGCGATGCGGTTGCTCGGCGACGAATCGCAGGCCCGTCTGGCCGCCGAATCGCAGTTGGTCTTCGTCGGGCTGGTCGGCATAATCGATCCGCCCAGGGCTGAGGTAAAGCAGGCGGTCGCCACGTGCCGCACGGCGGGCATCCGACCGGTGATGATCACGGGCGATCATCCGCTGACGGCATGGCACATCGCCCAGGAACTGGGCATCGCCGACGGCGGGAAGATGCTGACCGGGGTGGAACTGGAGAAGCTCACCGTTGAGGACCTGAAGGGGCAGGTCGAACAGGTCAGCGTGTATGCCCGCGTGTCGCCCGAGCACAAGCTCAAGATCGTCCAAGCCCTCAAGGAACGCGGACACGTCGTCGCCATGACCGGCGACGGCGTCAACGATGCCCCTGCCCTCAAGAAGGCGGACATCGGGGTGGCGATGGGCATCACGGGTACGGATGTCGCGAAAGAGGCCTCCAATATGGTGCTGCTGGACGACAATTTCGCCACCATCGTGGCCGCCGTGGAGGAAGGCCGCGTTATCTACGACAACATCCGCAAGTTCATCCGCTATCTACTCACGACCAACGCCGGGGAGATATGGGTGATGTTCCTGGCTCCTCTGCTGGGCATGCCCATGCCGCTGATCCCGCTCCAGATCCTCTGGATCAACCTGGTGACGGACGGCCTGCCAGCCCTGGCCCTTGGAGTGGAGCCACCGGAGCGGAATATCATGCGGCGAATGCCTCATAGTCCCAAGGCCGGCATATTCAGCGGCGGGCTCGGGGTGCATGTGATTTGGGTGGGCCTGCTAATGGCTCTCCTTTGCCTGCTGGGCGGCGGGTTGTCCTGGTTCACCGATGGCGGCGGGTCCGAACACCGCGAGGCGTACTACCGCACCGTCGTCTTCACCCTCGTCACGCTGACCCAGATGGCTCACGTGCTAGCCATCCGCAGCGGCAAGGAATCGCTGTTCCGGGCGGGGCTGTTCTCCAACAAGCCGCTGCTGGGAGCGGTGTCGCTGACCATCCTGCTGCAACTGGCCATCATCTATACCCCCTGGCTGCAGGGGTTCTTCCAGACCGTGCCGTTGTCGGCGAAGGATCTGCTAATCGCCGCGGGCCTCAGTTCCGTGATCTTCGTGGCCGTTGAGATCGAAAAGGCCTTCTCCCGGCGAAAGGCCATGCTCTCCATATGAGAGGAGGATGAGGATCACGAACAGGCGCCCTGCATCATTCCTCTGGTGTCGAGGATGCAATGACCGAATGGCTTAGTGACAACGCATGGTGGCTGATGGTGGTCGGGATGGCGACCCTCCTGTGCGGGGTGGGGATGATGGTCGCATTGGCCATCATGATGCCCGCCGACCACTTCATCCGGTCGCATCGGCGGGCGGAGCGGGCCGCCGGCCATCCCATGTGGCGCATACTGGTGCGCGTGCTGAAAAACGTCGCTGGCGGAGTCCTGCTTGTGGCAGGCATGATCCTGGCGATCCCCATGGTTCCAGGTCCGGGCATCTTGTTCATCATCCTGGGGTTGTCGCTGACGGATATCCCCGGCAAACGCGCCCTCGGACGGCGCATCGTCAGGAGTCCCATGGTTCTGCGTCCGATCAACGCCCTACGGGCCAGATGGAACCGTCCCCCCCTGCAACTTCCGCAGGATCATCGGAAATGACCGTGACGCTGGAGGTTCCGATCCTCGCCCGAATACGTATCCCGCACAGGGGCTCCCCCTGACGTGCCGGAGAACTTCCGTGCGTTTCACTCGTAAGAACACTACCATGGCCAGTCAGCGATTCACGATTGGCGGATTTGCCCAGGGCTGCACGTCGAAACAGGCCCTCGCGAGCTTAACTCCAAGCCATTTCGTGTTATATTCCTAAGTGAAACGGCGTATCTCTCGCATCCGCCCGAATCTGCCCGCCGTTAGCCTCAACCCGCCCTTTTCAGCCCTCCCCGGGCTCTCTTCGCTTCGCCCCGATCGAAACCCCCTTTCCCCCCACAGGAAGGAGCTTCATCATGCCACTCGTCATCAACGTCGGCCTCAGCCGGAAGGCCAGCGAGAACTACCAGAGCACCGGCGTCAGCATCAACGTGTCGGCCGAACTCGACCAGAGCCTTCTGGCGCGGCCGGCGGAACTGCAAGAACAAGTCGCGAGCCTGTACGAACAGGCAGAGGCTGCCCTGGATCGACAGGCCAACGGCACCCACCAGGAACCCGCAAGGCCAGCCACCAGCGCTGTCGCCGCCGGCGCTAATGAGCAGGCCCCCACCGCGAACGGCCGTAACGGCAACGGCGGTGGCAATGGGAACGGCCGCTCCAACGGCCAGGCCGCCGCGGCCGCAATGACCCAGTCGCAGTCCCGGGCCATCAACGCCATCGCCCAGCGCCTGGGCATCGACCCGGCCGCGGAGTGCCGGGAGGTGTTCTCCTGGGACCTGGCCAAGCTGACGATCCGCCAGGCCAGCGCCGTTATCGACCACCTCAAGGCATTGGCGCCCACCCCGGCCCAGCCCGCCGACACCGGAGGCCACTGACATGATCCAGGCGACACCGACGACGACAACAACGTCGAGAGTCAACGTTCCCCAGCGGCCAGCCAACGAGTTGGCCATGTCCATCACCGGCAGGCCCTACATCTCGTGGTCGCAAGTCAATTGCCTACGCAGGTGCCCCCGCCAGTTCGCGGCGCGCTACGTGGAGCGTGCCGAGCCCGAGTTCCTGCCCGAGGCCCTGAAGTTCGGACGCGCCGTCCACGCCGCCATCGAGACCTTCTGCCGCGGCCTGATGGAGGGCATCGAGTTGTCCGCCGGCGAGCTCCAGGTGGCCTACCAGCAGGACTGGGACGACGCCAGGGACACCGACGTGCCCATCAAGTTCAACAAGGGCCAGGACGCCGCCACGCTGGCCGACTTGGCCGGCCGCATGCTGACGGCGTTTGTCGGCTCGCCCCTGGCCCGGCCCAGCGGGCGCATCCTTGCCATTGAGGAAACCGTCTGCGGCGCCGTCGATGACGAGCTCCCCGATGTCTTGGCCCGAGTGGACATGGTCCACGCCGACCGCGAGTGCCTGTACGTCGTCGACTACAAGACCTCCAGATCTCGGTGGAACCCGGCCAAGGCCAGGGAAGCCGGCGAGCAGTTGATTCTCTACCGGGATCTGTTGGCGGGCATGGCCCGATCCCTGGACAAGCCCGTGCGTCTGGGCTTCGGCGTGCTGACGAAGGCCAAGCACCCCGTGGCCGAATACCTGGCCGTACCCGACGAGCCCGGGCACGCAGAGCGGCTCGTGGCCACCATCCGCCAGGTCTGGGCGGCGATCACGGCCGGGAACTTCTACCCGAACCCGTCGCCGATGACGTGCTCGACGTGCGGGTACAAAGGGCAGTGCCAGGCAGTCGGCGGCGGTTGAGTCGTGATATCCCTGGTGCCCGGTCGGTCACGGAGGACCGGCTGGGCGTTGAGCTGTGGGTGAACGGTTGAAAGGGCGGAATTCGTCGTAGCGGTCGCGCTACATGGCCGTCAGTTCGAGGACCAGCGAAGGAAACGCCATGCCGGCCAGAGCGTCGAGTTCAGTCGATGCCGGCGAACAACTTTGACAGCGAGACCCCGAAGGCCCTGGCCAGGCCCCGCAGGTTCAAGGCCGCCAAGTTCCGTTTGCCCTGCTCGACGGAGCTGATGTACGTTCGGTGCAGCCCGCTACGGTCAGCGAGCTGCTCCTGGGACCAGCCCTTCCGCTTCCGGAGCGTGCATATCCGTTGGCCCAGTGCCTGGAGGAATTTTTCTTCGCCTGCCATTGACCGACAGGCTATCCGGTGTAGACTATGGGTCTACAGAATCGGAGTAACATCAGATGAATTCGCATCTTGTCTGAGGGCCCAGGTCGACGGGAGACAACAATGGTCGTTCGCATAGCGACAATTCTGGCAACAATCATCACCTGTACACTTCTTGTCGGCTGTGATGGCTGCGACGAGAAGGAGAAACGGACGAAGGAAGCTGAACAGGAGGCGGCTATTGCGAAAAAGAAGGCAGAGCTGGCAGAACAAGGGCGTACTAGGGCCGAGCAAAACGCAGACGTCGAGAAGCGGGAACGGCAACGAGCTGAAAAAGAGGCCAACGATACCCGCACAACCATGGTGGCTTGGGTCACAGCCGCGGTGGTCGTGTCCTTGGTGATCGGGGTAGCCATCAATAGCAAGGTGAAGAAGGACTACAAGCAACAGCAGGCGGCAAAGACAAACTGTGAGGATCCTTTGGGCAAAGGAGACGCCGGATGAACGACTCGGAGCCGGAAAGACTACCGGTCGTTCGCAAGGCCAAGATCCGCAGCATCGCGGCCAAGGATACACCGGCCAAGGGGCTCATGCGGCGAGTTCTTGCCTACGAGCCGGTTCCTGTTGACCCTCCGAAGGTCGACGCGGATTTTCCAGAGATGCCCCTCGTGCCCCGGACACTGGAATCGCTCCGGTACATGGCGTGCCTTCTGGAGTACAAGATTGGCCCCAACGGCTGGTTTCGAGCTTGGGCATTGCTCTGGGTACGACTGTCCGTGCTACTGCTCGCCCCCACACTGGCCCTCATTGTAATCGTCCAGTTTATGATACCGCTGTTTGCCGGCTTGGCAGAGGTCGCCGGTCACGCACATCGCGCTATGCGAAGCGGATTCTTCGCCCTGTTGTGGCTTGTTCTGTCCGCGCTGTTGATCGCAACCGTGGTGGCTGTGGTCTGGGCTTTCCTTCGGAGCAAGCTGCACAAGTAAGACGAGGACAGCCGAAGGCCTGCTGCCAACGCGAGACTACTTGAACCACTTGCCAACCGGTAGGGATTGTCTTCCAGCCGACTGCGCGGCCGCACTGGAAAAGAAGCCCGTCGGATAGCCTGATCCTACCCGTGCCTCGGTAGTTCATCTGCCGGGGTTCTTCTATGCGCACATCCCGTGCGATTCCTTCAACCCCAACCCAAAGGAGCACCCCATGACCATCATCGACGCCCGAAGTCTATCCGCCGCCGACATCCACCACCTCGGCGCCAATCTGGCCGCCGCGGTCCGGCGAGACCGGCACGACGCCCACACCACCCACGCCGCCGCCCAGTCCCGGCCAGCGGAGGCCGCGGCTGTCGAGGCCGGCCGTTCCCCCCTGACACTTAACAAAAAGGAGCCCCTGCGATGCTGAACCTCATCCTCCACTGCGGCTCGCGGCAGGCCAGCCGCGAGCTCGTCGAACGCTGCCCTACCCCGCCGCCGACACCCACCTGGGTGCCGATCGCCCATCACCAGCTGCTGGAACGCGTCGAGTCTTCGTTGACGGCCACGGGCCTGCGCGTTGTCAACCAGGCCCACGCCCTGTCCGCCGACCGCATGCGCTACTTCGGCCTGCTCGAAGTCGTCAACGGCAACGGCCACGCCGACTATGCCCTCGTCATCGGCGTCCGCAACAGCCACGACCGAACGTTTCCGGCCGGCCTGGCCGTCGGCAGCGCCGTGTTCGCGTGCGACAATCTCAGTTTCTCGTCCGAGATCGTCATCGCCCGCCGGCATACGCGATTCATCGAACGCGACCTGCCCGGATTGGTCGATCAGGCCGTCGGCCGTTTGGGCGATCTCCGCGGGCTCCAGGACGAACGCATCGCCCTGTACAAGCAGACGGCCTTGAACGACGTGCGGGCGCATCACCTGACCATCAAGGCCGTGGATGCCCGGATCGTTCCCGTCACGCGTGTCCCGCACGTGCTTCGCGAATGGCGGAGGCCCAGCCACGAGGAGTTCGCCAGGGACGGGAAAACCGCGTGGAGGTTTATGAATGCCGTAACCGGCGCGGCCAAGGGCGGCAACCTTTTGCAGCTTCCCCGCCGCACCCAGGCCCTCCACGGCCTCCTGGACGCCGTCTGCGGCCTCCAGCGGGCGCCCGTGCCGGCCAACTGAAGCCATCCACATCCTTCCCACCCACCACCACCCGAAAGGAGTCCCATGAGAAGACCCTATGTCCCCTGTGTCGTTGCG
>JAPLNA010000184.1:0-4269 GCA_026693065.1 Planctomycetota bacterium
GCACATCCGCTGCGTGGCCGTGCCCACGCCGGAGAACCTCTGGCGGATCGGGCGGGGGATGGCGAAGGGGGGACAGTTTACCGACTATCACCTCCTCTTGCCCCACTACGCCCGCGCGCCCGAGGCGGTCCGGTTGTGGGAAGAACGCAACGGGTGAAAAACAAAGGTCAGGGAAGCCTCTCCTGCGGGGACACAAACAATAAACGAAATCATCTTCTCGATTTCGTTTATTGTTTTCCACCTGACACCGGGGGCGGACGGGTTCGCGAGGGACTTCCAACGCGCGGTCACGCTACATCGTGTCCCCGCCGGAGGGGTTTCCCGGTCGAGTGGCGTTCGAGGGCGTCTTGGCGATCCGCCGCGGCGGATCGCGTGCTAAACATGGGGGATCATCCGAGGATAATAGGGAAACCCCTCCTACTGGTGATCCCCCTCCGACGCCGATAGAATGTCTGAAGGACAGACCCCGTTCCCGAAAGGAAATCCATCCATGTTCCTGCAAACGCAATTCTCGGTGTTCCTGGTCAACAAGCCCGGCGTCCTGGCGACCGTTACCGACGCCCTGGCCAGGGCGAAGGTCAACATCATCGCGCTGACGCTGATGGACTCCATGGAGCACGGCGTGCTGCGGATCGTGTGCGACAACGCCGGGGCCGCTCGCGAGGTGCTGGGCCGCTGCCACGACCGCTGGACGGAAACCGACGTGATCGTGCTCGAACTGTCCAACGAGCCCGGTGCGTTCGCGAAGATCGCCGGCAAACTGGCCGAGGCCCACATCAACATCTCCTACGCCTACTCCACGGGCGGCGCCCACGGGGGGCGGACGACGGCCGTCTTCAAGGTCGCCGACATGAAAAAAGCCCAGAAGCTCCTGGAAGGCGAACGCCCCGGCCGCAAGAAGGGCGACGGCATCGTGAAGACTCCCCCGAAACATTAGGAAGAGAAAGTAGCCGGTAGCCGGTAGCCCGGAAGGGAATCTCCCCACCGGCTACGGGCTACTGGCTACTGATTACGGCTTTGCAAAATGGATACGAAAGACAATCTGATAGATCCCACGCCTCACCGCGAACGGGCGCTGCTGGTGGGCGTGGTGACGCCCACGTCGAAGGCCGATCCGATGGACCCGCTGGGGGAACTGCGAAACCTCGCCAAGAGCGCCGGGGCCCAGGTCGTCGACGAAATGCTCGCCAAGCGGCGTCACCCGCACCCGGGGCTGTACGTGGGGACGGGCAAGGCCCAGGAGATCGCCGCGCGGGCCGACCAGAACCAGGCCGACGTCGTGATCTTCGACAACGACCTGACCCCCTCGCAGATCCGCGACCTGAGCGCGATCGTCCTCCGCCGGGTAATCGACCGGAGCGAGCTGATCCTGGATATCTTCGCCGCGCGGGCGCGGACGCACGAGGCCCGGCTGCAGGTGGAACTGGCGCAACTGGAATACACGTACCCGCGGCTGCGGCACATGTGGAGCCACCTGGAGCGGGTGGCGGGGGGCGCGTCGTCGGCGGCGGCGGCCGTCGGGGCCATCGGCACCCGCGGGCCGGGCGAAAAACAGATCGAAATCGACCGCCGCCTCGTCCAGAAACGCGTCTCCATGCTCAAGCGCGAGATCAAGGAAATCGACGGGCGGAAGGTCCGCGAGGTCCGCAGCCGGGCCGGGTCGTTCTGCGTCTGCCTCGTCGGCTACACCAACGCGGGCAAAAGCACGCTGATGAACCGCCTGACCGGGGCGGACGTGTACGTGGCGGACCAGCTCTTCGCGACGCTGGACACCCGCACGCGGAAGTGGAACGCCGGCGAGGGGGGCGAGGTGCTGCTCAGCGACACCGTCGGATTCGTCCGCGACCTGCCTCACCACCTGGTGGCCAGTTTCCGCGCGACGCTGGAGGAAGTCATCCACGCCGACCTGCTGCTTCACGTGGCCGACGGCTCGCACGAACGCGTCGCCGAGGAAGTCGCCGCCGTCGAGGCGGTCCTGGGCGAGCTCTACTGCGAGGACAAGCCCCGCGTGCTGGCATTCAACAAGATGGACCGGCTGGTCGACCCGACGGTCCGGGTGGTGCTGGCGCAGTCGTTCCCGGGCAGCCTGTTCGTCTCGGCCCTGACGGGCGAAGGGATGGACTCGCTGACGGCGGCGGTGGCCCACGCCGCCGGCGGGGCGATGGTCCACGTCTCGCTCCGGGCGGACTGCCGAAACGGAAAGCTCATGCAGTACATCGCCCGGAACGCCCAGGTCGAAAGCCAGGACTACGACGAAGCCGTCGCGTGCATCGAGGCCCGCATGTCGGCGCAGGCGGTGGCGGGCCTGGGGGCGTTCGGGGATGACGTGGCGGTGACGAAGGGGTAGAGACCGATCCGATCCTTCTGAGTATCCAGGGAAAATCCTCCCGCGGGGACACAAAACAGAAACGAAATCATCTTCTCGATTTCGTTTCTGTTTTTCTCCCTGCACCACGGGACGACTCGAGTCGCCGAGGCGGTTCCGACGCACGATCACACTACCTCGTGTCCCCGCGGGGGGGTTTTCCCGGTCGGACGCAGAAGAAGAAGAAGAAGAAAACGCGGCGTAAGCGTCGCCGCTGAACGGTCGGGGCGAAAGGGACCGTGGTGGATCCCGTCGTCACTTTAGAAAAATCTTTCCGAAAGTCGAAAAATGTCTCAAGGGTTCCGGCGCCTGTGTCCGATAACGAATACCGAAGGCGGCGTAGAGACGTGTGATCCGCCTGACACAGCGAGACGACACGGAGGTCGTCGTCGTGGAAGTTCAGGATGATGTTCCGCCGGAGGCCGAACCGGCGAACGAATCATGCCGGGAGCGGGATGGATCTCGCTCCCGGACTTCTATTTCCAGGGACCGCGCGATGGAGGCACTTCACCCGGTCGGATCGAAGCTGGCCGCCGCGTTGGCCGGGGCCCTGGGTGACCAATTGCACCAGAAGCCGGAACTGCTCTTCGCCCACATCCAGCGGCGGACGTTCCCGGAAGTGCTGGCGGCCGAAACCGTCCCCCCCTGCCTGTACACCCTCGAGGTCGACGGACGCTGCGGCGGGTGGGTGCAGGTCTCGCCCGACGTGTTCTTCCCCATGCTCGACTGCCTTTTAGGCGGCGACGGGACGGGGATGGGCGGGCCCGAGCGGGCGATGACCTACGTCGAGCGGCAGTTGGGGCGGCGGATCGTCGCCCGGATCGCCGAGGCGATCCAGCAGTCGCTGGGCTCGCCGGGCGGCGCCTCCCTGCGTCCGGGCGAGGCCCCCGAGCCCCCGCCGCCGGGCCAGCCGTTCCTGGAAATCAGCTTCGCCGTCCGCCTGGCCGGACAGGCCGGCATGCTCCGCGTCGCGATGGACCCCCGGGCCGTCCCCTCGCTCCCGACGGCCGAGGGAGGCCGACCGATGGGCATCATGGAACTCACCGTGACCAGCCCCGAAACGGGTGTGCCCGCGGACGAACTGGAGGCCCTGGCCCCGGGGGATATCCTGGCCACCGAGATCGACGCCTCGCAGGACGTCGTGGTCCGCCTGGCGGGGATCCCCAAGTTCGTCGGGCGGCTGGGTGCCTACGAAGGCCGACGCGCCGTCACCATCTCCGCTCGCTGGGCCTAGCCCGCTAGAATCGCACGCTCAGCACCGTCTGGAGGGTCTCGCTCTTGCCGAACTCGTGGTGAAGCTCCGGCAGGGTGTCGCAGAGATAGCCCACGTCGATGGAGACGTATCGCGACAGGTGGGCGGTGAGCCCGACGTTCCAGGCCGCGTTGCCCCGCACGTCGATCGCCGCGCCCGCCCGCGCGAACAGCCAGGGCAGCAGGGCGTGCTCGATGCCCGTGGTGAAGAAGTGGTCGCCCATGCTCTGGTCGCCGATGACGTACTGGCCCCACTGATAGTCCAGGAACACGGTCGACCGCGGGGCATACTCGTAGGAGACCCCCGGGCGGACGACGTACTGGTACGCCTGCCCGCTGGTGCGGCGGCGGACGATAGTGAAATACGGCGGCCGGTTCAGCTGGACGGGCAGGTTCATCGTCGTCCAGTTGGGGGCGTAGCCGAACTCGAAGATCGTGCCGAACAACCATTTGTCCGCGGGCTTGTACAGCGAGCCGAACCGCCAGCGGTAGCTGTCGGCCTGGGTGTCGCTGACGCGGAGCTCGCCCAGGCGTTGGACGATCTGGGCGCTGGCGTAGTCGAACATGGCCCCGAAGGCCACGTCCCCCCACCTCTTGCCCCACTGGACGATGTAGGAGTCGACGGCGTAATCGAACGAGAGCCCCTGACGGTT
>JAPLNA010000184.1:4342-5382 GCA_026693065.1 Planctomycetota bacterium
GCGGATCTGACTGAGGATCGGCTGGAACGTGCCGGAGGGAGTCTGGATGGACAAGGCCTCGCCGATCACGTGCAGTTGCGTGCCGTTTTCGAACTCCACGTGCGAGTAATAGGGGGCGGCGACGAAGGTGGTGGGCAGTTTCTCCCAGTCCGACGAGGCGGGATTGATCGACGAACTCCACCGGTTGGCGGCGGTGGCCCCGCCGGCGGTGGAGACCTCCGTGAAACGCACGAACGCCGGAGGCAGACGGAAGCCGAAGCCGTATTCGCTGTAGTTCTTCTCCGCCCGGGCGGGCGCTGCCGCCTAGAGGGCCCCCGCCAACGCCCCGCACAGACAAAGGCGCTTCCGTCGCCTGTCGACCATAACCGGCTCCTTCCGTGGCCAGGACTGCGCCTATGGACTTGTCGATATCAAGCGGGAAATCTACCCGCCCGCGGGGGGCGATGCAAGCGTCAGGGCTCCCCGGCGGGGGGCTCGTAGTGGTCGGGGTCGTGGTAGTTGCGCCCGCGTCCATAGTCGTTCAGGAACCAGTTCATCAGGTTCTGCGCGCGGTCGGTGCCGGCTCGGTCGACCCCCATGAGGCTTCGCTTTTCGAGGGGATCTTCCTGCCAGTGGAAGAGCTGCTCGTACAGATTGCCGCGGTGTCGGATGTAGTGCAGCCCGTCGGCGGTCACGAGGTAGTAGCAGTCGGCGAAGGCGTTGAGCCCGAACAGGACGCGGTCGGGCCAGGTCTCCCCGCGGAGAATGACCGGCCAGAGGCTCCGCCCCTCGTAGCGGTTGGGGGAGGCGTCGGAGAAGATGGCGCTGAGGGTGGGGCCCAGGTCCATCAGCCCGATCATCGTGTCGATGGAGCGCCCCTTCACGCCGGGCAGCTTGACCACCAGGGGCACGCGGATCTGCTCGTGCCAGGGGTGGAAGCCGGCGTAGCAGCCGTGCTCCATCAGGCCCGTGCCGTGGTCGGCCATCATGATGAAGATCGTATTGTCCCAGATCCCTCGCTGCTTGAGTCCGTCGATCAGTTTGCCGGTCACGTAATCGCA
>JAPLNA010000185.1 GCA_026693065.1 Planctomycetota bacterium
CCTACAGACACGGGGGGCCAGCCCCCCTGCCCCCGGGATTCTGCGCCTTACCGCCTGACGGCAGGTGGGGAAGATAGAGGCGGCCGGCCCGTTGGACGCGGACCGGCTCGCCTGCCGTATAGGCCCCTGAGTCGGCGCTCGGGTTGCGTCCCCGCAGAGCCCTATCCTCCGCTCAGGTGGACTGAATGATACCTACGTGTAAGGAAAGGAATCAATCCGCCGGACCGCGCGAACGGTGTTGGGCCCGGCGGACCGGCGAGGGCATTTCGGGCGTGGGGCGGCATTGCGACTGATTTGCCTGCCGGCAGGCAAGAAAGCGAAAAATCCCGGGGGGCACGGGGGGCGGGCCCCCCGCGTGATGGTCCGGCGGGCAAAACGCGTGACAATGGTCGATCCAACGCGTACAATGCCCCGCGTCGGAGTTGTTCCCGTGGGGCCCGAGGGCGGCGCACGGGATTTTCGGAGCACGAGAGGTGTTTTGACAATGGATCTGGACCTGAGCAGCCTGGTAGACGACTTCTTCGTCAATATGAGCCTGCAGACGACGCTGGCCCTGCCTCACACGCGCGAAACCATCCTGCACTTCTGCGAGGCCGTGCAGAAGGAATTCCCCGAAATGACCTCGTTCTTCCAACGCGAGGCCGAGGAGTACGTCCTCGAGGGCAACCGCGAGACGGGGCGGTACGAATGGCTCGAGCTGCACCCGCGGCGGATGACGGCGGGGAGCTTCAACCCGCACTCGGCGGAGTCGGCCTACCGGTTCCACCAGTGGCTCACCGAGCGGAGCGTGTACTTCCTGGGCGTCAGCGGGCTGGACATCGAGAGCCTGGACGTGCTGTTCGGGTTCAACCTGGACTTCCGGGGCAACCGGGACGGCATCGTTTCGGAGGCCCTGCTGAGCGGCTCGCCGCTGGGGATGCTTCCCGGCGCCGGCGAGCGGGTGTGCGTGGAGTTCGAGCCCTCGATCGTGCTGGCGATGGACGAGTCGTGCAGCCTGCAGGCGCGGGTGTCCATCGAGACGCACTCCAGCAGCTACCAGGTGCGGACGGGGCAGTACGAGGACGAACCCATCAGCGTCTACCTCACCGTGCGTCAATACCCCGAGCCGGGCAAGGTGATGGACCTGGGGGCCTCGCTGATCGCCCAGTGCGCCCAGTGCGAAGACTTCACCCGGCGGCTGATCATCCCGCAGATCATCCGCCCGATCGCCGCGGCCATCGCCGCCGCCCACTAAAACTCCCGGGCCACGGCCGGCGGGCTATTGCAGCAGGAAGTTGTCCGTGGGTTTGCTTCGCATGCCCAGGGGGAAATCGGTCGCCGTCTCGGGCATGTAGGGGTTGTCGTCTATATGCTTGTCCTTGTCGAGCTGCTCGACCCAGACGGTCTGCTGGTTGAGGAGGTAGAAGTTGCCCCCGTCGCCGCCGAGCCTCTTACCAGCGCTGTCCTTGCCCCTGTCGCCGTGGTTGAGGGTGTTCGTTGTCGCCAGAACATTTGCGAGGCCCAGTTCCATGGCCGGATTTCGATCGCCCAGGAGGATCACTCTCTTGGTGGTATCGATCGTCTGGAGGCACACGCCCGACGTGGTGGTGGAAGGAACGTCGGCGTCCCTGTAGCCCACCTGGGAGATGTAGCTGTAGGAGCAGGTGGTCGGCGAGAACCCTGGGCTGTCGCCACTGACGCCGCCGGCATACTTGGCGGGTTTGTGGCCGAGGGTGCCGCGGGCTTCGGGACAGACGAAGTTGCCCGGGCTGGCGAGCTTGCCCGTTACCAGCAGCCAAAGGGAGTTGGTGTTGCCCGTATTGGAGGCCCAGGAATTCCAGTTGGCCGTCGTGACGTCGAGGGAGGGCAGGACCTTGTCCCCGTTCGAGCCGCGGGCCGGGTTCTCGGCGTAGGTCAGCAGGCCCTTGCCGATCTGTTCGAGGTTCTGCCGGCAGGCGTGCCGTACGTATTCCGTCATGATCTTCGAGTAGGCCGGCAGGAGGATCGCCAGCAGGATCGCGATGACCGCGATCACCACGAGCAGTTCGACGATGGTGAACCCGCGGCTGGATGCCCGGCGGGTCACGGCGGGGGCGGGTGTTCTCTTCATGACTATATTGTAGAGCGGGCGGCGGCGTCCGTCAAGGGCGGGGCGTTCCCTCTCACCTTGTTTAGCGGCGCCGCTGGCGCCGCGTTTTCGGATTACGGACTACTGACCGCCGCCTTTCCCCCTGGGCTGGTCTTCCATGAGGATGCGGACTTCGTCGACGGTGGGCATGGCGGTCTGGGCGCCCAGGCGGGTGCAGGTCAGGGCGCCGGCCGCGGTGGCGAACAGGGCCGCCTCGGGCAGGGGCGAGCCCCGGGCGACCCCCACGGCCAGGGCGGCCGTGAAGGCGTCGCCGGCGCCCGTGGTGTCCACCACGGCGACGTTGTAGGGGGGGATTCGGGCGAACTGACCGTCGGCCGTTACCACCAGCGAGCCGCGCGGGCCCAGCTTGAGCACCGCCGCCTGAGCCCCGCGGGCGATCAGGTCCAGGGCGACGTTCTTGTCGACGCGTTCCTCGATGGCCAGTTGGCCGGTGATACTTTCGGCCTCGCGGGCGTTGGGGGTCAGGACGTCGACCTGGAAGAGTTCGGCCGGCATGGCCGCCGGGGCGGGGGCGGGGTCCAGGACCAACGTGCGGGTGTGGCGACGGGCCGCCGTGGTGGCGGCGCGGACCGTCGGCAGGGGGATTTCCAGTTGGATCACCACGACCTGGGCCCGGTCGAACAGGTCGCAGCGGGAGTAGATGTCGTCGGGGGTGAGCAGGGCGTTGGCGCCGGGGGCGACGACGATGGAGTTCTCCCCGCAGCGGTCGACGAGGATCAGGGCCACTCCGGTGGCCGCCTCGCGTGTGGCCGCCACGCCGGTGCATTCGACGCCCTCCTCGCCCAGGGCGTCGAGCAGTTGGAGCCCGAAGGCGTCGTCCCCGACGCGCCCGATCATGGCGCAGTGTCCGCCCAGTCGGGCGGCGGCGACGGCCTGGTTGGCGCCCTTGCCCCCGGGGGCCGTCACGAACCGCTCCCCAAGGACGGTCTGCCCGGGTTTGGGCATGGCCGCCGCCCGGACGACGAGGTCCATGTTCAGCGATCCGACCACCAGAATGTTGGGCTTTGGATCCATCGCGTTGGGCCACTCCATCTTATGCTAGACGCCCGCCCCGGCGGCGTCAACTGGTGCCTTGACAGCCCGGCGGCGCGGGCGTATCCTGAATCGTTTGTGGCCTGCCGGGATTCTCGGTCCGGCGGGCCTGGCCAGTACCCTGACGCGGATGGAAGCGGTCCGATGAGCGCACAGAATGTAACCGTGGTTGGCATGCAGTGGGGGGACGAAGGCAAGGGCAAGGTCGTGGACGCCCTGGCGGCCTCGTCGGCCTACGTGGTGCGGTATTGCGGCGGCGCCAACGCCGGGCACACCGTCGTCGCCAACGGGCAGAAGTTCGCCTTCCACCTGATCCCCTGCGGCATCCTGCACCCGGGCACGTGCAACGTGATCGGCAACGGAGTGGCCTTCGACCCGGAGGTTTTCCTCCAGGAGTTGGACGGCCTGACCGAGCGCCACGTCGCCTGGGGCCCGGACAACATCCGCGTCAGCCACGCCGCCAACGTCGTCATGAGCTACCACAAGCTCGAGGACAAACTCGGCGAGGCCGCCCTGGGCGACGCGAAGATCGGCACGACGGCCCGCGGGATCGGCCCGTGCTACGCCGACAAGGCCCGCCGCTCCACCGCCATCCGAGCCGCCGACCTGATCTGCCCCGACGTCCTGGCCGACAAGATCCGCCGGATCGTCGAGGGCAAGAACAAGACCTTCGCCGCCCTGTACGGCGCGCCGCCCATCGACGCCGAGGCCGTCATCGAGCAATACGTCGCCTACGGCCGCCGGCTCGCGCCGCTCATCGGCAACACCGGGCACATGCTCCGCAAGGCCCTCGACGAGGGCCAGCGCATCCTCTTCGAGGGTGGGCAGGGCAGCATGCTGGACATCGACCACGGCACGTATCCGTTCGTGACGAGTTCGTCGGTTTCCGCCTGCGGGGTTTCGGCGGGGGCGGGCGTGCCGCCCTCGGCCGTCGGGCAGGTCGTCGGGCTGACCAAGGCCTACACCTCCCGCGTGGGCTCCGGGCCCTTCCCCACCGAACAGAACAACGAGATCGGCAATCGCCTCCGCGAGCGCGGGCGGGAGTACGGCACGACCACCGGCCGCCCGCGGCGGTGCGGGTGGTTCGACGCCTTCGCCGTCCGCTACGCCGCCGACCTCTCGGGCGTGCACGAGTTGACGCTCAGCCTGCTGGACGTGCTCTCGGGCTTCGAGCAGGTGAAGATCTGCACCGGCTATCGCCGCGGCGGGAAACTCCTGGAGGCCTTCGACGCCAGCGACATGGGCGGCGTCGAGTGCGTCTACGAGACCATGCCCGGCTGGACGGAAGACATCACCTCCTGCAAGACGTTCAACGAACTCCCGCGCGCGGCGAGGGACTACGTCTCGCGGCTGGAGACGCTGCTGGGCAGGCCCGTGGGTTTCATCAGCGTCGGGCCCGGGCGCGAGCAGACGATCTCGCACCGCACGAAGGTGGAAGGCCTGAGCCGATGACCGACCTGTCGCCCAAGGCGATCGCCCAGGCCCGGGCCGAGCTGGGCGTTCCCGTCGAACGACTGCCCCGTTCCGTGGCGATCATCATGGACGGCAACGGCCGCTGGGCCCGACGCCAGGGCCTGCCCCGCGTCGCCGGGCACCAGGAGGGGGCCAAGAACGTCCTCCGCATCATCACCGAGGCCGCCCGCCTGGGCATCGAGGCCCTCACCCTCTACAGCTTCTCCATCGAGAACTGGAACCGACCCGCCGCCGCGGTCAACGCCCTGATGCACCTCTACGCCCAGTACCTCGGCCACGAGCGCCCCACGCTGGTGGCCAACAACATCCGCCTGCGGCACCTGGGCCGCCGCGCGAGCCTGCCGGTCCCCGTCCAGCGGGAACTCGACGAGTCCGTCCGCATCTCCAGCGTGCACACCGGCATGTACCTGTGCCTGGCCCTCAACTACGGCGGGCGGGCGGAAATCACCGACGCCGTCCGCCGCCTCGCCGCCCGCGCCGCCCAGGGCGAGATCGACCCCGCCGCCATCGACGAGGCCGATATCTCCGCCGCCCTCGACTCCGCCGGCATTCCCGACCCCGACCTCCTCATCCGAACCAGCGGCGAGTGGCGCCTCAGCAACTTCCTGCTCTGGCAGCTCTCGTACGCCGAGTTCTACGTCTCGGACCTCTACTGGCCCGAGTTCGGCCCGGAGGCCTTCCGCCAGGCCCTCATCGCCCACGCCGGGCGCCACCGCCGCTTCGGCGGGCTGGAAGACGCCCCCCCGGCCGCGGAGTCCACGCGGTGATCCGCGTCACGCCCGCCATCTCGATCGACGAATCGCTCATGGAAACCACCTTCATCCGCGCCAGCGGCCCGGGCGGGCAGAACGTCAACAAGGTCTCCACCGCCGTCCAGCTCCGCTTCCACTACGCCCGCGCGGGTCTTCCCCCCGACGTCCAGCGTCGCCTGCTCACCCTCGCCGGCCGCCGCGCGATCGCCGGCGGCTTTCTCCAGATCGAAGCCCGCCGCCACCGCACCCAGAAACAAAACCGCGACGACGCCCTGGACCGTCTCCTGACCCTCCTCCGCCGCGCCGCCGTCGCTCCCCGCAAGCGAATCCCCACCAAACCCACCTTCTCCTCCCGTCTGCGTCGTCTCGACTCCAAGGTCCGTCGCGGTCGTCTCAAACAATCCCGTCGGGGTGTGAGTAACGATTCCTGATTCTCTTCTTCTCAACCGCTTGCGGTTTCGCAGGTTCTTATCCTCCCCGTTCCTTCCTGCACTGCACGTGCAGAAACCACGCGAACAGACGATTGTCGTAACTCCTGGGGTCGCGTCGGACCATCTCGACGTCGGGCGCCGGTTCCTGCATCCGCGCGATGACGAACCCCGTTTCCACCAGCGTGTTCACCCACTCGCTCAGAGTCCGGAAGAACCGCGGGATTCGGAATTTCCCATAGCGTTGTTTCAACTCCTCGGGGGCCGCCCCGAAGATCCACTCCTCGACCAGCCCGTCGTGGCGATCGAAGTAGTTCCCGCAGACGATTCCCTTCCTCCGCCCGTTCTCATCCATCGCCCACTCCCACCGCGGCGTCTGAAAGCACGGGTGACAGATGGAGAACTGCAGGAACCCGCCCGGCCGCAGCACCCGAAAAGCCTCCCCGATCGCCGCCTCCGGCGCGGGAATGTCCATCAGGCTCATGAAGGCCGTCACGAAATCGAACGACGCCCCCGCGAACGGCAGATTCTGAGCGCTGGCCTGGATGTACTCGATCCCCCGCGGGCTCTCCCGCTCGGCCTGGCGGGCGTACTCGAGGAACTTCGGCGCGATGTCCACGGCCGTCATCTTCGCCCCGCGCTCCGCGAGCAGCCGCGTGTTGTGCCCCTCCCCGCACCCCACGTCCAGCCCGCTCCGCCCGCGCACGTCCGGCAGGATCGCCAGGAACTGCGGCGTATTGAACGTATCCCGCGAGTGGTCATACCCCGCCCGGCTCAGAACCGTCCACGCCTCGGCGTTGTCATCCCAATAGCGGCCGACTTCGATATCGTCCATGGCGTGCTCCTCGTTCTGCGAGTGTAGCGACGCAGATTCGACCGGTGCAAGGGGATTCATCGGCCCCCACGCGTTGCGGACAAACACTGGAATTCCCGCCTCGCGTAGCGCCTAATACCGCCCATGCTGAAACGAATCTTTTACGGGTCGATCATGATTGGCGTGCTGGCTGGGCTGTTCTGGCTGGACTGGAACCTTGGCGAGCGGGCGCACAGCCGCTCGTGCCAATGGCCGCTGGCGGTGGTGCTTGTCGCGCTGACGGCGGTGGCGTTTGGGGAGGTTCGCCGTTTCCTGGCGAAGGTCGATGTGCCCGTGCTGACCGTCTCCGGGCTGATCGGGGCCGAAGTGCTCGCCACGCTGCCGTTCTGGATGCAGTTCCTGCCGGGGGCCGGCCTGGCCGCCACGGACCTGCTGGCCGTGGGGGGGCTGATCGTCGCGGCGGCGTTCCTGGAGCAGATGGCCCGCTATCGGGTGGGCGAGGCGCTCCGCCGCCTGGCGGGCACGGCCCTGGCGGTGGCGTACCTGGGCGTGGGGGGGGCGATGATCGTCAGCCTCCGCGGATTCGGCGTGGGGGCGCTGGTGATGTTCCTGGCCGCCGTCAAGGCCGCCGATACTGGGGCATACTTCGTCGGCTCGGCCATCGGCAAGCACAAGATCATCCCCTGGCTGAGCCCGGGCAAGAGCTGGGAGGGGCTCGTCGGCGGCATCGGCGGGTCGATCGGCGTGACGTTCCTGGTCGCCTGGGCGGCGGGCATTGAACTGGCGTGGTGGCAGGCGGTGGCGTTCGGGGCGGCGATGACCGTCATCGGGCAGTTCGGCGACCTGTGCGAAAGCCTCATGAAACGCTCCGCCGGCGTCAAGGACAGCGGGGCCCTCCTGCCGAACTTCGGGGGCCTGCTCGACCTGCTCGACAGCCCCCTGATCGCCGCCGCCCCGGCCTACCTCATGCTCCGCGCGTGGGGCGTGAACTGACGGCGTCGACAGGAAACCGGCCGCGAAGAAGACAAGCCCCCTGCATCGCAGGGGGATGCTGTTCGTGGGTTCCGGGGCGCCCGTCAAACCGATCCCCCGGCCGTGCCGGGGGCTTCCCCTTTCGGGGTCTTCGTGGCCTCAGGCCGCGCGGCGGCGGGGCGGGGGCAGGGCGGCGGCGGCCGGGAGGGGCTGGGTCGCCGGCGCGGCGGCCCCAACGTTCCGCACTCCGTTGATGGTGGATCCGGGGACCGTCCCCAGGCCCAGAAGGCGAAGGGCCAGGTTGGCCGCGTCGCCGTTGCGGACGGGTTGCTTGGCCGCCTGGTAGTCGGGGCGCCCCGTGCCCGGGTCGGCCAGCGTCGCCGGGTTCAAGGCGTACAGGTCCGCCCCCGCCTGCACCCCCGGGCCCCAGACGTAGAAGGGGATCGTGTAATCGATCGCCTTCGTGGCGTCGGAGTGGTCCCGCCCGGCCCCGCCGTGGTCGGCCGTCAGGATGATCGCCGTCTTGCCCTTCAGCGCCGGCGTGGCGGCGATCATCTCGAACAACTGGCCCAGGTAGGCGTCCATCTTCTTCATCGCGTCGTTGTAGGCGGGCGAACCCCAGCCGAAGGCGTGACCGGCGGCGTCCGTCTCGGCGTAGTGAAACAACACGTAATGGAAGGGCGCCGCGCCCGTCATGGCGGCCTTCAGGGCCGGGACGAGCTTGGGCGACTTCTCGCACACGAACTCATCGATCTTGTCGCGCCCATTGTCCGGCCCGGTGGCGTCCGGCTCGCCATGGGTAGCGTTGTACGACGTGTCGAACAGGGCGAACTTGCTCTTGCCCGTGTACAGCCCCGTCCGAAGCCCGTTGTCGTGGGCCACGTCGAACACGCCGGCCACGTACGAGCCCTTGTTGGACTGGAGGGTCTGCCCCGCCGCCGGGTCGCCGTTGCTGGTCCACCCATGCCCGGCCGGGCCGAGCACGCCCCGACCGGTGACCTGGCAGATGTGGTTGGGCAGCGTGACGGAGATGTCGTAGTCGCACCGGGCGTTGTTCGTCCAGGCGCCCTCAGCCTGCATCTTCTTGAAATGGGGCAACTGCCCCGCGTCGATCAAGGCCTGGACGTAACTCGATCCGGCCCCATCCACGCTGATATGGATAACGTATTTGGTCTCCTGGGCCCGGGCCGACCCCGTGAAGGCAAGAATCGCACCGAGCGCCAGGGCAAGCCGTCTTAGCGTAGGCATCCGTTGAACTCCTTCCGGCGCCCAGCATACGATAACACCCGCCTCCGGAGCAACGACTTGTTGGTCCCCGGCCCCCGGCCGTGCGGAATGGACCGGCGACCTTCGCCCGGATTCGGGGCAGATGGGCCTTGGCCGCCTCGCGCGACTGGACCGCCTTGGCGCGAGCATCCTCGGGCATCTGCTTGAGGCCTTCCCCGTCAATCTGACGGACCTGGTCCTCCGCCGTCGCCAGCACCTTGTAGATCACCTCCGGCTGGACCGTCCGGGCCGAGGCCAGTTTCTCCAGCAGGAGCAGCCGCTTGCTCAGGGCTTCGGCGGCCTCCGCGGTGTGATACGTGACTCCGAGTATCGGCTCGTAACATGAGACAAGCCCATCCGGGTCCGAAGGGCGGCGGTCTGCGATTTCACGGATCAGGTCCTGGAGGTCTTCCTTGAGCAGCCCGGCCTCGGGGGCCGACAGGCAGTCCATGGCCAGCAGGGCGTCCACGTCTTTCAGGGCGAGGTTCAATGAATCCAGCAGGGCCCGCTGGCCTTTCTGGTCGAACGGGTAGAGCCCGCGGGCGAAGTGGAGGGCTTCCTCGGCCTGGGTCCACGCGGCGGCGAGGTGGCCCCACTCGGGCGTCCGGGCGAGGTCTTTGCGAGCCGGTGCGGTGGCCGCGGGGGCGTTCCCGACCGGTCGGGAGGCGGCCGGTTGGGCCGGCGCGACGCCCGTCGCGGCGAGGATCGCCAGCCCCGCCGCCACCAGCCGTCGCCGCCAGCGCGGGCCCGTCCGCGCCCAGGCCTCCGGGTCGATCCGCCACAGGGCCAGCCCCGCCAGTAGAAGCAGTCCGGCCACCCCTGTCGCCAGGAAAACCACGCTGGTCACTCGTTGCGGCATGGCGGCGTCTCCGGCGTCCGGAGTCGGCGAAGGGCCCCAGGTTCTCGATGCCCCGCGCCCCGCCTCCGGGCCGCTCTGTCTGGATTCTACGCCCGCCGTCGCCGCAGGGCAAGCCCGCCCAGAGCCAGGAGCGATATCGTTGCCGGCTCGGGCACGAGGCCCAGGCGGGCGTTGAAGTTCATCGGGAGGTCGAACTGGCTCAGCGAGCCGGTCTGATAGGCATTGACGTAGGGGGAATACGTTTTGACGTGGATGGCGGAGGCGTCTTCGTCAAAACTCATGAGCCTCAGATACCCGTTGCCGCCGTTGGGGCCGCCCTGATAGTCGGCCAGCACCTCGAATACCGGTTTTCCGGCGGCGTTGGTGGAGGTCTGATTGCGTTCGTTGACGTCGTGCCCGGCCAGGACCATGAAGATCTGCTGGTTGGGGCTGATCAGAGTGTTCCAGAGGGTGTTGCCGTAGGCGGACCGCCCGGCGGCGTTCAGGTAGTCATGGGTCGTGACGACGGTGGGCAGGCCGGCGTTGGCGGGGGCGTTCAGGACGCCCTGGGCCCAGGTCAGCACGTCGCCGGGGGCATCGTACTGGATGGACAGGCTCAGGAACGTCCTGCCTCCGCCGGTGAAATACTGGTAGGAACTGGCGCCGTAGGAGCCGCCGTACCAACTCCGCCCGGCGAAGTGGGCCGGGCCGAAGTTCACCAGGTAGTTCTGGTAGGCCGGGCTCCCCACGTCGTGGTTGCCCGGGGCGATCCCGTAGGGCGTCTGGCCGTCGAGTTGATACATCGCGGCGGTGGCGTTGGCGAACTGGGCGGGCGAGGCGTCGTCCGTCACGTCGCCCTCGTGGGTGACGAAGGCGATGTTCTGGGCGGCGAGGTTGTTCCTGATCCAGGTGGTCTGGCTGGTGAAGAGGGCCGGGTAATAGGCGGAGTAGTACTGGGTGTCCGGCAGGGCGACGAGGGTGAACGGCGCCTTCGCCCCGGCCGATAACGGGCAGGCAAAGACAACCAGTCCAACCCAGACCGAAACGGAAGCAAAGCGCAATGGAGCACGCATGGTCCTACTCCCTGAAAGGGCGAGGGGTTTCCGGTTTCGAGGCTACCGGCGTCGGCGAAGCATCGCCAGGGCGCCCAGGGCCAGCAGGCTCATCGTGGCCGGCTCGGGGACGACGAGGGTCTGCGAGTAGTCGAAGGTCGAGCCCGGGATGGGGCCCAGATCCAGCAGGTCCAAGGCCAGGTTGCTGGCTTCGGCGTTGCGGATCGGCTGGTCGCCGGCGTAGGTGGTCATCGGGTAGTTGGCGGCCACCTTACGCATCGCGGCGCCGTTCTGGCCGTTGTTCAGGGCGTAGAGGTCCGCCCCCGCCGTCACGCCGGGGCCCCAGACGAAGAACGGAACTTGATAGCGGTCGGCCCCGGTGGGGGGGTTGTCCTGGTTGCCGTGATCGGCCGTCAGGATGATGGCCGTGTTGTTCCTCATCGCGGGCACGTCCTGGATCATCTGGAAGATCTTCCCCAACATTCCGTCCACCGTAACTACGGACTGGTTCCAGGTGGCGCTGCCCCAACCCGATCCATGGCCGTTGGCGTCGGGCTCGTTGATGTGCACGAACGAGTACCGATTGGGACTGCCGGATTTCTGCTGGGCAATGAAGGTGTCGACCACCACGCCGCCCAGGGCGGTGTCGATGTAGGTGTTGTCGATCTTGTCGCGTCCGTAGTTGGGGCTGATATTGTCCTGAGCGCCATTGGTGGCGTTGTAGGAGGTATCAAACAGCGAGAACTTGCTCTTGTTGGCGTACATGCCGGTTCTCAGCCCGTTGTCGTGCGCTACGTCGAACACGCTGGCCACATAGGGGGGCTTGTTGGTGTGTAGCGTCTGCCCGACGGCCGGGTCGCCGTTGCCGGTCCAGTTGTGGCCGTCGAAGCCGGGGGAGTTGTCCCTGGGCCGGCCCGTGAGGATCGATACGTGATTGGGCAGGGTTTCCCAGTTGTTGTTGTCACAGTGGGCGGCCAGCGTGCTGGCGCCTTCGGTTTTCAACCGCGTGAAGTTGGGGACCGCGTACGGTCCGCCGGTGGCGGTCCCGTTGAAGATCTTGCCCAGGTACGTTCCTCCCAGCCCGTCGACGCTGATTTCGATCACGTACTCGGGGGCGACGCCCCAGGCCGTCGCCGTGCAGGCCAGGATCGCGCAGAGCGCCAGAACGAGCCGCCGTGGAGCAGGCATAAGCATTCTCCTGTCTGTTCACGAACTCAGGGCCAGGCGTGCCGCGAAGTTCGTCACGTTGAGTTGCCGTTGATGGTTGGAGGCAGACCCTTACGGGTTCTGCCGCCTCTCCTGCACAGGCTCTGGCAGGCGAGCCGCCTGATTCCCGCCCGCTGGAACGTACTGCTATGCTATCAGAGATTGCTCACATGTCAAGGGGAAACCGCTCAAACCGTCGGTATCGCAGGGGTCGCCGACGCCCTCCCTGACCCCGCCGTCACCCGGCCTTCTCCCCCCCCGACGACCTTGCGGACATTCTCCGCCGTCACCGGCTGGATCAGCCCGCGGTCGGTCACGATGGCCGTGATCAGCGCCGCCGGCGTTACGTCGAAGGCCGGGTTGTAGACCGCGATGCCCTCCGGCGCCGTCCGCCGCCCGAAGCCGTTGGTGATCTCCTCGGCCGGCCGGTGCTCGATGGGTATCCGGTCCCCGCTGGGGATCGCCAGGTCGAACGTGCTGTACGGGGCCGCCACGTAGAAGGGAATGTTGTGGTGCCGGGCGGAGATCGCCACGCCGTAGGTGCCGATCTTGTTGGCGGCGTCGCCGTTGGCGGCGATTCGGTCGGCCCCGACGATCACCATGCCCACCCGCCCGGTGGACATGAGCTGGGCGGCCATGTTGTCGGCGATGACGACGGCGTTGAGCCCGGCCCGGGAGAGTTCCCAGCTCGTCAGGCGGGCGCCCTGAAGGAGCGGGCGGGTTTCGTCGCAGTAGGCGGTGAACTTGTGGCCGGCGGCGTGGGCGATGTACATGCCCGCGGTGGCCGTTCCGATGCCCCCGGTGGCCAGCGCGCCGGCGTTGCAGTGGGTCAGCACGCCGGTGTTGTGGCGGATGAGGGGTGCGGCGAACTCGCCGATGGCGCGGCAGAGGCGGGCGTCTTCGGCGGCGATGGCGTAGGCTTCCTCCAGCAGGAC
>JAPLNA010000186.1:0-1235 GCA_026693065.1 Planctomycetota bacterium
GCGGCCCTTGCCCGCGCTGCCGGGGTGGAAGATCACCCGCCGGCAGGCGAGGGCCTTGGCCAGCTCGACCGACCTGGTCAGGTGATTGAACGAACTGGCCAGGACGGCCGGGTTCGCGCTGGCCAGGTTGATGTAGTAGGGCGCGTGGAGGGAGAGCGTAATGCCGTGCCTTTGGGCGTTGTTTCGAAAGGCCTCGGCCCGGTCGGGGGGCATTCGGACGCCGAAGGTACACTGGACCTCGAGGGCATCGAGCCCGAGCCCGGCCAGCCAGGCCGGTGCGTTAGCGCGTTCGCCGCCCAACGGGGACTTGAAGAACCTCGGCGGGTTGCCCGCGACGCCGAACAGGGGTTCAGGGCTCATCCGGCAACGGCCCTTCGAGAGCTTCCACGTCGGCCAGGTCCTGCAATCGGCCGGCGGCCTTCTTGTTGGCGATGAATTCGGCCCGCCCGAGGAAGGGCACGGGCTCGCCGCCGTAGTTACCGGGGGTTTTGCCGCCGTAGGCCTGTTCCCAGGAAACGCCCTCGATGGAGGTGATCAGGTCGATCCGGACGGGTGGGAAACCCAGTTGGATGACCTGGCCGGGCTTTTGGAAATCCTCGGGCTTCAACCCGGTCTGGCCGAAGCCGAAGACATCCAGCGCCGCCATGACGCGTTGGGCGTTGGCCGTGGTGGGGCGAACGTAGAGGTCCATGTCCTTGGTAGCGCGCACCACGCCGTGGAAGGCCAGGGCGTAGCCGCCCACGACAAGGTATTCAACGCGTTGGGCGTTGAATAACTCGAGCAACTCTTTGAAGTCTGGGTAGATCTCCATAGAAATGCCTCCGAAGGCGTTCGAGTTCTTCCATGCGTTCGCCCGGAGGGCGGCTGAGCCAGTACTCGCGGTCCTCGGCGGCGGCCGAGCGGTCCTGAAGTGTGCGTTTGGTGACCACTTTCTGGATCATACGTTTATTATCGCCGATTTCGGGCGGGGAGTAAAGCGGTTCCGGGGCTGACTCATCCCCAGTTTCACGAACTCTACCCGAGCGTGTGGTGGGCATCGGCCAGGCGGCAGTTTCGTCCTCCCGGGTGGGCGATACCCCTGGGCTGTCTGGTGGTCATCGGTGGACGCACGGCGGGCGGGCCCCCCGCGTCAAGGGCATGGAAGCGCCGACGTTCGGCCTTGGCGTCATATGAATCAAGAGCAGAAGTAACAGCAAGATGGACCCGGGTACCCGGATTGGCCGAGGCGACGGGGC
>JAPLNA010000186.1:1281-7731 GCA_026693065.1 Planctomycetota bacterium
GGGGGGGGGGGGGGGGGGGTATAATGCCCGCATCAGGTTGAACGTGGATTCTGGACGTATTTCTCTCAGAGCACATGACTGGGTCGGGCAAGACGACGATGGCGTTGAAGACCGTTAAGGTTCCGCCGGAGATGGAAGCCGCCTTTGCGCAGGCAGAGGCGCTGGTGGCCAAGTATTTCGGCGCGCGCCGGGACGACCCGGAGGCCGGGACGATCGAGATATTCGGGGAGCGGTATGTATTGGTGCGGGCGGCGTCGCTGTCGGTGGAGCTGTTCGCGTTGGTGCGCCGGCTGTTCGGGGAAGGGCGCGAGGCCGAGGCTGACGAGTTCGCCCGCGCCAGCCTGTTCGACCTGGGCCACGCCCTCGGGCGGTCCGACGCGCGGGCGTTTCACGAGCGGATGAAGGTGACGGACCCGATCGAGCGTCTGTCGGCCGGGCCGGTGCATTTCGCCTACAGCGGGTGGGCGTCGGTGACGATCCACCCCGAGAGCCGCCCGACGGCGGATGAAGATTACCTTCTGGTATACGATCACCCCTCGTCGTTCGAGTCGGACGCGTGGGTTCGGGCCGGTCACACGAGCGAAACGCCGGTGTGCGTGATGAACGCGGGGTACTCCTCGGGCTGGTGCGAGGAGAGTTTCGGCGTCCCGCTGGTGGGGGCGGAGGTTCTCTGCCGAGCCCGCGGGGATTCGTGCTGCCGGTTCGTGATGGCCCCGCCGGCGCGGATCGAGTCGCGGATGGCCGAGTATGCCCGCGCCCGCCCGGAGCTGGGCATTCGCCGGAGCACGCTGTCGATTCCGGACTTCCTGTCCCGCCAGCGGATGGACCAGGCCCTGCGAGAGAGCGAGGCGGGGTTCCGCCGGGTGCAGGAACTGGCGCGGGTGGGCAGTTGGCAGTGGAACCTCGAGGACAACACCGTCGAGGTCTCCGACGAGATGTGGCGGATCCTCTACGGAACGATCCCCGAGAAGAAGCGCCCGGACCTGCTGGAGGCCATCGACGAGGTGATCCACCCCGACGACCGAAAGGCCGTTCTGACGGCGGCCCTGTCGGCGGGGGAAAAACTCACGGGCCGGCCGATGGCGTTCCGGATCGTCCGCCCGGACGGCCAGGTGAGGCACCTGCAGGCGACCGAGCCGGAGGTTCGTCGCTACGCCCCCGACGGGGCGCCGTTGATCCTGATCGGGGCCGTGCAGGACATCACCGAGCAGGTCCAGGCCCAGCAGGCGCTGCGCGAGAGCGAACAGCGGTTCAAGACCCTCGTCCGAAACATCCCCGGCATCACCTACCGCTGCGCGTGCGACGAGCACTGGACGATGCAGTTCATCAGCGACGAGGTGCAGACGGTCGTGGGATACCCGGCGGCCGACTTCATCGGCAACGGCGTACGTTCGTACGCCAGCGTCATTCACCCCGACGACCGGCGGCTGGTGGACGAGACGGTCCTGAGGGGGGTGAAGGCCCGCCGTCCGTTCACCATCGAGTACCGCCTGGTGCACGCCGACGGGTCCACCCGGTGGGTGTACGAGCGGGGCCAGGGGGTCTTCGCCGACACGGGGGAACTCACCTGCCTGGACGGGGTGATCGTGGACGTGACGGAGCAGCGGGAGGCGCAGGAAGCGGTCGTACTGGCCAAACAGCGGTGGGAACGCACCTTCGACGCCGTGCCCGACCTGATCGCGATTCTGGACGACAACTACCGGATCGTCCAGGCCAACAAGGCCATGGCCGACAAGTTGGGCTGCACGGCGGCTGACTGCGTCGGGCAGTTCTGCTACAAGGCCGTCCACGGCACGGACGTTCCCCCGTCGTTCTGCCCGCACACCCAGTTGATGAAGGATGGGGTCGGGCACATGGAAGAGGTCACCGACGAGCGCCTGGGCGGGACGTTCCTGGTGACCGTCTCGCCGATGCACGACGCGGAGGGCAAGCTGGTCGGGTGCGTTCACGTCGCCCGCGACGTCACGAAACAAAAACAGGCCGAGGAACAAAGGCGGTTCCGCGACCGGATGATCGCCTCGTCGGTCAACCCGATCGCGACGACAGACCTGGAGGGCAGCCTTACGTACGTGAACGAATCGTTCCTGCGGCTGTGGGGCATCCCGGACCGTGCGGCGGCGATGGGTCGGGCGGTGGGGGAGTTGATCCGCATGGCCCCCGAGGCCCGGGGTGCGCTGCGGGAGAAGGGGGCCTGGTCGGGTCGGGTGGCCGGGCTGGGCAAGGACGCGACCCCGCTGGACCTGCAACTGTCGGCCAGCCGGGTCAGCGACGAACAGGGCCGACCGCTCTGCGTGGCCTATTCGTTCGCGAACGTGACGGAAGTCAGCCAATTGCGGCGGCGGCTGCGGGCGGAGCAGTCGTTCGCGGGTATCGTCGGGGCCGATCCGAAGATGAACGAACTGTTCGAGACGATCCGCGAGGTCGCCGAGGCGGCCGTGCCCGTGCTGATCCAGGGCGAGAGCGGGACAGGCAAGGAACTGGTGGCCGCGGCGATTCACTCCGAGGGCCCGCGGGCGGACAAGCCCTTCGTGCCCGTCAACTGCGGGGCGCTGCCCGAGGGCATCCTGGAAAGCGAACTGTTCGGGCACGTCAAGGGGGCCTTCACCGGGGCCGTCCGAGACCGCAAAGGGCGATTCGAACTCGCCCGCGACGGCACGATCTTCCTCGACGAGGTCGCCGACATTCCCCCGGCCATGCAGGTCAAGCTCCTCCGCGTCCTGCAGGAGGGCACGTTCGAGAAGGTCGGCGGGGAGGAGACCATCCACACCGCCGCCCGCGTCATCAGCGCCACCAACAAGGACCTCCGCCGCGAGGTGACCCTCGGGCGGTTCCGCGAGGATCTGTACTACCGCCTGGCGGTGGTACCGGTAATGCTGCCGGCCCTTCGGGACAGGCCCGCCGATATCCCGCTGCTGGCCGATTACCTTCTGAAGCGAACCCTCGAAGACTCCCCGGGCCGGGCCGTCACCATTGCCCCGGCCGCCCGGCAACTGCTGCTGGACTACCCCTGGCCGGGGAATGTGCGCGAACTCGAGAACGCCATTCAGTACGCCCTGGTCAAGAGCGAGGGCGACACGCTCGAGCCGGAGCACCTGCCCCCGACGATCCGGATCGCGCCGTCGACGGCCCCGTCGCCTCGGGCGCGGGCGCGGCGGCGGAAGCTGGACGTCAAGCTCGTGCGAGCGGCCTTGCAGGCCACGGCGGGCAACAAGGTCGAGGCCGCCAAGAAACTCGGCGTCGGACGGGCGACCCTCTACAGGTTCCTGGAGGCCGAGGGGCTCGCTTGAGGGCGGGGGTGTCTCTTTGTGTCTCACTGGGGGCGCATGTCTCGATATTCTCTCGTGAGACATTCCTGACGGTATGACCGAAGGAGCATCGTCGTAACTATAGATGAATAAGGCAAATCGCCATATTGGCATCGGTGGAATCCCGTATTCTCCCCGGCCCGGGCGACGGAGTGTCTCATTGGGCCCTTGGGGCGAGACAACCGCCAGCCCACAAGGGCGGATGGTTCTGCGTGTTAGCTGTTGTTATAAAAGCGGTTAAGTGGATATGTCCGGACTGGTCGCCTTCGGCATGGTGGTTGCTGGATATGGGGTAGTTGACAATAGAAGAGAAAGGGCGGTCAAACGCCCTTAGGCCCTTTGCCTTGGAACGGGAATCTGGCAGGACCGCATAAGGATGGGACGCACCGTGCGTGAGAGGTTCCCACAACTTGATTCTTCGGTGGACGAGGAGACCGGCGAGCCGCACGCTCGTCACGCGGAAGCGAACGCACCGTGTACGCCGTCCGAAGGCCCCTTGGCGGCTGGCGCTCGAACCGGCCGCCGGGCCTCGGGCGGGCTCGGGTCGCCTCGCAGGGCGCCCGACCTGAAAAGCCCGGTGATCCACCGGGCCTTCGGGATCGGTCCGCTGGCCTGGGCAGGTAGGCCCGGGAGGAAATGCAGACGATGACACGTGGTCAGCAATACTTTGTCTCGGAAGCCACCGAGATCGCGCGGAAGATGCTCGCGTTAGCCGACGAGGGGGCCGGCAGCGCCGGCGATGCCGACGAGTGCGGCATCCTTCTGGGCGTGATGCGTGACTGTGCCTACAAGATCCGCCGCGAAGCACTGCGGCAATCGGAGATGCAGCGGACGACGGAGTCGAGGGTCCGATGACGTGGCGCCCCCCTCAGGGCGCCTAAGATGAGACGGGGCCGGGAGGCCTTCGCCCCACGGCGAAGTCGGCCCCGATGGGCCCGTGACCGCGGGCGAACGCGGCACGGGCCAATGGTGCGCGGATCGCTCCCATGACACACGCAACCGAACCATCCAGCCGTGACCTGACAGGCAAGGCGGCCCAGCCCAGGGTTTCCGGCGCGGCCCGGGCGTGTACCATCGCGTTCCTGCACGTGTGCCTTCCCGCACCGGCCCCGGCGGCGCCGTGCCAGGGGCAATGGGCCTCGATGGCCGCCCCGATCATCCCCGTCGCCGTCCGCCTGCCGCTCGAGGCCTCCGCCGTCATCATCCCCGTCCGGCACGCCCAGGCGGATCAAGCGAGGTAGGCGCCGTCTTCGTGGACGAGGACAAAGAGATAAGCCACAAAGGCCACAAAGGCACACAAAGGTAACAGAAGAAGAAACAGCCAACACGCTCGACCCCAGGCGGTCGCGGCCATCGGCCCGGGCCACTCAAGCAGCACATCTCATCCGTTTCCGTTTCTTTCCGCGTTTCTTTCTGTTCACCTTCGTGTTCTTTGTACCACTAATGTCCAGAATCTCGAATCCTCGTGCAGATTTTCAGCCCGCGACCCGAACAACCGGAAACACGGGGAGAGCGTGCGGACGCTCTCCCCAAACCCCTCTTCCCGGCCCACACACCCCCAAGGGAACCGGAAGGGGAAGTCGTGGGCAGATCGGGGGTGTTGTTGTTTGGGCGTGTGTGGGCCGGGGAAGGGGGTGCGGGGGAACGCCGTTCTTTGGGAGTGGATCCCATTTCCCCCTGGCTACCGGCTACTGGGTACGGGCTCCTTTGGTTGCGGCCGAGAACCGAAGGTTCGAGGCCGCGCCGGGTCCTTCGTGGCTATCCCCTCCCTGTCCCTTGCCGCCCGTGTGAGCTATCATATCCCCATGTCCACAGCGACGACTTTGACGGCGATGTACGAGGCGATGCGGGCGCGGTTCGGCGATCGGCACTGGTGGCCGGCCGACCGGGCCGCCCCGCCCGATCGAAAGGCCCTGGAGATCTGCGTCGGGGCCATCCTCACCCAGAATACCGCCTGGACCAACGTCGAGAAGGCCATCGCCAACCTCCGCGCCGCCGGCGCCCTGGACGTGGGGGCGTTGGCCGCCTTGCCCGCCCCGGCCCTGGCCGAACTGATCCGCCCGGCCGGCTACTTCAACGTCAAGGCCAAACGACTCAAGAACTTCATCGCCCGCGTGCACGACTACCGTGGGGGCGACATCCTGGCCTTCCTGGGCCGATCCGTCGACACCCTCCGCGAAGACCTCCTCGCCGTCAGCGGCATCGGGGCCGAGACCGCCGACAGCATCATCCTCTACGCCGCGGGCAAACTCTCCTTCGTCGTCGACGCCTACACCTGCCGCATCCTCCGCCGCCACAAACTCATCGGCCCGGACGACGACTACACGAGCGTGCAGGAACTGCTGGCCGGTTCGCTGCCCAAAGATGTCGCCCTCTGGAACGACTATCACGCCCAGATCGTCGAGACGGGCAAGCACTACTGCCGCCCCACCGCCCGCTGCCCCGGCTGCCCGCTCGAAGGCTTCCCGCACGATCCCCAGGCCGACAAAGAGCCCTGAGCGGCCGCTACTCCACCGGGCAGAGCTTGAGGCAGTCTTCCGCTCGCAGCTTGTGGGTGTGGAGCAGCCGGGCGGGGGATTCGGGCTGGCCGGTGCGGCTGGCCAGGTACACCGCGTCGATCACCGCCTGGGTCAGGAGGTTTTCCCACCCCGAGCAGGCATAGCGAGGCCCCCGCGCGGCGACGGCGGCGGCGAAGGCCTCCAGTTCGAGCCGGAGGGCCTCGGCGGGCAGGAGGGTGCCTTCGATGTGCTCGATGACGACGCCGTCGGCGTTTCGCAGGATGCAGGTTTCGGGCCCGGCCGTCAGCGAGCCGCCCCGACCGTGGAGGGCCAGTTCCTCGCTCACCGGGTCGCACGATCGCGAGGCGGCCAGGCAGGCCATCCGACCGCCGGAGTAATTCAGCACGGCGCAGGCGGTGTCGTCGGTGTCGTGCACGGCGGGGGCCCGCGTTCCTTCGGGGGGCGGGGCGATGGCCGTCAGCCCGTAGGCCTCCTCCGGCAGACCGAACAGCCACACGATCAGGTCGATCATGGGATAGCCCAGTTCGAGCAGCGCCCCGCCGCCGGCGAGGGCCTGTTGCCCGTGCCAGCCCAGCGGCTGGCCCCAGTTGAACAGGTAGTGCGCGCGGGCCAGGAACACCCCGCCC
>JAPLNA010000187.1 GCA_026693065.1 Planctomycetota bacterium
ACGGCGGGTCTACGCCACGGGCATGTCCAACGGCGGGATGATGTGCTACCGACTGGCAGCAGAACTTTCTGATCGTATCGCCGCCGTCGCCCCGGTATCAGGCACGCAGGCTATCGAGGAGGGCAACCCCAAGCGGCCCGTACACCCACGGACGGCGATGGCCGCGATGCGTCACAGCCGGATGGAGTTGACAATGAACTTCTACACCGACCCGGTGCTGCTGGACGTGGCCGGTCCGGTTTAGGCGCTGCCGGATTTCAGTGGAAAAGCCGCTGGCACGACCGGCCGAGGCGTGAAGAGGGCGGTGGGTGCGGCGGGAAGAGCGTGACGACGGGGGAGACGGCGGGGACGTGTCCCTGTTTTCGAGCTTGACGCCTCGGGGGTTCGCCACCTGCCCCGTCTATCTTTGCTCCCAATTTCCCATTGCCACATGTCCTACGACCAGGAGAAACAGATTTACCGGGTCGAGAGCAGTGCTTCAGGTATCCGCCTCTGAGGTTGACGCGGGATCGCAGTCCCAAAGACAACACTGTGGCGAGCAGCCAGTTGGGTGCTGGATGTCTGGCGGCAAGGGCTGTAGGTCAAACACTTGATCGTCTGTGATTGAGATGGTCGCAGAGGTTTTCCCTTGCCGGGCCACAGCTCGAACGTATAGTGTTATTCAAGCATGTCTGTGCGTCTAGCGATGACTGGGCGTTCCCGGCACGAGCCTGTCGGTAGAGACGTGAGGGTATCTGTGCGGCCCCCCGGGATTGTCTGAGTGGATTGTGTTGAAAACCTAGCGCACTTGCCCGAAGAGCCTGCGGCGACCGGTGCCGGTTGCAGAGTGAGTGCGCGTATGCCCGCGCAGCTGACTGCCGCGCTAGGAGGGTTGCCATGAACCGACGAACCTGTCTTTGGGTCGTGCTGGCCTGCCTGGCATGGTCATCCTGTCCGAGCGGAGCCGCGGTAGCCACGTTGGCCGATGCGAATGCCACCGTCTCGGTTGCCTTGGACGGCCCGAACGCGGGAATGAATGGCTGGACCATCAACGGGATCAGTCAACTGGCCAAGCAGTGGTTCTCGTATCGTATCGGGAGCACCGACCCGGAGGCGTCCGTGGATACGCTGGGCGGCCTCTTCTACGGCCTTAGCGACACGAACTACGACGGCAACAGCGAGACGCTGTACGTGCGTTACGCCGGCGCGATGCTGAAGGCCGAACTGACCTTCACGCTGACCGGCTCGAATCCGGGCAATCCCCGATCCGACATCGGCGAGAGCATCCGCCTGACGAACTTGACACCGCAACCGATGGACTTGCACTTCTTCCAGCATTGCGACCTCGACCTGGGCGGAACCGTGCTTGACCAGTCCGTGCGTATCGTTGGGGGCAACACGGCGCAGCAGACCGACGCGGGCATGTACGCCAGTGAGACGGTTTTGATGCCCTTGCCCAGCCACCTGCAGGTGGAATCGGTGCCGGATGCCGTGGATATGAAGGGTACGGTGAAGTGGTTCAACGACGCGTTGCCGACAATCTTGAACGACAGCGCCGGCCCTCTTGGACCGGGTGACCTGAGTTGGGCCTTCCAGTGGGACTTTCCCCTTGGCCCGGCAGGGTCTCCTTCCGCATCCGTCCTCATAAGCAAGGACAAGCTGATTGTACCCGAACCCGCCACGCTGTCCCTGCTGGCCTTGGGCGGGGCGGCGATACTGTGGCGAAAGCGGCGCGCAGGGCAATGGCAGGCCAAGGCCGTCGTGCGCAGGTCAAGCGAATGAATGCCACCCCGTGTGGTGTTGTACGGCCGCAGCCGTGTCAGGCTGCCCAGGAGTTCGGCCCCCTGGGACACCCACGGCTGTCGTCCGCAAGAGCCTAACAGAGGGGCCGAAGACTGCCGAGGTGTCCCATGTTGCGCACCCGATTCCTGTTTCTCGCGGTTGCCGTGACGTCGCTCTTCGCCCTGCCTTGTACGGCGGGCACGATCACGTTTGGGCCGTACCCCGACTTCGCGGGGTGGGTGTACCAGACCAGTTCCATCACATTGCCCACGATGTTCGACGCCACCGTTCACATTCCTCTCGATGGAACCATCCACATCACCGTCCCGGATCGGATCACGGTCAGAGTGACAAGGGCGGTGCCCGTCTTCGTGCCGTCCTACGTCAGGATCAAGATCTTCGGCGACCCCCAGATCGAAGACCCACTGTCGTTCTTCGACATCTATGCCCAGGATCTGGACCCGGTCAATCCCGGCACCCGGCTCACCGGCTTCAACGCGACAAATCCGGAACTCATACCCCTGACCGCCGAGACGTTCATCGGAGTGTCCGGAACGGAGTACCCCGCGCCGGTGCAGGCGGTATACCTGGCAGACCTGCCATTCGTCGTGCCGGATTTCGATCTGTCCGCCTTCGCGGGAGGAAGTCCTACCTCGATCGTCTACCTCGCCGGGCCTGGCAACATCCCCCTCCGGGATGTTCCCGAACCGACCACGCTCGGACTGCTGGTCCTCGGCGGGCTGGCGGTGATGCGGCGGAAAAGGACGTAACGACAGACCCTGGATGGGTCGGCAAAAGAGGCCGCCCCGCTTGCGGTGAGCCTGTCGAGCCGGGGCGGACTGGCCGTGATCCGACGCCGTACGTTCAACGATGTGACCCCAGCCCCGGCGGTCGGGACTGGGAATAGGTCAGGAAACCCCAAGAGCCAAAGGAGACATGCAATGAAGACGACACGGACTTTCATTCTGTGGACGCTGGCGGGCTGTCTGCTGCTGCCGGCCAGCGCCGGGGCCGACTATTTCTCGCCGGTGGCCGAGTTCCCGCCCCCGTGCATGAAGGAGTACGACAAGTCCAGCCCGATCCTTTACCAGAACGGGCTCCAGATTCGCAACCTGGTCGCGACCCGCACAGGGCTGGGCGCTGCGATGCCAACACAGGGCAATGGCGCCGCAATCAGTTCCTTCTTCGACATCTACCTCGAAGTATCGACCGACGGCGGCGGGAGTTGGTCCGACGGAGTCGACAATGACTGCGACTCGTTCTTCGACATCTTCACCGAGGTCACCGTCGGCCCCGGCGGCGCCGGCGGGGCGCAGGGGTGGAGCGGGCTCCGTGCCACGATCCCTACCCCTCTCGGGGCTGTGATGATCCGCGAGTCACCGACACGGGCTGGAGGCCGATTTACCGCGACCCCCATCCCCGGCGGCTACATGATCGACAGCTTCTTCGACATCTACACGGAGGTCAGCACGGACGGCGGGGGAAGTTGGTCCCCCCAGATCACCGGCCCCACGCGGATGGTAGGCGTTCCCGAACCTGCAACGCTATCGCTGCTGGCCCTGGGCGGACTAGCAGTGATCCGAAGGAAGCGGCGCGCGAGGCATTTCGTGGATGTCTTTTGATGCTGTCTCGTCGGGTGAGTTGAATCCTGTGATCGCAGAGGCCGATCTCGTAACTGGCCGCCGCAAAAGGCATCGCCAAAGAAACCAGCCAAGCCCTACCGGACCTTCCCGCTGACGGCCCACAACAACGGGCAGTGGTGCAAGAAGATCCGCGGCAAGGTCTACTTCTTCGGCGTTTGGGCCGACCCGGATGCCGCACTGGCCGACTACCACCGCGTGGCGGCCGACCTGCATGCCGGCAGGCAGCCCAAGGACAGGAGTTTATTGGCCGAGGCCGTAACTGTCAAGGATGTTTGTGACCACTACTTGACCTACCAGCTTCACCGCGCCGAGGCCGCCGAGATCACCGCCAGCCGATTCCACGACTGCCGACGCACCCTGCAGGACTTTGCCGCGTTCGCCGGAAGGGCCCGTGTCGTCGAGGACATGCTGCCGGAGGACTTCGAGGCCTACCGCCAGAAACTCCTCCGCAAGGGCCTCATCCGCAAGAAGAAACTGGGGGTGCATGCCCTCGACCGCAGCGTCGGGGTCGTCAAGGCCGCCTTCGATTACGCCTACCAGAACGACCTGCTGGAGCGCCCCGTCAAACTCGGGGTGTCGTTCAAGGGCTCCTCGGCGGCGGCCAAGCGAAGGTCGCGCGGCGAGAACCAGGTCCGGCACGGCAAGAAGCTCTTCACCGCCGAGGCCATTGAAAAGATGCTTGAGAAGGCCAGCGTGCCGCTTCGCGCTATGATCCTGCTGGGGATCAACGGCGGCATGGGCAACAAGGACTGCGGACGGCTCCCGACTCGCATCATCCAGTTCGAGAAGGCCCTCATCGAGTTCCCGCGGCCCAAGACCGGCATCGATCGCGTGGTGCCCCTCTGGCCGGAAACCCTGGAGGCCCTGTATGCCGCCATGGCCGAACGTCCCAAGCCGGTCGACGCGGCGTTCGACCAGTTCTTCTTCCTGACGACCTTCGGACAGCCCTGGTACCGGGACACCAGAGGCATGTATGCCCAGGGGAATGTCACCCTCGGCAGCCGAAGCGACGCGGTCAGGGAGGAGTTCGACAAGGTTCTCACGAAGCTGGGGCTCAAACGCAAAGGTATCGGCTTTTACTCTCTACGCCACACGTTCCGGACGTGGGCCGGCGAAGTGCAGGATCCGCACGCAGTATACCGGATCATGGGGCATGTGGTGCCCGGCATGGACGCCTATTACGTCGAAGAGATCGAGCTACCCCGTCTCCAGAAGGTCGTTGAGCATGTCCGTCAGAAACTCTTCGGCACGACGCCGGCGGCGCCCTGATCGTCGAGGACGCCGGAAGCGGAAGGGAGCCGGGCGTGCGTGAGTTGGCCGCGCCGGGGTTGAGAGTCAGCCGGGGTTGACGTACGATAGGTCCCACGCCGACGGAGGCCCTCTGTTCTCCGGAACGGCCAGAACCGGACCCCAGCGGCATGAAACAGAAGACGCAGACAGGATATGACTACCACCTCCTGACGCGAAGCCCCGAGGTGTTCGGGTTCTTCGTGGGCTGGTTCGCCCAGGGGCTTCTCATGCGAGCGTATGTCTCTGACGCCATGAAGAACTGCACGGATCCCCCGGCGGGCTGGGATCTCTGCCGCAGGGACGTGTGGCGACTTGCCGCCATGGTCCACGCCTGGTGCAGCACACGCGCCCTGCGACTGCCCCTGGAGTTGCCGGTCCTGTTGACAGACTTGGGGCGGCTCTGCGGGCCGGAGGGCTATCAGTCCTCGGCCGAGGCCGTCCAGGGGCCACGTGATCCTCGGGACGCACGAAGCAGATCCAGACGGAACCATTATTGGCCCAATCTGACAAGGGATGATCACGATCTGACGGGAGAGATGGGGCAGTTGCAGGCAAGGATCCGAGGGGCCGCCACGGCCGTGGCCGATCTTGCAGCCCAACAAAACGCGATGTCCGCCGGCGCGAACCTCCACCGGCTGGCCTACGACCCCCGGGACGGCAGATATCGAACCGATGAACCTTTCGGCTGGCTGGAGTGTTTGGTAAATCTCGGCCTGCTGGCACCCACTCCTGACTGGGACACCGGGACGCCGTCCCTCAGGGGCGTCCAGGTAATGGAGCAGCTCAAAAGACAAACGGGGCTTGAGGACGAGTGCGAAGCCTCCAAGAAGATTCCGGAAATTATCTGTGAGAATCTGCAGGTGCAGTGTCCCCCGCTTGACACTGACCGCGATTTGGTCCAGATGCCTGACCTTGCCGGGGTCACCCTTCTGGCCGAGGAACCGGACCAGAAGGAATCGCCGGTTCCTTCCGGATCTCTGGAGCCTCCAGCAGCACCGGAGGGCGTGATGCTCTGGATTGACGAGAAGGACAGGGCCTTCTTCTTGGGCGAAGAGGTCAGCTTCTCGTTGGACAGAAGGGCGCGACACGCCATCCCGATCATCAAAGCGCTCTGGGAGGGCGATGGCCACGAGTTGACCAGCCGCGACTTGGCCACGCAGCTTGGGAACATGGGAGTTGCGACGGGACATACCGCCAACCAGCAGAGAGATTACCTGTCCAGGTTTCGAGGCTCGCTTCAGAAGCAGACAAGACGACAGAAGGTGCCACAGGGCCAGACGAAGGAAAGCATTCACGAGTGGATCAAGAAGCTGGGCAGGTCGACAGGCGATCCTGAGGAAAAGAGCATAGTCACCTTCTGGTTGGGGGTCAAGATGAGCGAGGTTGCCTTCGCCCCAACGGAAGAGGGTCAGGCCCAGTAGCCGCCCTCCGTCGTGCGGGTCCGGGCGTTGTTGATATCCTGTTGTGCCCCCAGAACCATCGGGGTGGCCCCGTCATATCCTGGGGCCGACCTGAAGGACCCGCCCCCTTTCCTGTGCCCGGATTCCGCGCCCCGCCTGACTCCAGGCAGGCTTGCGGCACGGGGTTGAAGATTCCAAGAAGTTCCAAGTGGGGCTCCAAGTTCATCCAAGTTTGTGCATGTACTTTGGTGGCGTGAGCGTAACTGAAAATCCATCCAGCCCCGACGAATCCCCGCGGAGAACGCGGAAGCCGAACGGGCTTGCCCAGGCCGCCGCCGCGGAGCGATGGATGACCGTGGCCGGGGTCGCCGACCACTTGGCGGTCTCTCGCGACACGGTCGAAGCACTGATCCGAAGCGCCGACCTGGTGGCCGTCGATGTCAGCCCGAACTACCGTGATCGGCGACATCGCGCCGCGTGGCGGGTTTCCCCCGCGAACCTGGAGACTTTCCTGCAAGCTCGGCGTAATGCGGCGGCGACGCCCGTCACCCGCCCCGCCAGGCGCCGACCCAAAGGGGACGTGGTTGAGTTTGTCTAAGAATTGTGACGTGCCCCCCCGCGACGGCGATCATGCCCGCGTCGGTCAAGGAGACCTACCCGAATGCCGTTAGACCCAACTGAAACTCACGTGGAATCTGTTATGGCCAGATTGCGTGCTTCGCCCTACCGGGCACCAGCAGAAGTCCCCGGCCTGGCCATATGCTGGCTGCCGTGCACCTGGAGTGACGGTGCGGGTTGTTGGTCGTTTGTTTCGGAGATGGGATTATGATCGGGAATGATGTTGGTGGGGCGGGTGTGAAGGCGATGGCCCCGGCGGTGGACAAGGAGAACGACAGAATGATATCCGTGAATGAGTCATCGTCCAGCAGTGGCCGGAGCCCAGATGCTCCGCGCGGCCAGACGCCGGGCGGTAAGACAGGCTCAACAGCATCGGCGACCTC
>JAPLNA010000188.1 GCA_026693065.1 Planctomycetota bacterium
AGATTGACGATCTGGAGACGCTGCACGCGCGTGCAGAGGAAGCCGTGGCGGACGTGGCGGAACAACCCGATCTTCTCCGCGCCTGCTTCCGGCACGCCGACCTCGCCGACGCGCTCTGGCCATCTAGAGGTCAATAAACGGATTCTGCGAACAAAAAACCACCCGGGGACTCCCGATACGCGACAGCGTCCCGGACTCTCACCTCTGACCTCTAACCTTGCTTTCTACTTCGCCTCCTTCGCCCGCAACTCCACGATGTGCAGTCCGATGTTGGCGCTGTTCCGCAGCATCGTCACGCGGATATACCGCGCCTTAGTCGGGGCGAACGCGTGGGAGTATCCCTTCTCCGTGGCCGCCTGGGTGTTCTTCGAGGCGTCCACCACCTCCGTCCAGGTCTTGGCGTCGGTGGACAGGAAGATCTTGTACTGATAGTGCCGCCCGTCCCAGAACGTGTAGAGCGTCACGCCCTCCAGCGTGGCGACCTTCTGCAGGTCGATCGCGAAATTCTGCGGGCCCGGCGAAAAGTCCAGGAAGCTGTCACGGTCGACCACGCCGTCGACGGCGGTCTCGGAGGCCTGCTTCGACGAAGCCCCCCATTCGATCGCCGGCTTCTTGTACGTGATGTTCGCCGGGTCGAAGTCCACCTGGCGGAAGCCCTGCTGCCACTGCAAACCCTTGGGTTTGCCCTGGGCGTCCAGGAACGCGACGCTCACCGACCCGGACTTGTCCAGAATGACGGGCTTCGTGAACGGCTGGCTCTTGTCGGTCACCGGGCCGTTCACCTGGTACCGCACCGTTCCGCCTTCTGGGGCCCGCTCCAGCGAGATCGTCACCGCCTTGCCGAACCGGTTGTCGCCCGGGGCAATCGTGCCGGCGACCTTCACCACGTACGGCTGCCAGCGGTACACGCGGTTGAAGATCGCTCCGGCCGGTTGGCCCGCGGTGTCGAAGAGCCTCGCCTGCACGCAGACGGCCTCGCCCTCGGGCGGGGCGATGGTGACCGGGCCGGTGGCTTCGGGCGAGTCGGCCTTCGGCTCGGTCCCGAAGAACCGGAACGGGTGGTGCTGCTTGACCTGGGTGACGGTGTAACGGACCTTGGCCCCGGGAATGTGGCTCTTGAAGGTCAGCGTCAAGTTCTTGTCGAACGTGTACTCGGGCACGTTGCCCACCCCGCCGGCGGCGAGCCATTCGGGCACGGTCTGGCAGAGCCCCGTCTCCGTCACCGCGATGCCCGTCGACATCGCGTCCAGCAGCGAGTCGGCGTGGGCGAGCCGGGCGGCGAACTCCTCGTACGTCACGGGCGAGTCCGGGCTGTACGTGAACTGCTGCCGCGCCGGCATCTTCTGCCGCAGGAACGGAATCGCCACCGACCCGTTCTGCTCCCACAGCACCAGTTGCGAGCCGATCGCCAGCTTGCCCGGGCGGACCTGCTCGTCATAGGGCCGCCAGCGGTATAGCTCTCGCACCGGCCAGCCGCACGAGGGCGTCCAGGTGACCTGGATCGACGGGCGACCGTCCTTGACGAGGTTGGGCACCATGCCGTGGTTCCAGTCCATCCGCCAGACCATGCAGATGACGTCCTTGTTGTCGGGGGGCAGGGGGCAGTCCTGCCAGACGATCGTCCGCTTGCCCGCCGCCTTGATCACCTTGTCCAGGCGGTTGATGTGGAAGACGTACAGCTCGTTGCCGTCCTTCAGGCCGTGCTTGGCCATGTAGTCCTTCGTCTTGGGCTGCGCCAGCACCCCGCCGATCCCCGCCTCGTCGCAGCCGATGTGGAAGAACGGCGAACTCTTGAACACCTCCGCCATCTCCCGGATCAGCGGCTCGAGGCCCTCGGTGTACATCGCGTCGCTGCCCATGTCCAGCACGCCGAACGTGCCGTACACCTGGGGCATGTCGCGCTGCAGCGAGGCCGAGTGGAACACCGTCTCCAGCTCCGGCACGAGCGTCACGCCGCGTTCGTCGGCGTACTTGATCGTCGCCAGCAACTCGTCGCGATTCCACTGCTCGCACTTGGGGCCCCCGTGGGCCGAGCCGTTCGAGGACCCCAGCTTCGGCTGCACCTTCGAGGGAAACACGCACGACTCCTGGTCGTTCAGGTGCAGGTGCAGGTACCGCGCCTTGTACAGCCGCATCAGGTTCACGAGGTTCCGTACGTCGGCCAGCGTGTTGCCCTGCCGGGCCACGTCCAGCATCACGCCGGTATACTCCGCCGCCGAATAATCGCTCAGGGCGAGTTTGGGCATCGAAAGCGCCTGCCCCTTGGCCCGCACGAGCTGCACGATGCTGCTGGTGGCCAAGGCGACGGCGTTGTAGTCGCCCCCGACGGCCTGTACGTCATCCGCCACCGTCAGCGTGTGCGGCCAATGCTTTGCCTCCCCGCCGACCAGGGCCGGATCGATCCTCAACACCACGTCCCCGGGCTTTCCCTCGCCCTGGGCCGTGGGGAGCGCCACCCCCGTGACGTTCCGGATGTCATCCGACAGCACGGCCGCCAGCGGAACCAGTTCCTTCGACGCGGCCACGATCCTCGCCGAGGGCGGCAGGTCCAGCACCCCGCCGGAGACCTTGATCTCCTTGGGGGTCGGCAGGAGGGAGACGGCCTGGTCTGCCTGGCAGGCCACCGGCCCCACCGACAGGACGATCACGAGGCACACGAAAGACGGCAAGAACGCTCGCATGGTGTTCTCCTTCTCATCGCGGAATTGTCGGGTCCGAACCCCCGCGATCGTATGACCCCGGCGGGTAGGGGTCAAGCAAGAAGCGACAGACTCCCGCGCCCCCGACAGGGAGGTTTTCCCCACGTGGGTACGATCCAGACGGTTCGTTTGGCGGCGGCGTTGGCACCTCGTTTGTCGTTTAACTAAAAACTCCCGCGCGGCGGTTGACTCGGGGCGTGATTGCGCTATAATATCAATGTGATATCATAGCCGGCGGGCGAACGAACAACCCAAGGAGACTCCCATGAACCCACTCTCCAGCGTCGTCAGCAAGGAACGCGAAGTCACCGCCTTGAGCGGCTGGCTGATGCTCCTGGTGAACCAGGCCATGCTCCGCCGTCAGCAGGCCGAGGCCGTCATCGCCGCCCGGCAGAAAATCGTCCACGGGGCCGTCAGCATGGTCGAAATGGCCCTCAAGGAACTCTCCGAACACCAGGTGGTGCACCTGGACGAGGAGCGCAAGGCCGCCATGGTCAGCAACCTCATGGTCGTCCTGTGCGGGGAGTCCGAAGTGCACCCCGTGATCAACACCGGCACGCTCTACGCGTAAGCCTCTCGGGGACGGACGCCCATGGCTGATCGCAAGCAGTTTCTCCTGCGGATGGACCCGAAGCTCTGGGCGCAACTGGAGCGATGGGCGGCCGACGACCTCCGCAGCGTCAACGGGCAAATCGAATTCCTCCTCCGCGCCGCCCTTGCCCGCCGCCACCCCCCCGCGCCCCCGGGCCGCCCCCCTGCCGCCTCCTCCCGCTGACCGCCCGGGCGAATTCACATCCGAAGCGCAACAGGGCGGACAAAAAGCAGGACACCGCGGTTGAGGTTCCGTAGATTGAGGTCAACCACGATCTTCAATCACAAGGAGCCGCCGCGATGTCCTACCGCCATCTTACCGAAAAGGAAC
>JAPLNA010000189.1 GCA_026693065.1 Planctomycetota bacterium
CTGGACTGCCTGGGCCAGGTCCTTGTTCGTCGCGGCAATGACGCGAACGTCGATGGCCTCGGGCGCCGTCCCGCCCACGGGCACGACCGATCGCTCCTCGAGTACGCGGAGCAGCTTGCTTTGCAGCGACTCGCTCATGTCGCCGACTTCATCGAGGAGGATCGTCCCGCCGCTGGCGGCCCGCAGAAGGCCTACGGTCGCCTCCCTGGCGCCGGTGAACGCGCCGGCCTTGTGGCCGAACAGTTCGCTTTCAAGCAGGGACTCGTGGATGGCGGCGCAGTTGACGCCGACGAACGGACCGCTGCGCCGAGGGCTGCACTGATGGATGAGGCGGGCAATCAACTCCTTACCCGTGCCCGACTCCCCATCCAGCAGGACGTTGATGTCGTATTCGGACAGGCGAAGTATCTGTCCCCGCAACGTGCTGACGCAGGACGACAGCCCGATCAACTCGTCGGCCGGCCCTCGATAAGCGGTTGACTTGACCATGGATTGCTCCTTTGCCGCCTGTCTCAGCCGACATGAGGTCGAGGCGCCACGCCACACGCCACCATGTCTGAAGAGCCTTTCGGCAGACCTCTCTCTTAGGCTTCCCCTCATGGTAGCCCTTGACGCCCGGGCAATTCCGTCATCCGCATGACCGTATTTGACACCGGGTTTCCGCTGATGGCGAAAAGAGAAACTACCTACGGGTGAGTTTCCTTCAGCCGTTGGCCTGCTTCAGGGTTGTCACAAGAACTCCTTCTGATGTATTCCAACTACCTACCTCGGAACGGGTTGTAGCCAAGGCCAAACCGGATGTAGTCGAGCCGCTGCGACAGTCGTTCTGGAATTATCTGCCCCACCGGCCGCCTAGCCATTCCCCTGTGCCTGTCAGTGCCGCTCGCTGCCATACCCTCTTCTGACTGCACCTGATCCCCTCCGCCTCGTGGCGGAGGCCTTGGTCCTCGCGACCGATGCCTCCGCCCCTTGGGCGGATCCCTCCGCGCACACGGGGCGCGGCGTCTGGCATTGGCTCACCACCAGCCCCGGTACGGAGTTCTCGTCATGATCGCCCCCAACACCCCCGTTCTCGAAGATGTCCGTAACGAGTTCACCGCGTTTTTGCCCGAGCTGTCTGGAAGGCTTGCCCGCAGGTTCCGTCACCGTGGCCCCGAGGCCCGGGCCGAGGCCGTCGCCGAGGGCGTCGCCCATGCCTGGGTGCTCTATGTGTCCGCAAGCCGCCGCCAGAAATGCGTCACCCCGGGCACGCTGGCGCACTACGCCGGCGCCGCAAGGTGGCCGGCAACAGCACGGTCGACGCCCTGTCCGATACCCGGCTTTCCCGCCAGCGAGTTGGACGGCACGTCAGCCTGGACTCCCCGGGCGTTGCCGCCGCCGCGTTCTTCAAGACCTTCGGCGACCGCAGGTGGCGATGGCCCGTCCTCGACTGCGTGGCTCCGCACCTCGACCTGGAGGCCTTCTTGGCCAACTGTACGGCCCGGGAACGCCGACTCGTCGGGATGCGGCTCAAGGGCTATCGGCAAACCGAGATCGCCACCCGGTTGCACGTTACGCCGCCGGCGGTCAATCAGTGGCTGGCGGGCCTGCGGCAGCGATGGGAGGCCACGTCGGCGGCCTGAGCGAAAGAACGCGGCGGGCCGGAGGGGGAGGCCGGTCCGCCGCAATTCGGCAGCCGGGGGAGAGCTGCCGGTTTCCGGCGGGTGGGAGAGCCGCCGGTGTGGCGCATTCATTATCGAAACGGCCGACGGTCCAGTCAATCCGTTTCGCCGCCAACACCCATCACAAGATAACCGCAACCTGACCGAAACCACCCTTTTGCCCCACAGGAAGGAGCACTATATGCCACTCGTCATCAACGTCGGCCTCAGCCGACCCCCCGGGATTCCGTCGGTGAGGAACACCTTTATGTAGTTGGTCGCTGGCCGCTGCCTCACGAATCCCACGGGATCGTTGTCTTCCGCCGACTGCAACTCGCCCGCTGTCGCGAAGGCATTGTAAAACCGTTTGCAGCGGCTGAAGTAGTTCGCGATGTGGGCGACACGGAGATCGAACTCGCCTTCGGCTTGCTTGCTTGTTGTGAAAGCCAGGGCGCCGGCGAGCGTCTCACGGATCGACCATTCGGCCCAGGCGATGTGCCCGCTGGCAGTGTGCGTGTCAAAGGCGCCGTGGGCTGCGAGAGCGGCCGCATCCAGTTCAAACGCACGACCAACGAGGTAGGTGGTCGGCTCCAGGCTACTGATGGCTCTGCGTGCTGGGAGCATGTTGGATTCCTTGAGTAAGCGGGACGGGGTGGCCGTGGCATCCCGTGTGGTCGTGTTGGCTGAAGCAGGGCTTGGTCGTACGCCCTACGGCAGCACCCCCATGGAACGATGGGAGGAAGAAGGCCAAGCAGGGAAGGGGGCGGTAAGAGGCGCGGGGCAGGCTCATGGATTCTTCCCCTTTCACTCTTCACACTGGGCGAGCATCGAGGCCAGCTTGGCCCGGTCGGCGGGGGAGAGGTTGGCCAGGGCGGCGGCGATTTGGGCCAAATTGTCCGAAAGTGCGCCGGATTCTGCGGCGCCTGTGTTTGTCTGATTGTCTAACGTGCCGCGTGCAACCCCGTTACGTTTGCGGGTTCGAGTCTCGTCGGGGGTATGGTTACCGGCCTCCTGCCCCCGCAGGGGGCCGTTTCTTTTTCTCCCCGAATCCCCGGCTGTCGGTTACACTGGAGCGAGACTATGAAGACATATCTGATTATCGCCCTGGTCGTCATCGCCTCCGTTGCCGCGGCGTGGGTGGGGTGGCGGCATTTCGGCCGCCCGCAACCCAAGACCGCGGTTATCCGCAACGTGGTGTTGATCAGCATCGACACCTGCCGGGCGGATCGGCTGAGTTGTTACGGCTACGCCCGGCCGAGCACGCCCCATATCGACGCTCTCGCCGCGGAGGGAGTCCTCTTCGCCAACGCCCTGACCCCTGTGCCGGCGACAACGCCGGCGCACAGTTCGATGCTGACCGGGAGTTACCCGCCCACCCACGGCGTTCGCATGAACAACGGCGAGCGACTGCCCGATTCCAACGTGACGCTGGCCGAGACGCTCAAGAAAGCCGGCTACCGCACGGGGGCCTTCGTGGGCGGCTTTCCCGTAGACGCCCGCTTCGGGCTCAATCAGGGCTTTGACACCTACGACGGCCAGTATACCCGGCAGCGGTTCCCCGACCTGCCCGCCGACGAGCGCACCGCCGAGGAGGTCAGCCGCCCGGCGATGGCCTGGCTGGACAAGAACGCCGACAAGCCGTTCTTCCTCTTCCTGCACTACTATGACGCCCATCTGCCCTACGCCCCGCCGCCGCCCTATGCGTCGACCTTCGCCGACGACCCCTACGCCGGCGAGATCGCCTACGTGGACCATTGGATCGGCCAGGTCATCGATCGGCTGCGGGCGATAGGCGCGTACGAAGACACCCTCGTGATCGTCACCGCCGATCACGGAGAAAGCCTCAACGAGCACAACGAGACCTCGCACGGCTACTTCATGTATCAAAGCACCATGCACGTGCCGCTGGTGATCCGCCTGCCCCATGCCCGCAAGGGCCTGAAAGAGGAAGGAAACGTCAGCCTGGTCGATATCGTCCCGACCGTGCTGGACCTGGCCGGTCTGGAGCCGCCTTCGCAGGTCCAGGGGATCAGCCTGCGGGGCCCTCTGGAGGGCGGGGCACTCCCCGATCGGACGCACCCGATCTACGGCGAGTCGCTCTGGCCCGCCACATTCGACTGCGGGGCGCTGCACGGCATTGTGGAGGGCCCGTGGAAGTACATCCGCTCGCCCAGGCAGGAACTCTACGACCTATCGCAGGATCTCACCGAAAAGAACAACCTCGTCGACAAGGAGCCGAAGGTCGCGCAGCGGCTGCGGGAGCGGCTGGAGAGGGCTCTGCGGGAGGGCGGGCCCCTGCGACGCCAGACCCGGAGGCCCTCAAGAGGCTCCAAGGCATCGGGTACGTGGCCGGCGGGGCGACGCCCCCCAGTTCGGCCTTCGACCCCAAACGCGAGGACGCCAAGGACTTCGTCCTGACGTACGAGGCGCTCCTGACGCTATGCGGCCCCGGCGCCGCCGATCGCCGGGAGGAAACCCGGAAGGGATTGCGCGATTTGATCCGCACCCGGCCCAAGCTCATCAGTGCCCATGCGATGTTGGCCACGTTGGCCATGAAGGACGGTCGTCCGGCGGAGGCGATCGGGTACTGCGAGAGCATCGTGGCGATCCTCGCCGCGTCGAAGGAATCCTCGCCGATTCCCGCCGGCGCGGGAGACCTCACCGCGGGGCAGTTTGACACAAGGGACCTGGCCAGGGCGCACTTCAATTGCGGCCTGGTGTTGAAGGAACTGGGCAGGATTTCCGAGGCGGCCTCGCAGTACGAGCAGGCACTGCGGATCCGCACGGAGTACGCCGACGCGCACCTGAATCTCGGAGCCCTGGCCCAGCAGGCCGGAAGGGGGCCCGAGGCCGTCGCGCATTACGAGCAGGCGCTGCGGATCAAGCCCGATTACCCGGAGGCCCACGGCAACCTGGCGATCACCCTGCACCGGATGGGCAAGCTGCCCGAGGCGATCGGACATTACGAGCAGGCCGTGCGGCTGAAGCCCGACTACGCCCAGAACAACCCCGCGTTCGCGTCGGCGCTGGCGTCGGCCCGCGAGACGGCGGCGGCCATGGAGCGGTATCAGAAGATCCTCCTCG
>JAPLNA010000190.1 GCA_026693065.1 Planctomycetota bacterium
GACGTTCTGTCGGCCTTGGGGGTGAACCTGGAGGCCTCGCCGGCAGTGGCGGCCGATTGCCTCGAGCGGGCGAACTTCTGCTTCTGTTTCGCCGTACACTGCCACCCCGCGATGAAACACGCCGCCCCGGTCCGCAAGGCCCTGGGGGTGCGGACGATCTTCAACCTGCTGGGCCCGCTGACCAACCCGGCCTCCGCGCGGCGCCAGGTGATGGGGGTGTACGAGTCGGGCCTGACCGCCACGGTCGCCGAGGTCCTGGGCGCCCTGGGCGCCATTCACGCCATGGTCGTCCACGCCGACGACGGGCTGGACGAACTGTCCACCACGGCCGAAACCACCATCTCCCACTGGCAGCACGGGCGGGTGATCGTGGAGACGGCCTGCCCGGAAGACTTCGGCCTGCCGCGGGCGAAGCTGGCGGACCTGCTGGTGAACTCGGCGACCGAGTCCGCCGAGGTGATCCGCCGGGTGCTGGGCGGCGAGAAGGGCCCCGCGCGGGACATCGTGATGCTCAACGCCGCGGCGGCGCTGACGGTGGCGGATATCGCGCCCACGATCGTCGCGGCCCTTCCGATGGCGGCCGAGGCCGTCGACTCCGGCGCCGCCGCCAAGGCCCTGGCCACCCTGGTCGAGGTCTCTCATGCCCGCTGAGGGAGCGACCGCTCGCGAGCCGTCGGGGATGGTGTTCGACATCCAGCGGTTCTGCACGCATGACGGCCCGGGGATTCGCACGACGGTGTTTCTGACGGGCTGTCCGCTGCGCTGCCCCTGGTGCCACAACCCCGAGAGCCAGGCGTCGCGGGCGCAGTTGTTCTTCACGCCGCGGTTGTGCATCGGCTGCCGCGCCTGCGAGGAGGTCTGCCCGGGGCGCAGCGGGCGAAACGCCCTGGCCGCGGTTCCTCGCCCACAGACCTGCATCGAGTGCCTCCGCTGCGCCGAGGCCTGCCCCTCGGGCGCTATCGCCGTCACCGGGCGGCGGATGAGCGTGTCGGAGGTGATGGGCGAAGTGGAGAAGGACCGGGTTTTCTACCAGGAATCCGGCGGCGGGCTGACGCTCTCGGGCGGCGAGCCGATGGCCCAGCCGGGCTTCACGCGAGCCCTGCTGGCGGCGGCGAGGCGGGCGGACCTGCACACCTGCGTGGAAACGTGCGGGGCGGCCCCGGCGAGGGAGTACGACCGCGTCGGGCCTCTGGTGAACCTGTTTCTCTGGGACGTCAAGGACACCCACGCGGCCCGGCATCGGGAGCAGACCGGCGTGTCGCTGGAGAAGGTGGTGGGCAATCTTCTTCGCGTGGACGCCGCCGGCGGGGCGACGGTGCTCCGCTGCGTGCTGATCGCGGGGGTGAATTTCAGAGACGAGCACATTGACGCCATCGGCGCCCTGTACGCCAGGCTGAGGCACTGCCAGGGCATCTCGCTCCTGCCGTACCATCCGCTGGGGGTCTCGAAGCGGGAGCGTCTGGGCCTGCCGCCCGAGCGGGCGGGCGCGCACGGCACGCCGACGGAGAGCGACCTGACGGCCGCCCGCGCCCGGCTGGGGCGGCTGGGAGCGCCCTGCATCGAGCAGTGAGTCCGCCCTCCGGCCTCGGCGCCGGGAGGCCCAACGGGGTATCTGGATATGGTCACGTCCCGTGATTTCACTGGCGGAATCGGGCGGTTGTGGACACAATGGCCCCGCTGTGGGACAGCGGATCGTGGGCCACGGACGGCAAGTTGAGGACACATGGCGAGCGTCACAGAGACAGCCGCGAGCCGGAGCGCCGGCAGACCTGGTCGGTCTGTCGCCGGGGCGGCCATGCCATGGTTGGCGGCGGCATGGGCGTGTCTGGCGGCGGCGGGGGGGGTGGCGTGGGGGCAACAGGCGGCGAGCGGCCCGGCGAGCCGACCGGGCGGCGAGGGGACCAGGGTCGCCCTGCCGGGCGTCCAGGCCGCCGGGAGCCCGATCGCCCCGGCGCCCGGCAAGGTCGAAGTCATCGGGCTGACTCTCCAGGGCCGCCGCGTGCGAGAACGCGTCGAGATCGACGACCTGGCGAGCGTCACGGCCCCGGATGGTACGCACCTGCTTCCGCTGCTTCGTCTGGCGAAGCTGCTCGATATCGAGGCCGTGGACAAGGATCCGCTCGTCGAGGTAGCCGGGGCCGGCGGCAAGGCGGTCCTCCACCTCACGGAGAAGACCATCGAGGTCGCCGGGCGTCGCCGCCGGATCGAGCTGGCGGTGGCAGCCACGGAGATGGTCGGACACCGCGACATCTTCGTGACGCCGGGGACGATCGCCGAGCTGCTGGGGGTCGACATGCGATGGAACGAGTCGGAATACGCCTACCAGGCCACCACCGCCAGGCCGCTGAAAATCTGGGAAATCAGCCAGCGGGAGTGGAAGAAGCTGTTGCAGGTGGGGCCGGAGTTGCCCCAGCTCCACGGTCGGGCCGAGCCGGCCGACAATGCGCTGCACTTCTGGTCCACGGACCTGGGCTTTCAGCACCAGCGGATGTGGGAGCCTTCGGGTCGGACGGACCAGACGATGCTGGCGGCCCCGCAACACAGTCTCTGGGGGCGGCTGGGCGGGGGGGCGTTCCGCATCGACATGGTCAACCCCAGTTGGGTCCACGACGAGACGGGCAGCCGCTTCGATCCGGGCCAGCCGGTCTTCGCCCTCAACTGGGCCGAGTGGGTTCACCGCGGGGCGGCCTATGAAGTCGTCGTGGGCGACAGTTACTTCGGGCTCAGCGAGTTGGTGTTTCCGCGGATGCAGCAGACGGGGATCAAGATGACGGCCCTGTCGGGCTTCACGGCGGCGGAGCTGGCGGCGTTGGAGTCGATGCCGGAACTGGGGCGGTTCTACGGGCGAACGCGGACCTTCGAGGGCCTGGCGCCGGTGCGTTCCCGCGTGGAGTTGCGGGTCAACGGGCGCGTGATCGACGTGCAGGAGGCCCTGGCCGACAGCACGACCCCGCCGGGCATGGGGCGGTATCGATTCGTGGACGCTCACCTGCCCGCCGGCGTGCTCAGCCAGGTGCAGATCGTCATTACCGAGCCCTCCGGCACCCAGAAATTCGAGAAGCGTGAGTTCTACGAGAGCCGGCTTCTCCTGCCGGCGGGGCACGGGGTGTACCTGGGAACCGTCGGCACGCGGAGAGAACCCGACGTGCTGGCGGATATCAACGGGGAGCGAAAGGTCGTCGGGATGGGGCGGGCCTACGGCGTGATCGCGGGGACGCGCGCTCTCTACGGGGTGACCGACGAACTGCTTGTCGGGGCCGTCTTCGGAATCCAGAGGGACATCTACCGTTTCGAGATCAACAAGAGCAAGGGCGGCTCGGATCGCCCGTACCCCGTCTCCAGCGCCCATGCCGGGGGGGTGTTCGGCTGGTCGCCCGATTCCCGCTTCGACCTCTCGGGCGAGTGGGGGCTGAGCAACGGGGAGGGCGATGGGCAGTACGAGGACTGGGCCGCCCGGCTGGAGGCCGACTGGCACGGCGTGCCCCAGGGACGCCTGCACGCGATCGGGTACGACTACCAGCCGGACTACTTCGACGGCGCCCGCCTGGACCTGCGCGATCGCCGGGGGTATCAGTTCGACGGGCGGTGGAAGGCCCAGACGTTCGAGATGTTCGGCGCGTACGGCAGCGTGCGGGATAATCTCGACGGGCGGCTGGACCGCACGCAACGGGTGGACTACAACACCGCCGAGGCCTCCGGGTCGATCTGCCCCGGGGTGACGGCCCTGGCGGGCACGTACGGGTCATACGTGACCGCCACGGACATGACCTCGCGGCTGCACCGGCTGAGCCTGTGGGCGGGCCCGTGGATGGGATGGGACGCGACTCTGGAGAAGTACTTCGGCGACGACCTGGGCCTGGAACAGTCGGGGCTGCTGGAGGACCTGGACCTGACGGGCGTACCGGACCAGACTTCGCCGATGACGTCGCTGACGGTCAGCAAGAGCCTGACGGACGACCAGCGGGTGGGCGCGCGGTACCGCCAGAATGAGACGGCGGAACGGGCCTCTCTCTTCCACGCCTTTCGCGGGCGACTCGGGCGCCAGCCTTACCAGCTCTACACGGAGTTCGGGCACAACTACAAGGAAAACGCCGGCGGGTACTTCCTCCAGCGGTCGGAACTGTACCTCGACCCCCAGGGCGACAGCCGTGTCGGCTTCGAGGTGGAACACGACGGATCGGACCAGTGGAGGGCGATGGCGTTCCTGGAAATACACAGCCTGGTAACCACCTCGTCCCGGCGGGCCGTGCCCGTCAGCCAACGCCAGGTCACCCCCGAGCGCGGGGCCGTTCGTGGCTGGGTGTTCGTCGACTACAACGGCAACGGCCTTCGGGACCCCGGCGAGCCCGGCCTGGCGGGGGTGCGGGTGAGCCTCGGATCGGGGCGATCGGCCGTCACGGACGCCAACGGATTCTATCTGATCCCCTCGCGAGGCGCCATCGCCGTCGCCCGCGTGTCGCTGGAGCTGGACACGGTGCCGGCGATCTACTCGCCCAGCCACGCCACCCAGGAGGCGCACCTGCTGCCCAATTCCGCCACCGACGTGGACCTGGCGGTGATGCCGCTAATATCGCTGGGCGGATACGTCAAGGCCCCGTCGCCGACGGGCGAGCTCCGGGGGGTGTCCGGGTTGACGGTCAGGCTCTACAAGGCCGGGCAGGCCAGGCTCGAGGGCGAATCCGTAACCGCCGGAGACGGCGGGTACTACTTCGGCGACCTTAGGCCCGGGCGCTACCGCGTGGAGGTGGATCCGGCGACGCTGCCGCCCAACTGCCAGGCCGAGGGGCTGAGCCGGGAGGTGTCGGTCTCGGCGGGCAAGGACGTGCAGATGTTGCAGACGCCGCCGATCGTGTTGCGTTCCCAAGGCGTCGCTTCCAGGCCGTCCGGGCCGAGCACGGCGCCGGCCACTCCCCCGCTGCCGGGGCGGCCATAGCTCTCTGTTGCCACGCGACTCAAGATATTTCGGAAAATAGTCCGGATTTCGCTTGACCTATCTGGACCTGTCGATACAATGTCCGCAGTAATGGATGTAGCAATTCGCTTGCTGCTCACTCAGGGAATGGGACGCCGGACGCTTTGACATGTGGAAGTGTGCTCGCGGGTAATGGATTATCCCTTCGGTTCCCGGACTCCCTGTGCAAGCGATGGCGGCATGGTCTGCCGCGTCGTACCGTGAGATCGGCTGGGCCGTCCGCTCAACGGCCCTTCTGGTCCGCTCGTTGCGCCCGCGCGTGTTCGCGGGCCGCTGGACAAGTTGTCGCCCTGCTCCCTTGTGGCAAAAGGATGCTCCGGCTCGTGCTCGTCAACAGGAACATTGTCTCGCTCGCTCGAAAGCCCGCCGGCGGGAGATTCCCGACGCACTTGGGTCATACCAAGTGTCCACCTGAGAAAATCGGCCAAGTTTGCGCGGGGGCCGGTTCTACCGGCGGCCCGGCCCGACGTACGCGACTGGCCGCACGCGCATACGGTAAACGCTTGAACTCGAAACCATTTCTTGAAAGGAGAAGCTCATGACTCGTTACCTCATCACGGTGTTGGCGCTGACGGCGGGCCTGCTGGCAGGCCAGGCCTCTGGGGCCCTTCTGACGAACGGCACGTTCGAGACCGGCACGTTCGCGGGATGGACCCTCACGGGCACGGGGTTCTTCATCGACACGGACCAGCCCTCCCAGGGCACGTACTTCGCCCATGCGGTCTTCGTCGCCCAGGAGGGCGGCGGCGGGCAGAGCTCCATCAAGCAGACCTTCACCGCCCCGGCGGACAAGAATCAAATCGCCGTGGACATGGGCTGGGTCGGCGTTCCCGGGCAACGTTCGGCCGTCCTGCGATGCCCTTCCCTGGGCACCCAGATCGACCTGTTCGCCGGCGTCGAGACCTCCCTGCCCAATGCCTGGAAACGCTACACGTCCAGTGTCTCCTCCATGCAGGGGTTGACCGTCGAGATCGAGTTCTTCGCCACCGGCACGGACACCAACGGCATGAACTTCTACGTCGACAACATCCAGTTCATCCCGGAACCGGCAACTATGGTTCTCCTGGCCGGGGGCGGGCTGACTCTATTGGCGGGCCGGCGCCGCAGGGGCAAGGCCTGATCC
>JAPLNA010000191.1 GCA_026693065.1 Planctomycetota bacterium
GGATCAGGCCTTGCCCCTGCGGCGCCGGCCCGCCAATAGAGTCAGCCCGCCCCCGGCCAGGAGAACCATAGTTGCCGGTTCCGGGATGAACTGGATGTTGTCGACGTAGAAGTTCATGCCGTTGGTGTCCGTGCCGGTGGCAAAGAACTCGATCTCGACGTTCAATCCTTTCATGGAGGATACGTCGGAGGTGTATCGTTTCCAGGCATTGGGCAGGGAGATTTCCGTCCCGGCAAACAGGTCGATCTGGGTTCCCAGGGACGGACATCGCAGCACGGCCGATCGCTGCCCGGGCACGCCGACCCAGCCCATGTCCACGGAGATCTGATTCATGTCCGCTGGGGTAGTGAATGTCTGCTTAATGGAGCTCTGCCCGCCGCCGCCCTCCTGGGCCACAAAGACCGCCTGGGCGAAGTACGTGCCCTCGGACGGCTGGTCGGTGTCGATGAAGAACCCCGTGCCCGTGAGGGTCCATCCGGCGAGCGTGCCGGTCTCGAACGTGCCGTTGGTCAGAAGGGCCCCAGAGGCCTGGCCTGCCAGCAGGCCCGCCGTCAACGCCAACACCGTGATCAGGTAACGAGTCATGAGCTTCTCCTTTCGAGAAATGGTTTCGAGTTCAAGCGTTTACCGTATGCGCGTGCAGCCAGTCGCGTACGTCGGGCCCGGAAGCCAGCGGAACCGGCTGCGGCGCGAGCGACACAATGTTCCTGTTGGCGAGCACGAGCCGGAGCGTCCTTTTACCATAAGGGAGCAGGGCAGCAACTTGTCCAGCGGCCCGCGAACACGCGCGGGCGCAACGAGCGGACCAGAAGGACCGTTGAGCGGACGGCCCAGCCGATCTCACGGTACGACGCGGCAGAGCATGCCGCCTTCGCTTGCACAGAGAGTCCGGCAGCCGGAGTGATAATCCATTACCCTCGAGCACACTTCCACATGCCAAAACGTCCGGCGTCCCATTCCCTGAGTGAGCAGCAAGCGAATCGGTGAATCGATTACTGTCCGTATTGTATCGACAGGTCCAGATAGGTCAAGCAAAATCCGGAGTACTTGCCGAAAAATCTGGAGTCGCGCGGCGACAGAGAGCTATGGCCGCCCCGGCAGCGGCAGAGTGGCCGGCGCCGTGCTCGACCCGGACGGCCTGGAAGTGACGCCTATGGGACGCAACACGATCGGCGGCGTCTGCAACATCTGCACCTCCTTGCCCGTCGAGACCGACACCTCCCGGCTCAGCCCGGCGGCCTGGCAGTTGACGGGCGAGGGCAGGGAAGAGAAGTTCCGGACTTATCGATATGTCCTGATTCACACGGCCACCAGCACGACGGCGCCTCTGGCCACGGAATGGAAGGTTCAGACACTGCCGACAATGGTGATCCTGGACTCCTCCGGCAATGAGGTGCGCCGGCACGAAGGATACATCGACGCCGCGAAATTCTGGAACGAGTTCATCGTGCCGGCAAAGGCTCCCTAAGCCAGCCGGGCCGCGCCAGCGACGGGCCATCCTCCGCCAATATCGCCGGTACATCCGGTAGCCTGCGGTACGCTACGTAGTCGCCACCGTTTCAGATTGCCTCACCGTCGCCTTCTCAGCGTCGCCAGGGCGCCCTTGGCCCGTAATTCATCCCGCAGGCCCAAAGCCCTTTCCCTGCTGTGGTGGTAGCCGACAGCCACACTGGCCCCGCACTGGGCGAGGGTGCGTGCCATCACCCGCCCCAGTTCCCCCGCCGCTCCGGTGACGACCGCCACGCGTCCGCTCAGATCAATCTTCATGTTCGTCGACCCTTCTTCTACCGGCCCGCCGCGCACCTCGCGCCGAAGCCGGCGGGTATTCTACCGTCCGCCGGGCCCGAGAGTGAACGGTGAACCGGCGGCTGGCACATTACGAGCCGCATCCGACGCACCAGTGGCCGCCGGCCAGCGCCAGGGTCACGAAGTCCACGGGGACGACCTTCATGGCCAGGGCGTTACTTAGCGCGTCCGCCCGTTGGTCAGAACTGTATCTGCGGACGGTGCGAGAACAACATCTACACGGTTAGCCTTCATGTTCACGGTCTCCTTGATTAGTCGCCGGGACCACGCCGATACATCCCACACGGTTGGGGTTCCACAAGAGCCTCACCCAAGGGCGGTTCGGTTGTCCATGGCGAGTTTGTTGTGTTTCACGCGCGAGTTACTTCCTGGGTATCCTTGCCCACATCCGCGACGCATTACGCCGTCGCTCGGCCCCTGCCGGGGGCCCATTTGCGAGGTGTACGACAGCCCGTGGCACCGTCGGCACGCGAAGGCCCGCTCACCCGGCGGCAACACCAACAGGCCGCGTCGCCGTTCGCATGAGGGGCACGTAAACCACCACCTGTGGCCGCCCCTTGGAATCCCCGTAGCGGTCAAGCTAATGGCCTGGCGGACGTTCACAAGGACGCCGTCGCTCTCAACGGCGTAGAGCAATTGAACGAGGCGTGGCTGTCGGTTCTCGTCGATCTCAACAGTGACGCTGGCCGACGCCACCGCCGTGTTGTCCGCCTGCATCCACCTGAGAACTTTGGTGGCGTCTTGGCCCGCCGACAGCAACCCGTTCCTGATCAGCGCCGAGATGGTAAGGGCCAGGCTGTCTTCAACCCGCCGCCTGCTCGTAGGCGACCACCGCCTGCCGCTTCCAGGTCCGCCCATCAGACGGCTTCCTGGGGGCCCTGGGGCGTCGTCCCATATGCCCCACCCGTATTCACCTGGACGGCGTCGGCGTGCTGGATGTTCAGGACCGGCCTGCGGGTGCGTGCCTGGAGCTTCTCCAACGTCAACAGATACAGCTTCAGCGACGATTCAGCCGTCGCCGTGAGCCTGGCGTCGCCCATTGCGCTCTTCTCGTCGCGCAGCCCGGCCATTACGTGGCTGCCGCACTTTAGGCCCAACATGGTGATGTTGTAGTTGGCGTAGGCCGCCAGCGCACCATCCAGGAGCGCGATCTCGCACGCGGTCTCCAGCCGCATCTGGGCGATCAGGTGCGGTCTGAGCAACCCCAACAGGTTGTTGACGGCCCTCGACGAGAACGGGTTCGTGGCCATGATAAACAAGCCGCCGCCTCGCATGAACGACATGGCCCACACCTCATATTCTTGCGGTGCAAGTTCGTATAGGGCGCTGGCGATTCCGCCCAGGACGGGCACCGGGACCTCGACGTCGAGGCGCAGTCGTTCCAGGGCTCGGACTACCTTCGTTCGCCGCTTTTGCGGACCAAGCTTATTGTCGCTGCGGCGTAGCGAATCGATGGCCCTCAGGCAAAGCCGCACGGTCTGGTTCACAGCGAGAGCGTCGTCGTCGCCGTCGCCTGTGTCGTCCATCTGGGGTGCCGGCAAGGTGATCGTCTTGACCCCCGGCGCAGCTTCTATGTCTGGCGATTTTGTGTCCGTCGGCGGCGCACTATGGGGCGCGGGCGATGCCGCCAGAGGATCGCCGCCTGGCACGAGATTCGTGTCGGGATCGTGCTCGGCGTGGGCGGGTTCCTCGTCTTCCACAGGCACTGGCTCGAGGCCGTCGAGGGCGTCTATGCCGTCGTCTGCCGGTGGCGTCGCGGTCGCCACGTTGCCCTGCCCAAACATGTAGGATCCGGTGATCACGTGTTCCATCCCAGGGGGAATATACATCGCATCGTACCTCTTGCTGGTGAGCCCGCGACCCGAAGCAGCAGGAGCCTGGCTGCGTTGGTTATTCACGAACGCATTGAGGGGCGAGCCCTCGGCGTTCGACGTCCATACTTGTATTCTACTTGATCGTCATGCAGCGCGCAAGCGACCCCGGGGGCACGTTGAGCCGCGGCAACTCCATCATCTGCGGGACGCCCACTACCTACAGAGTCCTCCATTGCCGCGTCCTCGACCGAGCGCGAACATTTATTGAAAATCTGGATTATCTCGAACTCATCGTGCGCGTGGTCTCCCCCTTCGTGGCCGCACGATCCGTCATATCCGCCTGGTTCACTTAACGTTAGCTGTCCTTTGTGGTGGTTACGGCGTCTGTTCTGCCGGGTGTGCGTCGGCCAGCGGCGCCGTGCCGCTCCCCTGTCTTCTGCTATTTGCTCGTGTCCATGGCAGGCCACACCGTCGCGGCACGCTTTGTTACACTTTCGTAACTGGCCTCCAGCACCTTCACCGTAGGCACCATGGGGAGATGCCCATGGAGGACGTCCGGCGTCTCGGTTCTCGTCCGTGACCGTGAACAGCGTGAAGTGACGATGCTGCCGTCGCCAGTGGCGTTGGCCATGGCCGCTGCCAGCGATATGTCAGGGTTGTCATGGCAAATTCGCAGTTCTTCTTTGTGTGTATTGGCACAAAGTACGTTTCTTATCTTTTTTCCACTACTCCTCAATAGAGTTTTACTATGACAGCTATGACGGGGAACGGCGTGGTTGCGTTGGCGGATGATTCCATGACCGCACTCGATGGGTTCTTGCCCATGGGTCTGCCTCAGTGGCACTGTCAACACATAACACTGTGATGGCGCCTTGGTTATACCGTCACGGAAAGAGCTCGCTGGGCAGGACCAGATTGTCTTGTCGGTGCGAGTCTGGGACGAACCAACTGGTCCTTGGCATCATGCTCTAAGAGAGTCCTGCGGGAACGCGCCAATAAGTACTGCATAGCCATATCGTTACGAATTCCATCCGGGGTGACAGGGTAGTTTTCACGTGTCTCTTGCTGGGGATTGATGGAGGGGCAGACATAGGCAACATAAGGCAAGGCCGGGCCACACCACATCTTATGGTATCCAACCATGCCGAGTGGCTCAACGTATTGGGTAGCCGTGTAACCCCGGTTTGCCAGAGGCGCTGGAGCACGTCAAAAGCAGCCATTTTGTTCGCCCCCGACGCGTCGAGCGCAACAATAGGGACACAGGTGGTGCGGTTGTGTGCCCTCAAAGCGGAGCGCCACCTGAAAGAGGCAAGCAAGGCCCAGATTGTCCTGGGTCGACGCGTCGAGCGCAACAATAGGGACACAGGTGGTGCGGTTGTGTGCCCTCAAAGCGGAACGCCACCTGAAAGAGGCAAGCAAGGCCCAGATTGTCCTGGGTCGACGCGTCGAGCGCGATATTGAGGGCGAGCAAGGTGCCCGCCATGAGATCAGTTGTTTAGGAGATTCTGGATGGTAGTTTCGAGAGACGCTCTCGCCGGTGCGGACGCCGGCGGCAGGACCACGGGCCCCTGCGAAAAGCCCGCCATGTTGGACGTGCACGGAGTCGCCGCCTTACTTGTGTGCAGCGCCCGCCACGTCTACCGGCTGGCCGACGCGGGCAGGATGCCCCGCTCGGTCAAGCTGGGGGCCCTTGTTCGGTGGTCGAGGGTGGCCGTGCTGGACTGGATTGCCGCGGGTTGCCCGAAGTGCAGGACGGGGGGCTCAAAGTGACCCCGACGCAGATGAAAAGAGCGACCAGGCAGGATCCGTGCCCGATCTGTGGCAAGCCGGACTGGTGCAGCGTGTCGGCTGACGGTTCGATCGGAGTCTGCATGAGGGTGGCCGACGGGGCAAAAAAACAGAGCGCCAACGGCGGGTTCGTACACATCCTTCACGAAACGCCCCCTGAGTACCGGCCGCGAATGCAGGTCGTGCGAATCAGCAGGGCAACGCCCTCTCGAACGGATCTTGATACGCTCGCCCGTCGTTACGGCCAGACGGCCATGGGCGGGGAACTCCGGAGCTTGGCCGCTTCGCTGGGACTTTCGGCTGAATCGCTCCTGAGACTGCGAATCGGTCGGGATGCCCACTCGGGCGCCTGGACGTTCCCGATGTCCGACGACAGCGGCAAGGTCTTGGGAATTCGACTTCGGTTCCCGGATGGGCGTAAGCTCGCGGTCCCCGGTGGCCGCGAAGGGTTGTTCATTCCTCAGGGCCTGGCCTACTCAGGCCCGCTACTGGTGGCAGAAGGGCCGACAGACACGGCAGCGCTGCTGGACCTCGGCTACGAAGCGATTGGTCGGCCTTGCTGTACCGGCGGCGTCGGGCACTGCATCGAGATCGTCCGAGGGCACCAGCCGCTCGCCGTTGTGATCGTTGCTGATGCCGACGCACCCGGCCAACGAGGGGCCGAGGCCCTTGCGACGGCGATTCTACCCTACGCCGCCAGTGTTCGTGTGATTCAGCCCCCGGAAGGCGTCAAGGACGCCAGAGAGTGGAAACGTGTCGGGGGAACCCAGGCCGACGTCTCCGCGGCAATCGAGGCCGCGGTGGGTCGGCATTTGTCGGTGAAAGTGGTGCGGCATGGCTAATGACAACAACCTACTACTCAGTTGGGCGCCTCGAGGGCATGGCGGCACGGGAACGGTAACCGCGACACTCGGTGACATCCCCATCCACGTGGACAAGGGCGACATCACGAAGGCGGCCTTTCGCCGGAAACTCGTGGCGGCCATCTGCAACGACCGTCCTGGTATTACCGCCGAACAGGTCGACTCTGAGCTTATCCGCTTGGCCGCCGACGTCGCCCAGAAGCTCGACCGCCCCCAGAGCCAGGGCGATGGAGAAACAGGCGAATTCGCGATTGTTCGTCCGGAACGGTTCATCCATCCGGATGTGAACGGACTGACGGTGACAGAACGCGTTATCCTGGAGGGCAAGCCCGTTGGTCGATGGGCCTTGTACTGTCGGTGGGGCGACGGCAGGCGAGCGAGGATGGAGCTGCCCTACCACATCGACCTGCCGGATAAGTCGCGTCTTTGGCTTCACCCACAGCCAAGCGAGCCGTTACCGACCACGGAGCCGGGCTGGTCAGTCGCTGGACGGAACGCGTGGCTGGAGGGCAAGGAAGCCCCCGATCCGGCGGAACTCTTCCGGCAGGTGACCGAACAGGTCGCCCACTTCCTGGACATGCCGGCGGACAAGGCCCCTGGTGTTGTGGCGACGCTGACCTTGTGGGTGCTGCTCACCTACATCCACCCGGTCTTCGACGCGGTCCCCTACCTCTACGTCGGTGGGCCGTTGGGGTCCGGGAAAAGCCGTGTTTTTGAGATCCTGGCTCGGCTGGTGTTCCGCCCCATCGGATCGAGCAATTTGACGGCGGCCTGCCTATTCCGGACCCTGAACAACCAGGGTGGCGTGCTGCTCCTGGATGAGGCCGAACGGCTGCGGGAGTCGACTCCGGATGTCGGCGAAATCCTGTCGATGCTGCTGGCAGGATACAAACGGGGTGGAAAGGCAACGCGGCTTGAGGCCGTCGGCGACACGTTCAAGACCACGGAATTCGACGTCTATGGCCCCAAGGCAGTCGCCTGCGTCGCAGGGCTGCCTCCGGCTTTGGCCTCGCGCTGTATACCGCTGACGATGTTCCGGGCCTCCCCCGGCTCGCCCAAGCCGAGACGCCGGCTTGACGCTCCTCCCCTGCCATGGCAAAGTCTGCGGGATGATCTTCACGCCCTGGCCGCAGAGCACGGCTCCGTGTGGCTAGACCTTCCAAAGCAGGTCGACGTTTGTCCAGAGATGTCAGGGCGGAATTTCGAGTTGTGGCAGCCCCTCCTGGCGCTGGCGGCGTGGATCGAAGCCGCGGGGGCCTGTGGGTTGTCGGAAATCGTCAAGCAGCACGCGCTCGACTGTATCGACGCGGGCCGGAACGACCAGGTGCCTGATGCCGACGAGGTTCTCTTACGAACCGTGGCCGACATGGTGCGGGGCGGGGAGGTTTTCACGGCGGGGGATATCTTGACCGCCGTCCAGGGCCACGATGCCAACCTGTTTGGGCGTTGGATGGGGCGTACCGTGTCGAACCGGCTCAAATTATACGGAATTCCTCCGGCACGCAAGTCGACCAACGGGCGTCGGGTATTCGATGTGTCCCTTGGACACTTGGCGCTGGTGCAGCAGAACTACGGGATCGACCTGGATATCGCTTGTCCCGACACACCCGCTCCGGTCACGGTGCCGGCACGGCCGGCGGTGAGCACGGTGCCGCTGCTGGCAGGTGGCGCAGGTGGCGGAAGTGGCGCAAGTGGCGGAAGGAAGGACTGACTACCATGAGTTACAACGCGCTGCAACATCTTCAAGGGCTATTCTGCCCTCGCGGGGAGGACGAGAGGGTGTGCACGGCTCCCGCTGAGATCACAATCGAGGATTTGCCTTCCGATTGGCGAGTGTGTTTTGATGAACGGGCCGCTATGATGGAACACGATGCATGCCTGCCAGACGTTGCCACTGGCCGACACAATTCGAGCGATGGAAAGGGAGCCCACGGCGATGGGCCACACGAAGACGTTACCCGACGATCCGCTTGACGCCCGTGGCTGACTGGATATGGCCCACAGGCTCGCGGCATTCTGCGATGGCAAAGCTTACTGAAGACGACGAAAGGAACCATAGACCATGGCAACCATATATCGAAAGACCTACACGAAGCCGCTCCCGGAGGGGGCGAACATCTCCCGGCGCAACGACCTGGTCCTTGCCCGCTGGAAGGACGGCCGGGGACGAACCCAGACGGCCGAAGTGTCCGCCGACGGCCACAAGATCATCGTCGAGTCGGACGTCTGGTATGCGCGTTATCGCGCCGCCGACGGCACCGAACGGCGGGACTCAACCGGATGCCGGGACGAACAGATGGCCAGGCAAGTCCTGGCCAACCTGCTGGCCCAGGCCGAGAAGGTTCGATCCGGCGTCCTGACCCCCGAGGAGTCGCAGACAGCCCGCCACTCGGAGAAACCCCTGGCAGAACACTTCGCCGACTACGCGGAGTACTTGAAGGCCAAGACCGTTCGAGGGCGTAAGGTGTCCGCCGACCACCGGTACAACGTGGCGAAGCAGCTTGCCCTTATCGCCAAGGAGTGCGGCTTCAGGCGGATCGGTGACATCAACCGCCAGCGGATGATCCGATGGATGAACACCGAGGCGGACGCCAACAGAATAAGCGGTCGAACGGTCAACATGTACCGGGCGGCGGCGGTGGCGTTCTGCCGTTGGGCCGTCGCGAACAACCGCCTGACGAGCAACCCCCTGGAGGGGCTGGCGAAAGCCGACGAGAGCAACGTCCGCCGACAGCGACGGGCACTGACGGTCGAGGAAGTGGGTGCCCTGCTGGAGGCGGCTCGCACGCGCCCGCTGCGGGACGCCCTAACGATTCGCCGGGGCAAGCGGAAAGGAGAACCGGTCGCCGAAGTCACCCAGGTTGAGCGGATGCGGCTGGAACGGGTCGGACGGGAACGGGCGATGATCTACAAGGTGCTGATCTACACCGGCCTTCGCAAGGGCGAGCTGGGCTCGTTGACGGTCGGGGCCGTACACCTGGATACGGAACGTGCCCATCTGGGGCTTGCCGGTAAGAACTCCAAGAGCGGCAAGGGCGCCCAGATTCCCCTGCGGCAGGACCTGGCCGAGGATCTAACTGAACATCTGGCCGACAAACTGGCCGAGTACCGCCGGCGGACCCTTGTCGACGGGCGAAACGAGCTCCCCGCCGCGTTACCGACCGACATGAAGCTGTTCGATCTGCCTGGCGACTTCCTCCGTGTATTCGACCGCGACCTTGTGGCCGCGGGACTGGCTCGTCAGGTCAAAGATCCCCAAACCGGGCGGGTGCGGATCGAAAAGATGGACTCTCAGGGGCGCACCCTGGACATCCATTGTCTAAGGCACACCTTCGCCACGCTTCTGTCCAAGGCCAACGTGGCGCCCCGCATGGCTCAGGAGCTTCTGAGGCACAGCGACATCCGGCTGACGATGAACACCTACACCCACCTGCAACTGGTCGACACGGCCGGGGCGGTGGAGGCCCTGCCGAGCTTCGATACTCCGGCCGCCGGGATTCAGCGACGGCGAAAAACTGGCACTTACGACGGCCGGAGCGGGGTTGAAAATGGTGCCGAAAATGGTGCCGTGTTTGGTGCCGTACGGCAGGAAGACAGGGGCAACCCCGGTCAACCGCTGTCAAACACACACGACCGGCCGAAGCCATCGGAGTTGCGGAAACCCTTGAAAAACAGGGAAAAAGAGCGGCCCCTGTCATCCACTGACAAGGGCCGTCATACAGCGGGCGATCGGATTCGAACCGACGACGTCCAGCTTGGGAAGCTGGCATTCTACCACTGAATTACGCCCGCGATACCACAGTACGCTACTGGATGGGAACGGGGTTGTCAAGGGCTTTGGCGAGCGATTCACGTCGGTTTTCGGGCCGGGTCGAGCAGGTCGGCCAGGGTGATTTCGCCCAGGGCCTTGGCGGTGCGGGTCTGGGTGGCCTGAAGGGCGGCGAGGATGGCCGGGTCGCCCGGGCCGGGGGGGGAATCGGCGGGCGGGAGCAGGCCCAGCACGGCCAGGAGGGGCAGGCACTCGGGGGCGCGGGCCAGCACGTAGGAGGGTTCGTGGCGGGGGCCCGGGCCCGGGCCGGGAGAGACCGTCGGGAGAACGACGTTGGCGGCGGCGAGTTGCTCGAGCAGCCGCTGGACGTGGGCTTGGTGCAGCCCGGCCAGGGCGGCGACCTCGCCAAGGGTCGGCGGGCGAGGGGACACGGCCAGGAGCGGCCAGGGCCCCGTGGGGGCCGGGGCGGAGGGGTGGCTGAAGACCAGCCCGTGGCGGTCGTTGAGGATCGCCGTCAGTTGGGCCCCCAGGAGGAAGGCGGCCCAGGACAGGTAGAGCCACAGCAGGAACAGGGGCGCTGCGCCCATGGCCCCGTAGAAGCTCGCGTGGGCGATCACGCGGTCGACGTAGAGGAAGAAGCCCCCCTTGACGACCTCCCAGAGCGCGACGGTGGCGACGGCGCCGGCGACCGCCGAGGCGAACCGTACCGGCGTGTTGGGCAGCCAGGTATACACCCCCGCCAGCACCAGCACGCCGACGGCCGGGGGCATGACCAGGCGGACAAACCCGACCGGTCCGGCCAGCCACCCGACGCCTCCGGCGGTGCGGGTGGCGGTGTCGGCCAGGATGGCGGCGGCGGTCAGAAGCAACGGGCCCAGCGTGACGACGGCGCAGTAGGTCAAGGCGCGGCGTCGCCAGGAGCGGCCGCGAGAGACGTTGAAGATCCGGTTGAGGGAATCTTCCATCGTGGCGACCAGGCCCTGGGCGGTCCAGACCAGCAGGATGAGCCCGACGGGCCCGAGGGCGCCGAAGGTGATCTTGGCGTCGATCTGGTCGAGCTGGCGCCCGATGTACTCGGCGATGTTTCGGGCTCTTCCCCTGGCGCCGGTGGCGGCCCTGCCGGCCGGGCGGGAAGCCGCCGGCGCGTCCCCCGGGGCCGAGGCCGGGGCCTCCACCGTGGCGATCTCCCGCAGCCCGGCGTTGGTGAGGGCGTCGTCGAGATACTCCCTGCCCCGGTCCACCAGCCCCATGCTCTTGAGGACCAGCATCGCCAGCAGGAGCAGCGGGGCGAGGGCGAAGATCGTGCGGTAGCACAAGGCCGCGCTCATCGTCATCGCGTGCTGGCGGCGGAGGTGGGTGAAACACGAATGCCAGACCCGGGCGTGGAAGCTCGCCTGTCGCGAAAGGGCGTGGAGGATATTCATGGCTGTTCCCATGCGGGTCGGGGGCCGATCCGGGCCTGCGGGCCATGGTAACGGGCCCGCCGCCCGTGTCAACCCCGCCCTCGCCTTCCGGGGGCGTCCTCGCCGCCATCCGAATTAGGCAAAATGGAGATTGACATATCTGTGACGTATGCGTATGGTTTAGGTATAAACGGGTGAGGCGCCAATTCGGAAAGGAACGTATTATGAACATCATAGTGCGAACGGGCGTGGTGCTGGCGGGGTGCGCGGCCCTGGCGGCGGGTGGGGCCGGGGGGGGCCAGGAGGGCAAAGAGACCCCGCCGGCCTGGACCAGGATGGGGCCACAGGCCCTGACGGAGGAGTTCCTCAAGCTGGCCTCCTGGGGGACCGTGAAGGAACTCGAGTGCCGCCGGCTCGCCCGGTATGCCCGATGATCATGGGGGGGCAGCTCTCCGGCCCGGGCGCCCAGGCCATGGCCCAGGAGATCCACAAGCAACTGATTGCCCAGGCCAAGCCCCTGGCCACGCTGACCGCCGAGGAGATGTATCAGGCGGCGATCGCGTTGTCGCGGGGGAACTGGTCGCCGGAGACGATCGGAGCGGCCACGGCGGCATGGGTACGGGCGGGCGAGAACTTCGCCCAGGCCCCCCCCGAACTGCTCGTCGAGCTCGTCGCCCGGCTCGATCAGGCGGGCGAGGACGGCAAGGACGCCCGGGTGAAGGTGGCCGACCGGTTGGAGGCGGCCGTCCTGGCCGACCCGGCCAAGGCGCGCGGGATTACGATCCTACAGTGGGACAGGCTGGTCTCCGTGCTGGCCAAGGACTTGGCTCGGAGCAGACAGGCCTCGTGGGGGGTGAGACTACATACGATCTTCGTGGCCGACGCGGCCGCTCTGGCCAAGTGTACGTTGAACGACTGTGCCAGCCTGCAGAACAAACTGCGGCAATTGGCGCATCCCGAGGCCGACAAGGTTCTGGTGGAATGGGTGGAGAAGACGACCGCCTGGCAGGGAAGGCCGTTCGACGAACTGCCCCCGCTCGGCGAGGCGTTGTGCCGGCTGGGCAAGCCCGCCCAGGGCGCCTTGGCGAGAGTGGCGGCGTACGTGGAGGGCAAGTACATGGGCGACGGGGCGGCGCTGGCCGCCGTCGGCGCGAGCCGGTGGGACGCCCTGTGCGGCGCGATGGGCAAGAGCCTGCCTCCGGCGGCCGCCGCCGGCTGGGCGGGCAAGCTGTGGGCGGGCTTCGTGGCCGACCGGGCCCGGCTGGCCGCCCTTACCGCCGGCGATTGCGCCAGGCTGGACGGCATGCTGACCACGTTGGGCGCCCGGGGCACGTGCGAGTGGATCCAACAGACCCAGGCCTGGAAGCCCCTGGCGTTGAATGAACTGGGGGACCTGGCCTTGCGGGCGGCCCCGGGCGGCCAGGCCGCCGCCACGCGGGTCATTGACGTCATCGGGGCCAGGCACGTCACCGACCCCGCCGGCGCCAAGGCCCTCGGGCTCAACGGAATCGGCTCGCTGATCGGCTCGCTGGGCAAGATCCTGCCGGCACGGACGGCCCAGGCGTGGGCGGCGGCCATCGTGACGATCTTCGTCGAGGACCAGGCCGAACTGGCCAAGCTGACGGCCGACGGCTGCGGCGTCGTCGACGGCCTACTCAAGCAACTGGGCATGCCTGGGCCGCCCAGCGCGTACCTGGCGTGGGTGGAGAAGACCGACTCCTGGCAGGCCGGCGACTTAGCGGCCCTGACGGCAATGATCGCCCGGATCGCCGCCTTCGGCGAGGCCGGCCTGGCCGCTCACCAGCGGGTCGTCGAGCTCATCGAGAAGGCGTATCTGTCCGACCCGGGCAAGACGCGGTCGATCAGCATCCGCCAGTGGTGGAACGTTTCGCCGTATCTGGCGCGGCGGCTATCGGAGACGGCCCGGCGGGAGTGGGTCAGGCGGCTTCGGGCGGCGTACGTGGACGACGCCGCGGCCTGCGCCGCCATGCCCTCCACCGACGTGATCATTCTGAGCAAGGTGCTGGAGTCGCTGGGCGACCCGGCCAGCGGCGCGGTGTTTGGCCAGTGGCTCACCCGCCGCCCCGGCGCCTGAACCCCGCCCGACACATGTTGGAAGAACTCCCGCGCCGGGCGTTATTTCGGCGTCGGAAGGGACATGTCCGGCTTGGGCATGGCGGCGAGGCGGTCGTGGGCCCAGGCGACCCAGTCCGGGCGCGGGTCCGTCCGCGCGACCTGCTCGAGCAACGCGCGGGTGCGATCGTCCTTCCGCCCGTCCTGGGCGAGGGTGCGGGCGAGGTTGGCCGCGGGCTCGAACGCCCCCGGCTCGATCGCGAGGGCTTTCTCATAGTTCTCGACGGCCGCCTCCGTCCGCCCGGTGGCCTCGAACACCATGCCCAGATTGTTCCGCGGCTGGGCCTTGCCGGGCAGCAGCTTGGCGGCGTGCTGGAACTCCCAGGCCGCCAGGTAATACTTCCTCTGGCGAAAGTACACGCTGCCCAGGTTGTTGTGGGCCGGGCCGTAGAACAGGTCCGCCGCCAGGGCCTCCTTCAATGTCTTCTCGGCGGCCTCGAACTGGCCCCTCTCCGCCAGGGCGGCGCCCTGCTCGTTGAGCCGCCGGACCTTCTCGGTGTCCCGCCGCGGATCGGCCGCGGCGGTCTGGTAGCCCGCCGGCGCCGCCGCGGGTCTGTTCCAGTAAGGTTGGCAACCGGCGGCAGTCAGAGCAACGATCGCACATGTTCGTACCAACGTCTTCATGGGTGGTTCCTTACAGGGAAGGTTTGGCGGGTTCGTAGATCAGGTACACCAGGACCAGTTCGGCCGTCCAGAGGTCGCCCGTGTCGTCGCGGCGGGGGGCCGCCACACGACGGGCCGTCACGTGCAACCGATGACGCGACGTGGCCAGGCCGTGCGCCATCGCCGTCAGTTGCCCCAGCGTCACGTCCCGCAGGAGCACGCGGACGGGCTTTTCCTTGTATGGCGAGTCTTCAATGCGTCGCGGGGGCTCGGGGACGAACCGCACCAGCCCGGCCGCGGGAATGCCCGCCGTCTTGGCGGCCGCTTCCACCAGGCCGATGAGCTCTTCCCAGACCCGCTCGTGGTCATGGGCGACGGAGGGCCGGCCCCGGGCGGCCTCGATTCGGTCGGCGAGGCTCTGGCAGTCGGCGGCGTCGGCCCAGGCGGCCTGGGCGTCGGCCTGGGCGCCCGACAGATAGCTGTAGCTCTGCCAGCACGCCCCCGCCAGCAGCGCACCCAGCAGCGAAAACAGGATGAGCTTCCGGCGTTTCATTTGCCTTCCCCCTTGGACGCCCCCGCGCCCGGCGCGGGCGTTTCGCTCGCCGGGCGGGCGAGGATCGCGAAGCCCACACCCCCGTCGGCGAGGGTCTCCGTGCGGGGGGCGTCGAGGGCCAGGGCGGCCTTCCGCAGCGACTGCGTGATGAGTTCCGCGTCGCCGTGCGAGCGGGCCTGCCCGTCGATCATCACCGTTCCGGGCTCGATGCGGATCTCCGTGATCCGCAGCCGCACCGTGCGGGGCAGGTGTTCGGCGATGGTCCGCAACTGGTCCAGGGCGCTGGGCGGGTCGGGCACGTCCTGCCCCAGCCCGCTGACGCCCGCCAGCAGCGCCCCCTGGCTGCGGAGGCGGCTCTTGATGTTGGCCGGGGCGGCTGTGTTCGGGTACAGCCTCGCGTAGATCGACGCCTGCTTTTCCTGAGCGCGGGCGATCAGGCCCTGACACATCCACCCGCGGACGAGGCACGCCCCCACCGCCGTCAGCACCAGCGCCAGGGCCAGCCCCGCCGCCAAGCGGACCAGCCCCGCCACCGGTCGCCACGGGTGCGGCGGGGCCAGGGCGTCCCGGCGGAGGTTGACCCACCCGGCCTGCCCGCCGGCCAGCACATGCGCCGCCGCCCGCCACGCCAGGGCCGCCACGGGCGACTCGATGGCCTCGCCCGCGATCGCGTGGTCGCGCAGCAGGGCCGTCAGCCGTCCGGTCGCGTCTCCGGCTGCCAGCGCCGTGGGCTGCTCCCGCTCGATGGGGTTGCTCAGCAGGTCGATGCCCAGGCAGCGGGTCAGTTCCTCCGGCGAGTGGGGAACGTTGTGCCAGGCGACGGGCCGGCCCTCGACGAGGCGGACCACGTCCACCCTCGGCCCGGCCTGGAGGAGGACGTAGTCGGGCGGGGTTGGGCGGGCGCGGCAGGCTTCCCACGCCGCCAGCAGCGCCGTCGGGCAGAGGGCCTCGACCTGGATTCCGGCGTGCGTGAAGGCCTCGACGATCGCCTGGGCGGCCGCCGTCTCGACCGCGACGGCGAGGCATCGCCCGGCCACGGGGGGCTCGACGAAGTCGGCCGTCAGCCGCTCGGCCTCGAGGGGCAACTGTTCCTCCAGCCGGTAGAGCAGCCCCGTCCGCCGGTGCTTGCGCGCCAGCCCGGCGGCTTCGACGCCCGCGGTGAGCACGAGGGACGCTCCCACGCCCAGACAAACTCCCTGGCCGGCGTAGTTGAACTGTGCCAACGCCTCGCGGATGGCGGCGGCGAGGGGCTCGGGCTCGGTGTGCGGCTCGACGGGCCCCTCGCGAAAGGCCGGCCCATCGGGCCCGTCGGCCGTCACGGTCCAGCGATCCGGCTCGAGCGAGATGAAGAACGTCGCCGTCGCCATCAGGGCTCCTCCTTGGGCGGCTGGACTTTCAAGTGGATCGTCTCGCCGTTGAACTGGACGGTCACGGAGTCTTCGCCGATGGCCAGGATCGTTGCCCCGGCGATGGCCTCGCCCACGCCCAGCAACTGCTCCTCGCCCGGGCCGCTGCGGAAGACGGCGAAGGCCTGCTCGCCCCCGACGGCCGTCCCCGTGACGACGGCATTGAGCGTCGGCTTGGGTGGGGGCGCGGGGGCCACGACGGGCGCCGGCTTGGGATCGAAGAGCGGCCCACGGAGCGGGCGGGCGGCGATCGCCGCGTAGTCGCTCAGCGGGCGGGCCTGGGCGGGGGCGCTAGCCGGTCGACTGGCCGCCCCATGCCCGCGCGGGCTCGCCGTGGGCGACGGCAGCGGCGACCAGGCCGCCGAGGCGATCACCGCGACGATGCCCGCCAGGGCGGCGACACTCGCCGACCACAGAAACCGCCTCTTGCCTTGCAGCGTTCGCACTACCATGCGTAACTCCGCGTAACGAATCCGCCGGCCAGCCCTCGCCCGCCCACGTACAGGCGGTAATACTTCCGCGTGGCCCCCTCGCCCACCACCCAGAGGCTGTAGCAGAGGCTCTCATCCGTCAGCAGGGCCTCGGCGGCGGCGGTTTTGTCCTTGTCCAGCGTCAGCGACCGCAACGCCTCGGTGAGCGTCGCGTCGGGGTGCTCGTCGCGATACGTCCGCAGGGCCGCTCGCTGCACGTCGTCCAGCACGGCGGCGGTGGCTTCGCGCAGGACGACCGGATCGGCCCGCTTGAAATTCACCCGCCCGTCCCCCCAGCACGTGACGCGCCCGACGGGAAACTCCTCCCCCGGCTCGAGGGGCATCAATTCGCTCGGGTGGTCGAAGGCGAACACCTGGTCGAAGGCCAGGTACGGCGTGGGGTTGACCGTCCCGCCGACCGCCCCGGCCAGCGGCACGCAGGGGCGCAACTGCACCGGCAGGGGCTGCACCAGGCCGTCCTGCAGCCGCCAGAGCGAGTCGCCGATCGAGTCGGCCCCGACGCGGGCGGCCAGCGCGTTGACGTTGGCCTTGGCCTGTTCGTCGGCCAGGCGGAGGTGGAAGCGAACCTCCCCGAGCACGACGCGGGCGGCCAGGGCCTCGGGGGCCCCCTCGTCGCGTTCGACGACGTACCGCTCGGCCGCCGCCAGGCAGACGGCCCGGCAGCTTTCGCTGCCCCAGCGGACCTGGAGTTGTTCGAGGCTGGCCCCGGCCTGGAGGGCCTGGGCGCAGTTGTACCGGGCCGCCGAAGCCGCCAACACTCCCGCGATCGCCAGCAGAAGCAGGACGGTCACCATGATGAAGCCCGAGTTGTCGGCGGTTCGCGCGGTCATGGCGTCCTCGTGCGGAACGTGGGACGAAGTTGTTTTCCCCCGGGCTCGCCGGGGTCGTCGAAGTCGATCACGATCACCGGCTCGGCGGGGATCCGCCGCCAGCGGTCGCCGCGGTCGGGGTCGTCGGCGTCCAGCAGGTCGATGCCCCGCACGCCGGGGCAGACCAACTCGCCCGTCTGGGGGTCCATGCCGGCGGTCTGCCCGCGGACGAGCCAGGGGCGGCCCTGTATGTTAATGATGCGATACGTCACGACGGCCGGGCGGCGGCGGCCCTCCAGGCTCTCGCCGTCCAGGAGGTTCTGCGTCTCCAGCCAGAGGGCCCCGCCCTCGAGGCGGTACTTGTCGGCGTTGACGACGTCGGCCTCGAGCAGGGCCTCCAGCGCCGCCCGCCTCGCCGCTGCGGCGTGCGCGCGAACGCTCGCCGGCAGGGCGCGGGTGATCGCCAGCGTGGTGTTGACCGCCGCCACCGTCAGCAGCGTCATCACCGCCAGGGCGGCCAACAGTTCCACCAGCGTCAGGCCGGGGCGGGTTGTCATGGCTGGTCCTCCTCGTCATCGGGTAGGAGGATCTCGACTTTCGCCGCCGCCCAGGCCGCCTGCCCGGGGGCGTCGCCGGGGGCGGGCGGGGCGAAGACCTCCAGGGCGACCGTCCGCGCGCCCAGCCGCCGGGCATCCTCGCGGCCGGCCTGGGTGCTCGTCCGCCACCGCCACCCCTCCCGCCCGGCCACCGGGCCGCTGGAGTCCGTGGGGAAGTCCTCTCGTGTGGGCCACCAGGCCGCCAGCAACTCGTCGGCGATCCGGCAGGCCTCCAGCCTCGCCTGCGAGCGACGGGCCTGCACGTTCAGGCGATGAGCCGCCATCAGCAGGGCCACCAGCAGCGACCCGAGGATCGCCGTGCCGACGACCGCTTCGACGAGCGTCAGCCCGTCAGATCGCCGCGTCCAGGATGGCACGGACTTTCGCCTCACCGGTTGAGCCTTTCCCCGCGTCGCGGGCGTTGGAGTCCTTTTCCACGTCGTCGTCGAACACGGTCACGTCGCCGCCCAGCCCGGCCGCCAGCAGCCACGTCTTCCGCCCGTCGGGCCCCTCCAGGGCCAGGGCGTACGTGGGCGTGAGCCCGTGGCTGCTGCAACGGAAGGAAACCGTGCCGGTCTCGGCCGTCTCGCGGCGGAAGAGGAAGCGGGCGATGCGGAATCCGTCCGTCAGGGCCAGCGGGGCGCCCATCTCGCGCCCGGTCAGCACGTCCTCGCGCCGGAGCCGCCCCGCGCCCAGGTCGATCAGCACCCGCAGCGGGCGGTCGTGCGCGCGGGCCAGCAGCCGGGTCTGGCGGTCGAACTCGGCCACCCGGGCGGCCGTCTCGGCCAGCGCCGTCCGCCGGGCCGCCGCGTGGCTGCGATACGCCGCCACGCCGGCCAGAAGGGCCAGGATCACCAGCACGGCCAGGATCTCCACCAGGCTGAACGCGTTGCGGTCGGTGCGGTTCATGTCACTTGCTCTTAAGGTCGTCGCTGCTGATGTCGGCGTCGGCGCCGGTGCCGCCCTCGCGCGCGTCGGCGCCGTAGCAGATCAGCTCGAAGGGCCCGTTGGACCCGGGGCAGTTGTACTGGTAGGACCTCCCCCACGGGTCCGCCGGCGGGCGGGTCAGCAGCGGCTCGGGGATCTTCTCCGTCCCCCGCGTCAGGCACGCCAGCCCCTCCTCGTTCGTGGGGTATCGCCCGTACGCCGTGTAAAACGTCGACAACGCCTGGACGATCGTCGCCATCTCCGCCCGGGCGGTGTTCTGCTTGGCCTGCAGCATGTACCCCCGCACGTTGATCGTCACCATCCCCGCCAGCAGCCCGATGATCACGATCACCACCATGATCTCCACCAGGCTGAATCCCACGCGACGCCGGTTTGTCGTGTCAGAGTACATTGCTCAACTCCAATATGGGCAGCACGGTCGCGAACGCGATGAACCCCACCACCGCCGCCAGCAGCACGATCAGCAGCGGCTCGAGCACGGCCGTCAGCCGCTGCGTGGCCGTCGCGACCTCCACGTCGTACGAGCGGGCCAGTTGATCGAGCATGGGTTCCAACTCGCCGGCCTTCTGAGCGACGGCGAGCATCTGGACGACCATCGGGCTGAACACGCCGGAATCTTCCAGCGGCCCGGCGACGTCCCGCCCGGCGGTCACGGCCGCCTCGTAGTCCTGCATCGCCTGGCGGAACGCCCGGTTGCCGATCGTGCCCCGCGTGATGCGGACGGCTTCGACGAAGGGCAGCCCGCCCCGGAGCAACGCCGCCAGGATCACCGCGATCCGGCTGGTGACTTCCTTGCGAACCAGCGGGCCCACCAGGGGCAGACGGAGCAGGAGTGCGTCGGCGCGCTTGCGCCCGCCGGGCGTTTTCAGCACGAGACGCGCCCCGAGGACGGCCGCCGCCCCCCCGCCCAGCAGCGCCGGCCACCAGTACAGCAGTAGGTCGCTGGCGCCCTTGACCACCCGTGTGACGGCCGGCAGGGGCTTGCCCGCCTGCGACAGCGTGCTCAGCAGATTCGGCACGACGTACGTCATCAGGAACACCGACACGATCAGCCCCACCAGGCAGACGACGGCCGGGTAGATCAGGGCCGTCACCACCCGGCTCTGGAGCCGCTGGGTCTTCTCCTGGAATTCGGCCAGAGTGCCCCGCGTGGCGGGCCATCGCGTCGGAGAGGCTCGTGCCCGCGGCGACCTGGTCGGCCAGGTCCTCCAGCACCGCCCGCACCCGCCGCCCGTGCTGGCGCATCAGGGTCTGCAAGGCGCTCAGCAGCGGAATGCCCGCCCCGATCAGCGTCGCCAGCTCGCGGATGAACGCGACGACTTCCGTGCGGTCCCGCCGCCTCGCCCGGCCGGCGCCCGTCGCCCCCCGCCGGGCCAACTGCATGCCAACCACCGTCAGCCCGCGCTCGCGCAGCAGGTCCCGCGCCTGGCGCGGGGAGTCCGCGGCGATCGAGCCGCTCTGGGCCGAGGCGTCCATGTCCGTCGCGCTGTATTCGTATACCGGCATCGCCTCAACGCCTCGCCGTCTAAAACTCGCTCTTGGCGGCCACCCGGGCCACCTCGTCCATCGTCGTCACCCCCGCGAGCACCTTCTCGATGCCCGCCGCCCGCAGCGTGCCCATGCCCTCACGGATCGCGACGGCCTTGATGCTCGAGGCCTTCGCCCGCTGGAGGATCAGCTCGCGGATCGGCTCGCTGACCGTCAGCAGTTCGAAGATCCCCGCGCGATCGCGGTAGCCCGTCTCCAGGCAGTGCGGGCAGCCCTGGCCCCGAACCACCCGCTCGGGCACGCCCTCGTTCTGGCCCGCCCCCCACCGCAACCGGTCGGCGGCGCTCACGGGGACCTCCTGGCGGCACGCGGGGCACACCTGCCTCACCAGCCGCTGCGCCAACACGCCCAGCAGGCTGCTGGCCAGCAGGTACGGCTCGGCCCCCAGGTCGAGAATCCTCGCCACCGCCCCGGCCGCGTCGTTCGTGTGCAGCGTGCTGAACACCAGATGCCCCGTCAACGCCGACTGAATCGCCATGTGGGCCGTCTCGACGTCCCGGATCTCGCCGACCATGATCACGTCCGGGTCCTGCCGCAGCACGTGCCTCAGCCCGCCGGCGAACGTCATCCCCTTCTTGTCGCTGACCTGCGTCTGGCTGATGCCCTCGAGGCGGTACTCGATCGGGTCTTCCAGCGTCAGGATGTTCGTCTCCTTAGAGTTGATCTCCTGCAGGGCCGCGTACAGCGTCGTCGTCTTCCCGCTGCCCGTCGGCCCCGTCACCAGCACGATGCCGTGGTCGTGGCGGATCAGCCGGCGGAACTGATCGAGCACCGCCGCGGGCATGCCCACGTCCTCCAGCCGGTACAGCCGGGCGCTCTTGTCCAGCAGGCGGATCACCGCCCGCTCGCCGAAACTCGTCGGCAACGTCGCGATGCGCAGGTCCACCACGCGATCGCCCACCTCCGCCGTCGCCCGCCCGTCCTGGGCGATGCGGCGCTCGGCGATGTTCATGCCGCCCATCACCTTGATGCGGCTGATGATCTCCGGGTGCAACGCCTGCGGGGGCTCGAACGCGTCGTGCAGCACGCCGTCCACCCGATACCGCACCATCAGCCGCTCCTCGTACGGCTGCACGTGGACGTCCGAGGCGCGGCGTTTGACGGCCTCGAAGAGCATCAGGTTCACCAGCTTGATCACCGGCGCCCGCCCGGCGACGTCCAGCAGGTCTTCCCGCCCGGCCGTCTCCTGCACCTCGCGGAGCACGTCGTCGCGGTCGAGTTCCTCGATCACCCGCTGGGCCTGCCCGCTCTGCTGCTGATAGGCGGCGTTGACCGCCCGGAGGATTTCCTCTCGCGGGGCCAGCACGCACCGCACCGGCCTGCCCAGCCGCCGCGACAGCGCCTGCACCTGCGGCCAGGCCCCCAGGTCCGCCATCGCCACGGGCATCACGCCGTCCTCGCCGGCCAGGGCGATCACCGCGTGCCGGCGGGCGAAGGCGATCGGCACGGTGAGCAGGAACTGATGACTCGCCGGGCGGTCGCGCAACGTGGGGGCGTACTCGATCTGCAACGCCTCGGCCAGGGCCTGGGCGACCTCCGGCTCGGGGACCTCCGCCTGACGCGCCGCTCCGGGGCTGGCCCCCCCGGCCGCGCCCGCCAACGCCGCCCCGAACCGCTCCGGCACGCGAGCCTTCAACGCCGCGGCGAACTGGTCGTTAATGAACGCCACAATCAGACCCCCTGGCCCGTTCCCGGGCGATCACGCAATTCTCCCGTGCCCTTGCCTCTGTTCATTCGTCGAACTCCCGGACGCCGCCCGCGGATGCGTCCTATGTCCCGTCCGCGGTGCGCCGCGGCGCCGCCATGATGGCGAACCGACCCGAGTATGTGTGTCATAACAATAACAGAACGGAGGTATATGTCAAGTCAATGCGATATTATTATGATCATAGCGGATGGCCGCACGGGACGTCATGGTCTGGCGGGCCGCCGCCGAGCCGGGGGTCTATTGGAAGGACGCTACCACGTTTCCGTCCGGCCGGATGTGGAGGAAGACCCGATCGGCTCGTGTGCAGGGAAACGATCCCTGGCTGAATACGAGATGGGGAGAAGAAGCCTTCACGCCTGTGATGTCGACGTCGCCCACGGCATAATGCCATTCACACCTGGCCCCCGGCTTGAGGACCCCAAAGTGTTCCACGACCGGCTTACTGGCGACGAGATCCTTGACCTCCAACGTCAGGCCGACAATATCGACCGACGTTTCATTAACCAGAATCACGTCCAGCTGAATGCTGTCCAGTTGTCTGCGGTAATGGTCGTAGACCAGAAACAGCCCGCCGGACAACGCCGCCGCCACCCCCACAAGGATGCCGATTCTGATAGATACCCGGCGCGTCATGTTCGTGTGCCTCCGCTATTTTGGCATTTCCAGCTTGGGGGGAGCCGCCAACACGTCCTTGCAGGGCTGACATTGTCCATAGGGCCCGGCTCTGCCCTTTGATTCCTTCAACTGGGCGGTTGCCCACATCCCGTCGCGCTTCATCACATCCTCGACGGAGGCACACACATCATCCAGCGTACCCGGTTCGCCGAACATGGGAACCAGGGCAGAAAAGATTGCCTGGCCTGCCTGGTTGATTGCAAGGTCCCCCAAATTGCCTCGCTCATGCCATCGCCCGGCCATATGGGCTATGGGCATTCCATAGCGTTTGGAAATGTAAACCGTAACCAGCAAATGGTCCATGTGGTATTCCGAAATGCAGTGACCGCAGAAGGTCACCGTCCCCTTGCACGGGCCAGTGCCGCAGGAGCCATTGTAGGCTTTGATGGCCTCCCCGAAGGCACCGGCATGCCCATTCCTGCGTGCGGTCTCCCCCATAGCCCGGATGTTGGCCACCATGAGGGAATTGTCTGGTTTGATTTCAGCTGCCAGGTACTCGGACAGGTGAGCGACAAGTGCCGGAGTCACATCAGGCCCACAAAAGCAGGGCCCGGCATCCAGCGTTCCCTTGAGGAGTCTGACGCTGTTAGCTGTGCCCACGAGCGTTGCCGCCGACAATTGACCGCTTGGGTCGGACGTGGTTGCAGGCCGGCTGTTTACGTACTGATAGAGATTCATCCCGTCCTTGTACCCAACGGGGTCCCGTTGCAGCCACCGTCCCGTCCCTGGGTGATAAAAGGCGTTGGCTGGTTCGCTGGCGATCGCCAACACAGAGCCGAGAACAGTCAACCACACGGCGGGGCCCCTGGTTGTCAACGTGTTCATGTGCCTTCCCTTTCTTCAGATGGGTGCGTGGTCGCACAGGGCCGTCCAGCGAAGCAGCGTTGGACAGTACATGGTATTATACCGCCCGTGTGCATGGTGCCAAGTGCCTGTTGTCCTAAGTCTGTCAGGTGCTGTAACGAGTGTGTCAAACCGAATCCGTGCCACGTAGATGAAAGTGGGCCGGGTGGCGCCAACGAGACGCCTGCGGCGCGAGGGGGTCGCCGGCCGATGGTCATACATGTTCCATCCGAAGGTGACCGGCGACACTGAGTTCTACTACGCCCAGCGAACCAGCTACGACCGGACGAAGGCCTGCATCATC
>JAPLNA010000192.1 GCA_026693065.1 Planctomycetota bacterium
GGGGGTCGCCCGGGCGAGCCGGGGACGGCTCACGGCGCGGCCGGGCGGGGCAGGCGGCCGGCGGATTCGTGCATGAGTTGAGGCTGGCTGAGCGGCGGCTTGCCGGGCAGGCCCGCCTTCGAGAGGTCGCGGTCGGAGAGGTATTTCAGGTCCTCGAATTCGTCGTCCCGCAGGATGATCGGGCGGATGAAGACGAAGAGCGAACTCTCTGACGAGCTGATCGTGCGGTTGCTCAGCATGTACTCCAGCCAGGGGGCCTCGCCCAGCCAGGGCAGCTTGCTGACGGTGCGGCTGGCGTCTTCCCGCTTGAGCCCGCCGACGATCACCGCGTGCCCGTCGGGCACAGTGACCAGGCTGGAGATGCTGTTGGTCTGCCTCGGCGGGGGAATGCCCGAGCCGCCGGCCCCCGTGAAGCTGTTCATCGTTACCGCGAACTGCAGTTGCAGGTGGTCGCCCTCGCTGATGTGCGGCGTGATGCTGATCGTCGTGCCCGCCGAGGCGTATCCGGCGAAACTCGTCGAGGACACCGTCGGCGAGGCGTTCACGCTCGTGTACGGGGCCTCGGCCACGCTCGTCAGCGTCGCGCTGGCGTTGTCGTTGACGAGCACCTTGGGCGTCGAGAGCACCTTCGCCCGCCCGCTGGTGGCCAGCGCCCGCACCACCACGTCGATCACGTCCGGGCGGATCAGCGCCCCGTTGAACCCCGTGCCCGGCGTCAGCGCCAACGCCCCCGTGTCCGCCGTCACCGTGCTCAGCCCGAACGCGCTGAACGTCAGAAGCTTCTTGGGGCCGGACCCCTGATCCGGGGCGGAGAGGTCCACCCCCAGCGAAAAACTCCCCGACGTGTCCAGCGTCACCAGCGTGACCTCGACGAGCACCTGAGGCCGCCGGCGGTCCAGCACGCGGATCAACTGCTCGTAGAGCCTCTGCACCTCCGGCGGGGCGACGACGATGATCGTGTTGGTGTTCGGGTCGGCGGTAACGACGGCGTCGCCGGTGTCGGCGCTGATGACCATCTGGCGGTCGCCCGCCCGGTCGCCTTCCGCCGCTTCGCCCCGGCGGGGCGCGGGGGCGTCCTTATCCTTCTCGGGCTCCCTGAGGAACGGCGGGCGGGGGGATTCCTGCCCCGGCTGCCCCGGCGGGCGGTTGGGGCCGGTGAAGCCCTCGCCCTCGGTGTCCGTGCCCTTTCCCGCCGCCGGCGGGACGTCTACGGAGATGGTCTTGCCCGCCCCGCCCCCCGGGGCGCCCTGGCTCGGGGCCTTCAACGATCGGATCGTCGCGAGAACCTGCGTAGCCATGCTGTTAACCAGCTTGTAGAACCGTACCGGACTGTTCGAGGCCGCCGTCCGCTCCGTCTCCGGCACGTCCAGCACGCGCTGCAGCGAGGCGATCTGCTCGTGCACCGCCGCCGGGGCCGTCGCGATCAGAACCCCGCTCTCGGCGTCCACGATCGCCTTGTACGTGCTCTTGATCTCCTCCAGGCTCACATATTGCTGCACCAGGCGGTCGATGCGGGAGGGGCTCACGTGCTCGAACCGGTAGGTTTTCGTCGAGGCCCCCGTCGGCACGTCCAGCGTGCGGAGGAGATTCTGCGCCTCCTCCATCAGCCCCGGGCGGGCGATGATCAACACCTGATTCGTCCGCGGCTCGCCCACCAGCGCCACCCCCGTCCCGCCAGCCTTGCTGGGCCCCAGCCGCTCCTTCTGAAGGAGGATCGATTCAACCTGTTTGGCCAGCGCCTCGGCCGGCAGGTGCTTGACGGCGACGAACAACGTCCGCGCCTCCTCCGGGGCCGGGGATTTCTCCGCCCCTTTCGCCGGCTCCTCCGCCGGCCGCGTGGTGGTCTTGGGCTCGGGCGGCTTGTCCATCAGCTTCAGGATCGACATCGCTCGGCGGACGTTGTCGGCGTAGTCCGTCACGATCAGCAGGTTCGTCTCCGGGATCGCCAGCAGGTTCCCCCCCGGCTGGCTGAGGAATTTTCCCACGGTCCGCTCGGCCAGGGCCGGGGGGATGTTCTTGAGCTCGATCACCTGCGTGACTGGAACCGACCCGTCCGTCCCCGCCAGTTGCCCGGCGTTCTGTCCCACGTCGGCGGGGGTCTTGAACAGGTCCTTCGTCGGTACGATCCGCTTCCACCCCGGCTGATCCGTGTCCACCAGCGAGAGGTCCACCATCTTGAGCACGCTCTTGAGCAGGCCCAGGAGGGAGTCCTTGGGGATGCGCGAGGGCGAGGACACCATCACGTGAGCCCGGACCACCGCCTCGTCATACAGGATGTTGATCCCCATCGTCTTGCTGACGTACTGCACGAGGAGCTTGACCGGCATGGTCTCGGGGAAGCTCAACTGGATCATTTCCTTCTCGCCGGCCGGCCCGGCGGGCGCACTGGCCGGGGCGCCGGCCCCGCCGCCGGGCGAAACGCCCGCCGCGACGCCCGCCGCGGCCGCCACGTCGTATTCCGCCGACACGTCGACCGTCTCCTGGGCGGGGCAGTCGGTGTGAATCCGCATCTTCGCCTCCTGGGGCCCCGAGGCCCCTGGGGACACCTTCACCAGAATCGGAATCTCCAACTTCCCCCCGGGGGGGATCGACGCCCGCGGAACCTGCGCCACGCACGTGGTGTCCGCCGCTGTCGCATACAGCGGGCGAACCGTCTCCCGGCCGCGATTCCACAGCACCACCGCCCCGGTGCACGTCTGCCCGGGGCTCAGCTTGCCCAGCCGCACCACCGCCGGCGAGACCTCCAGGGGCAGCCCCACCCGCGCCTTGACCACCAGCGGAATGACCGGGCGGTCCTTCGAGTCGGTCTCCAGGACGACCTTCCCCGCATAGTCAATTGACTCTTTGGGGGCCAGGAAGACTACCTTGACTTCCCCTCCCCCTCCGGCCGGGATCGCCTTGGGGGGCGTGGGCGTCGTCATGCACGCGCATTCCGACCGCACCCGCCGCACCCCCAGCGGGCGCGTGGCGGGGTTGTCCACCACGAACGAGACCTCGTGCCTGCTGCCGGGCTCGATGAACCCGAGATCCATCTCCGCCTTGCCGTGCGGGGTGCTGCCTCCGCCCCGGCCGGCCGGGGCCGAAGGGCCGGGCCCGGGCGGGCGGCTGGCGAAATACCACAGGCCCCCGCCCGCCAGCGCCGCCGCCACGACCACCGCCGCGATCCTGCCTTTGATGCCCGCCCCCGACTGACCGTTGACTGTGTCCATTGTCCGTCCTCATTCCCCCCGGCGTCCGGGGGCAGATGGTGACTATGTCGTACCCCAAACCGAACCGGGCACACCGCACCGGAATGACACGCCCGTGTCGGCACTACTAACAATACACACAGCCGACACTATGTCAACCTAAAAGTGGAGTTATTATTCCGATATGTGCCCGGCGCCCCCTCGGGCCCCCTCATCGCACCTGGCGGGCGATCCGCCCGAATAGCTCCCGCGCCCGCTCCAGCCGAGCCTCGTCCAGGTACGGCGGGTCGATCGCCTGCAGGTTCTCCCGCAGCCGCTCCTCGCCGCGGAACCCGACGCAGCACGTGCCGACCTCGTGGGCCAGGACGTACCGTACCCCGGCCTCCGGAATGCTGTAGGGCCGGAGAAAATCCCACAAATCCTCCGACGCGTACGGCGGCCCGGCGGGCAGGTTCCGCGCGGCCACGTGCCGCCGAACGCACTCCAACGCCGCCGGCACCGACACCAACCCGGACTCCCGCGATGCCTGGTTGAGCGGCATCATGACGACCGTCCCCACGTCGTGCTCGTGGCACAGGGGCAGCACGCTCCCAACGGCCGTCTGGAGAAGCAGGTTGATCGTCAACATCACCACGTCAAACCCGCCGCCCGGCAGGATGTGCCGCAGCACCTCATGTTCCCCGTCAGCCTCCGACAGCTCGCTGACGCCGACGAACCGCACCAGCCCCTCCTGCTTCAGCCGGAGCATCTCCTCATAACATCCCTCCGTCATAAAGCGGTCCATGGTCGCGATCGATCTCATCCCATGGCCCAGCAGAATGTCGATCCTATCCCTCCTCAGTCGCCTGAGGCTTTCCTGGGCCGAGGCCCTCAGTGCCCGCGGCGTGCCGTTGAACGTCGCATCGGGGGCATAACTCTCGTAGGGGCAGTACTTGGTCTCAACAATCACGTCGTCATGCCCGGTGAGCGCCTCCCCAAGCCTCTTTTCGCTCTCCCCGCCGTCATACCCGCCGGCCGTATCAATAAGGTTCACGCCCTCGGCAATCGCGGCGTGCACAACCCTGACAAACCCCGCCGGATCCTCGCTGGCCCCCCGGGCCGCCCCGTAGCTCAGTTCGGATACTTCCAGGCCTGTACGTCCGAGTCGTCGGTAGCGCATCCGGTTCTATCCCTTTCGTACCAGCCCGCGGCGGGAGAGTTCCTGGAAGATGGCCTGGCAGGCGCGGACGTCGGAGAGGGCGTCGTGGGCGCCGGGGTTGGGGGCGCCGAAGAAGTACTGGTGGGCCTCGTCCAGGCGGGGCCATTTGAAGCCGTAGCGCCCGGGCAGGCGGAGGATGTTCGTGCAGGCCTGCATGGTGCAGAAGGTCTCGGGCCAGGCGCCCTGGCGGGCTAGGCGGACGTATTCGCTGTCCATCAGCAGGCGGTCGAAGCGGGTGTTATGGGCGACGGCCAGGTCCGCCCGGGCCAGCAGGGCGTCGAACTGGTCGAGGGCTTGGGCGATGGAGATTCCCTCGGCCGCCGCTTTCGCCAGGGTGATGCCGTGGGTGTTTTCCGCGCCGGGGTCGATGGTCCATCCCTCCGGGCGGATGAGGGTGGTGAGCACCTGTTCGGGCCCGTCGCCGGCGGCCCCTTCGGCCAGCACGGCTGCCAGTTGCACCACGTGGGGCTGATGCGGCCCGGGGGGGCTCTTGTAGTTTGGCAGGTCGCTGGTTTCCGTATCGAAGAACAAGATGGCCATGCCGTGGTCCTTTCGCGTTTCGATGGCCGCCCGCCCTCACCACATGGTGTCGATGAGCTTTCGCACGATGGCGACGGCGCGGGCGGGCTTGCGCTGGGGCGGAAAGGAGCCGCTGTTGACGTCGGATCTCGGCATGGAACTGTCCGCCTGGTATGAAGGACAGTTTCGAACCGAATCGCAGGCCTATGGCTTTGGAGGGGACCGGCGGTTGGAACCGGATGACGGGGGCCCCGCGCAGCCGTTCGCCGATGAACGCCTCGTCGCACCAGGGCGAGATGGACACCTTCCGCAGGTGGGGCAGACGGCTGATGCAGCGGTCCCAGATATCATGCACGGGCTCGCAGCAGCCGTAGTAGATCAGGCCGAACTCCTCGGCCAGCCGACAATACGCCGGGAAGGCGAACTCCTCGAACATCGCCGGGGAGAGCCCGACGGTCTCCTGGCTGTTCAGGTTGCCCCACAGGTCGGCCAGCCTGACCTGCCCGGGGGCGGGCTGAAGCTCATGGCTGAACCCGTAGCTGCCCGCCCCGGCGTACTGGTTGGCGTTGTTGGGCGTGAGAAGCCCCTCGCGCTCCTGCCAGCGCAGGAAGCCCAGCATGTCGTCGACGACGAAGGCGATGAGTTCCTTGACGGCCTCGGGGTGCTCGATTATCTCGAGGAACATCCGCTCCATGCCCATGAGCATGACGAGGCGGCCGGAGACGGCCCCGTACCAGGTCTGGCTGTTGTTATGGATCCGCACGGGCATGAGGTCGCCGATGATTTCCTCGACGGCGGCTTTGTGGGCCCGGGTCGATTCGCGGTCGACCCGATAGACCGAGGGCTTCATGCCGGGCCACTGGGCGAGAAGGTCGGTGACGGGGTAGTCGACCTGGAAGCCCAGTTGGCGCCCCTTGTCGTCGGCGGCGTGGCGGCGGGTGATGTCCATGTCGTATTCACGCAGGTGAATATCCATGCCGACGTGGAACTCCGGCGTGATGACCTTGTCGTCCCCGATGGCATCCTGCATGACGATCTGTTCGAGCATCTGGGATTCGATCTCGCGGGCCAGGGGGCTTTGGCAGGTCAGCGGGGGCATGAACTCGCCCAGGACGGGCCAGGCCTCGAAGACCACCATCGGGCGCGGGCCCTTGAGTTCGTTGTGGGCGTACCACAGCGCGGTCCGCTCGGCCATCACGGGGCGGGCGGCGTAGTCGAGGTATTTCTTCGCCAACTCGCGCAGGCACGCGCGTTCGGCGGCGGTAACGGTCGGTGCGGGTTGTGTCATGGGGCGGCCTCCGCGGCGCCCGCCGGTCGCGGGCGAAAGAAGAAGTCTACCGAGGCCGCCGTGGGCAAGTCCATGGGTTTCCGGTTGATGGACGTGGGAGACGGGGATTGGGGGATTCAGGAGATTAGGGGATGGGGAATCTGAGGTCTGCGATTCCAGTGTCTCGGTTCCTGCCGTCGCCCCGCCGTTTGTTGTTTCCCGGAATCCCCTAATCCAAGAATCCCCTAATCCCTGTCTCTTCCCTCCAACGGTCTGGCGGCCCCCTTCTCTCCCCCGGCCGGCGTCGGCTACCCCGCGGAAAAGGGCTGGACGCGGGAATGCAAGAGGTGTAGAAGATGTACGGCCCGCCTGCGACGGTCGCCGGCGGGTTCCAGAGCGGCCCAGACCGTTCGGGGCGGACTGGGCGGCGGTGGCACGTTGAACCCCGGGGAGATTGGAACGATGTCTATCTATCGGTTTCTGGCCGTGGCGGTGATGGCGGCGGCGGTGACGATGCCCGCGGCGGGCGATCCGACGGACGGCAAGCCCACCACGCGGGAGAAGAAGGCCGGCAAGTCTGCCCTCAAGGGCGAGTACGGCGCGATGGCCAAGGTGTGCGACCTGACGGCCGAGCAGCAGGAGAAGGTTCAGGCCGCCCTGACGACCGCCGACGCCGACGCGAAGGCCCAGGAGGCCGAGTTCAAGAAGAAGCTCGAGGCCGCCCAGAAGGCCCTCAAGGACCTGCAGGCCCAGAAGCCCGACCGGGGCAAGATCGTGATGGCGAAGGTGGAAGAGGTCCTCACGCCCGAGCAGAAGGCCAAGTACGTCGGCTACCGGCTGTACGTGGCGACGGCGGGCAAGTACGCCAAGTTGAATCTGACGAAGGAGCAGAAGTCGGCCCTGGAGACGTTCTGCGTGGGCCTCGGGGCCGATCCGGAAGGCAAGAAGAAGGCCGACGAAAAGGCCCTTTCGCTCCTGACGGACGAGCAGAAGACCAGGCTGGCCGACATGAGCAAGCCCAGGGAGAAGCACGCGGGCAAGGCCACCACGCGTCCGGCCGGGGCGGAGGCGCCCAAGTAAGCCGCGGGGGCTGTAATGGCTCTTCCGCCGCCCGGGGCGTTGACAGCGCCCCGGGCGGCCGGAGTATAGTCGTATGGAGATCGTGTGTTCGGCCCTGCGCCGGCGCACCAGGAGACAACCGCCATGAAGAAACCCCAGGTAACCCCCGGCCAATGCCAGCCTCTCAACGAGACGCTGCTGGGCAAGCCGATGGCGATCGAGGCGTTCCTGAACCGCTACGTGCTGTTGAACAGCGAGGTCTGCGAGGGCGCACCGGCGCACATTGCGGTGCACATGATCCGCGGGCTGGAGCAGGCCCCTACGCCCTACGTTGACGCCCACAGCCATCCCGACTGCGACGAGATCGGGCTGGTCATTGCCCCGCCCGGCGAGCTGGAATATGAAATGATCCTGGGCGACAAGGTGCACCTCGCCGGCCAGCATTTTCATACCGGCCGGCACGGTCCACCGGGCGCGGGCGTTGCGGGGGACGGGGGCGTACACGTGCATTCTGATGGACTCCCGGGGCCCGGCGGCGTCGAATGTCGCCAAGCCCGCCCGCCAGCCCGACGTCAAGTAGGGGCCTCGTCGCCGAAGGAGAACGTCAGCCCTGAACCGCTCATCCGCCGGCGGCAGTGTTCGTCGAAGGCCTGGTTCTGCTCCGGGGTGAAGTATTCCCGCCACTGCCCGCACAGGCCCTTCCGGAAGTGCCCGAAGCCCATGCGGGTCAGCGGATGGGTCTTCATGGCCTGCAGGTCGGCGCCCTGGACGACGCGGCGGACGAGGCCCTCGTCGGTGGGAATGTCTAGGAACTCCGCAACGGCTCGGACCCCCGCGGCCGGGTCGGTGAGCAGGTCTTCGTACTTCAGGAACAGCATGCTCGAGGGGTTCCGGCGGAACCGGTCCCACCAGGCGAGCACGTGGTCGAACCACGATCCGTTGGGGACGCCGCCGACCAGGAAGCGATCGAGGAATTCCGCGAAGGACATCCGCCAGCGGTAGGCGGGTTTGTCGCGGACGTGGTGGTACTGGCTGACGGCGACGTCTTTGGGATTGCGCGCGACGTAGAGCACCTTGCAGGGAATGTGCCCCCCGCCGCGGGAGCCGGGCAGGTCACGCGGGGCCGCGTGGGTCTTGAAGAATCGCCGCGTCGTGTCCGGCACGGCGGCGAGGCTCTCGGGGGTGTGCCCCGGGGCCTCGATGGGCCCCAGCACGCTCGAGCAGGTCGCCTCCAGCCAGGGCACGCTCTGGCGATAGGACAGCCCGGCCTGTTGTCCCCCGTGGCGCAGCAGGTGGACGATCTGCTGCGTCCAGGACGTGCCCGACCGCATATACGCGCACACGAATACGTCCAACGCCCTCAATGCGAACGTGTCGATCAGCCCCTCCAGACGCCCGGCGTCGAACGTCGGGTTCTGCGGGGTGCCGCGGATCAATATGAATGGTTCCATGCCGGCCGCCTGAGGCCCAGAGGCTACGCCTCCACGGCGGATCTGTCAAGCCGGCTTGACTCTGACGCATCCCCAGTTTCAGCGGAGGCCATCGGAGGATGTCTTTCCGATGGCGAGGCGGTTCCTGGCGACGCCCCTGCGGTCGCGCCGCCGAAAGGTCTGTGGTAAAAGGGGCAAAGAGACGGGGATTAGGGGATTCCTGGATTGGGGGATTGAAAAGATGGATGGAACAGCAGGGGAAGGAAGGCAAGCAGGCCAACCAGGGCGCCGAAACCCATCTTGATCCTTCTTCCTCCTGCGGTTCAATCCCCCAATCCAGGAATCCCTGAA
>JAPLNA010000193.1 GCA_026693065.1 Planctomycetota bacterium
CAGGCCCCAGAACGAGACCTTGACGTACTTCTCCGTCCGGGTCCCGGTCTCCTGACTGGACATCTGTCGCAGGACGAATACCAGCATCGCGACAGCCAACAGGCCGAAGACGCCCATCATCGCTCTGGGAGCGTGATTGGCGGTGAGGTTCGTTCCGACCTCGTAGTAACTCACCACCGGCAGATTGATCAGGAAGCCGAAGATGCCCGCCCCGATGAAGTTCCACACGCCCACCGCCACCAGGAAGTAGAACGTCCACTTGTGCGGCACGCCCACCGGTTGGCCGCATTCGTCGCAACGGCCGTGGGTCAGCCGGACGAACGCTGAGGCGTCGAGCGTCAGCAGGGTCAGCGGCACAACCTCCATGGCCGAGAAGGTGGCCGAGAGTGCCATCGACACCGTGCTCTGCCCGGTCCAGTACCAGTGGTGCCCCGTGCCCAGGATGCCGGCGCCCAGGAACAGGATGATGTCCAGATAGATCACGCGGGTGGCGGTCTGGCGGGTTACCATGTCCATCTTGTAGAACAGGACGGCCACCATGACCGTCGCGAAGATCTCGAAGAACCCTTCGACCCACAGGTGGATGATCCAGAACCGCCAGGTATCCACCACGGTAAAGTGCGTGGCGCCGTCGAAGAACAGCGCCGGCAGGTAAAACACGGGAATCGCGAAGGCCGTCAGCAGGAACAGGGCGGCGATCTCCCGGTGCTCCTTTTCCCGCCAGGCTGGAAGGATCGCCCGGACCAGGAACACCGCCCAGACCAGCAGCGCCACCACCAGCACGTACTGCCAGAACCGCCCTAGTTGCAGATACTCCCACCCCTGGTTTCCGAACCAGTACCAGAGCTTACCCACCATCTGCCGCACCCCCAGGACATTGCCCAACAGTGTGCCCCCCACGACGATCAGCAGCAGGACGAACAGGACATTCAGCGCCTTGGTCTGGCCGCGGGCCTCGCGGGCCCCCAGGGCCGACGCCAGGAACGCCCCGCCGGCGACGAAGGCCGTGGCGATCCAAAAGATCGCCAGTTGCAGATGCAGGCTGCGAAGGACGTTGCTGGGCAATAGGGCGGCCAACTCCACGCCGTAGAAATCCTTCGGCTGGGCGCGGAAGTGCGCCACGGCGCCTCCCACAAGCACCTGCATCAGAAACAGGAGGGCGACGACCACAAAGAACTTGAGCGTCGCCCGTTGGCTGGGGCTCGCCGAACCGGGTAGGAGCGTGGGATGGATGTCCGCCTGCCCCTTGCCGTGCCAACCCAGGTAGTCGAACTTGCCGAAGGCCAGCAGCACCGCCGCCGTGCCGGCCAGCAGGGCAATCAGGCTCAGTCCGCTCCAAAGGATCGCCGCCGACGAGGGCCCGTTGCCGATCGCGGGTTCGTACGGGAAATTGTTGGTGTAGGAATAGGTCTTGCCCGGGACATGCGCCGTCGCCGACCAGGCCGACCAGGCGAAAAATGCGGTCAGTTGTCGCAGTTCCTCCGGGTCGTCGATCATCTTCCGCGGCAGGCCGCGGTTCTGGCTGGCGGTCGCGAAATACCTCCGCCACTGGTCGATCTGCTTGAGAAAGGAGTCGACCTCCGGTTGCGTGAAGGTCAAGACCCCCGTGGCCGCGTTGTACCGGTTCTCGGCCAGCAGGGCGGAGACCTCCGCCGTCAGGACTTCGCCCTGGGCGCCGGGCATGCTCTCGGGCCCGCCGGGCGCGCCCCGCCGCGACAACCAGGTCTTGGCGTCAAGGGCCAATTGGTGCAGGTACGAGGCGGAGAAATCCGGTCCCAGATACGCCCCGTGCCCCCACAGGGTGCCGTTATCCATCAGGTCGTAGCGAAGGAACACCTGCTGACCGGCGGTAACGTCCGCGCCCGTGAAAACCACCTGCCCGGCCGGGCCGACAACCTTGTCCGGAATAGGCGAGCGGATGGAATAGGCGTCGGCGGCGATCCATCCCAACACGATGAACTCGGCCAGGACAATGGCCAGAGCCGCGTATCGCCACCGCAATGACAGTCGGCTTGACGGCAGTGAGTCCTGCAAAACCATGTCGTTCGCTCCTGTCAGTGCCCGGGCATTATATGCATGTTGTTCTTCTGAGGGCGGCGCCATTTCGCCGACTGCTAATCAAGTCCGGCCTTTACCTGACCGAAGAGTCCGGTGAACGATTCCCCGGCATCATTGAGGTAGAGGAATTATGACCGCTTTCCAGGAACTGCACGATCAGCAGATTGACGAAGCCATCCGGACGGCCGTCGACAAGAGCATCCCCGTGACCGTGACCGTCCAGCCCGACGGGTCGGACACGTGGATCAACCTTCACAGCCGGCTGATTGCCCTGCAAGACCAGCAACTGTTCATCGAGCCGCCCACGGCCGAACAGGGCGAACCGACCCGGGAACTGGCCCCGTGCGACCGTATCGGGGTGAGCTTCAAGCTCAAGCACCACAAACATGTTTTCAATACGGTGGTGCTCGGGGCGAGCAGGGGGTGGCGAAGCGGGGAGGGGGCCTCGGGCGACGCGCTGGCCATCTCCACCCCCACGCGGATGCAGCGGCTGCAACGGCGAGCGTTCCAGCGGGTGGACGTGCCGCCGGGCAAGATCGTCCGCGGTTCGTTCTGGCTGGGCGGGCGAAAGTCCGAGCCCAAAGGGACCGACGTGGCCTGCCCCATCTGGTCGGGCCGCGTGACCAACATCAGCGCCGGCGGGCTCCAGATGCAGGTCGATCCCCAGGTGACGCATGTTCTGGACGTGGGCGACGTGGTGGGGCTTCGGATCGTATTCGGCGCGGGCGAGGCCGCCGTGTATGCCGACGCCCAGTTCCGCCATTACGACGACTTTGGCGACCGGGCGGTTATCGGCTTCCAGCTTGTCGGGCTTGCCGAGACGCCCGAAGGCCAGCACGCCCTGCGGATCATCATGGACCGCGTCCAACAGTACGGGCGCATCAATCCGCCGCGAGAGGCCTGACCGGGCCCGGGGGGGCAGGCAGGGGAGAGGTGTTCACGTCTCCGGGGAGAAGGGCCGGGCCCTCACCGGCCGGGCTTTTTCTTCCTCTTCATGTCCGACGACAACGCTTCCAGCGCCGAAATCGGGTCGTCTTCCAGCGGAATCCCCAGCCCGCTGTCGCCGCCCTGAGCGGGCAGGATGTCCGAGTCGTCCTTGGCGGCGCTGGCCAGGGCGGCCATCGCGTCGTCGTCGCTGCTGGCCGCGGTCGCCAGGTCGATCACCGCGTCGTCCTTGCGGGCCTGCGCCGCCTCGGGCGCGCTGGCCGGGCGGGCCTTCGCCGGACGGATGTCCGCCGGCTGCCCGTCGATCTGGACGGTGAAGATGATCGGCCCGATGGTGACGCGGTCGCCGGCCTTCAGCTTGGCCTGCGTCACCCGGGCGTTGTTCACGTACGTGCCGTTGGAACTGGCCAGGTCCTTGATCAGCAGGTCCTTGCCCTTGATCGTCAGCTCGCTGTGCCGTCGCGAGACGCTGCCCACGGGCACGTGCACCCCACACTCCTCCCCGCGGCCGATGACCGTGGTGGATTCGGTGATGTGGATGACCTTGCGCTGACCGGTCGACTTGAACACTACCAGTTTGACTTCCATCGCGCGCCTCGTCCTATCCGAATGAAGGCCGTAGCATCCGAACCCGCCCGCGGCTATGCTCCGCGGGTATCCGAAGCGGTATTGTAGTATGGAATCGGAACCTGGCAACAAAAAATCCGCGACGATCTTTCCCCGGGCCCGGGCCCTGTACGTTCACGTGCCCTTCTGCCGGCGGAAGTGCTCGTACTGCGACTTCTATTCCCTGGCGGCGTGCCCCGGGCAGGAGGGGCCCTACCTGGAGGCCCTGGCGGCGGACCTGGCCCGCCACGACGGCGGCCTCGCCCGCCCGTGCCGCAGCGTTTTCGTCGGCGGGGGCACGCCCACCGTCCTGCCCGCCCGCGCCCTGGGCGGCCTGCTGGCCCTGCTGCGACCGTACGTCGGACCCGCGACCGAGTTCACCGTCGAGGCCAATCCCGGCACGATCACCGCCGCCCTCGCCGCCGCCCTCGTCGAGGGCGGAGTCAACCGCGTCAGCCTGGGCGTGCAGTCGTTCGCGGCGGACGAACTGGCCGTCCTGGGTCGGATCCACTCCCGCGCCCAGGCCCGGCGGGCCTTTCAACTCCTCCGCCACGCCGGCGTCGCCAATCTCTCCATCGACCTGATGTACGGCACGCCCGGGCAGACTCTCGAGAGTTGGCGAGGATCCCTCACCGAAGCGACCGCCCTGGGAGCCGACCACCTGAGCTGCTACTGCCTCACCCTCGAACCGGCCACCCCGCTGGGCCGCGACTGCCGGGCCGGGCGAATCCACGAAATGGACGAGGCCCTCCAACGCGACTGCTACGACGCCGCCATCGACCACGCCGCCGCCGCGGGACTGAAGCAGTATGAATTGTCCAATTTCGCCCGCCCGCACCGGCAGTGCGTGCACAACCTGACGTACTGGCACAACGAGCCATACGTGGGCGTGGGGCCAGGGGCGGCGGGGTATCTGGACGGGCGGCGGTGGACCAACCGCGCCAACCTCGAGGCCTGGGCCCGCGCCCTCTGCGCCGGGCACGCCCCGCCCGCACGCGGCGAACGGCTGACCGGGCGGGCCCTGATGGCCGAGACCGTCATGCTCGCCCTGCGGCTGACGAGGGGGCTGGACCGCCGCGCCTTCGCCCGCCGATTCGGGTCCGACGTGGCCGAGGTCTTTCCCCGGAGCATCGCCCGCCACCAGGCGGTGGGCAGCCTGGTGGTGACGCCCGGGCGGGTGCGCCTGGCGAGGGAGTATTACTTCACCAGCAACGCGGTGTTGTCGGATTTGGTGGCTGAAGGGGCCGGCGAAGGTCAGGGAAAAACCACGGGCGGGGACACAAAACAATAAACGAACCCACC
>JAPLNA010000194.1 GCA_026693065.1 Planctomycetota bacterium
CCCGAAGGCGCAAAACCCCGGGGGGTTCGGGGGGCTGGCCCCCCGCGCCGAACGGCGCGGTCGGGCCAAGATACGACCGTTTCACTGGAATTGGACGCAGGGGTTTCTATAATCGACGGGATAGTGGAAGCGATGGCAACCGAACGAACGAGGACGCAATGAGCATTCAGGCAGTCAAGGGAACGCGGGATTTTTATCCGGAACTGATGCGCCGGCGGAACTGGATCATGGCCGCCTGGCGACGCGTGTCGCTGCGCAACGGATTCGAGGAGTACGACGCGCCGATCTTCGAGTACCCGGACCTGTTCACCACCAAGAGCGGGCCGGAGATCGCCTCGCAACTGTTCAACCTCGTCGACCGCGGCGGGCGGAGCCTGGCGATACGCCCGGAAATCACGCCGTCGCTGGCGCGGATGGTCAACGCGAAGATCAGCTCTCTCCCGCGCCCGATCAAGTGGTTCTCCATGCCGCGGCTGTGCCGGGCGGAGAACACCCAGCGCGGGCGGCTGCGCGAGTTCTTCCAGTGGAACGTGGACGTCATCGGCAGCGACGAGGTCATCGCCGACGCCGAGGGCATCTACACCGCGGTGGACTTTCTGCGAGAGGTGGGGCTGACGCCCGCCGACGTGACGGTGCGGATCGGCAGCCGTGCGCTGACGGTGTCGGCCCTGAAGGCCGCCGGGCTGAGCGACGAGAGCGTGCAGGCGGCCCTGCCCGTGCTGGACAAGCGGGCGAAGGTCTCCGACGAGGAATTCCGCCGCCTGGCCGTGCAGGCGGGGATGAGCGGGCCGCAGATCGAGTCGGTCTGCCGGTTCCAGGACTGCGACGACCTGGGGGCGCTGGCGAAAGCGGCGGGGGGGTCGTCCGACGGCGAGGCCGCCGTCGAGCAGTTGCGACAACTGCTGGCCACGCTGCGGGCAATGGGGGCCGGGGAGTATTGCACACTCGACATGCGGATCGTCCGCGGGCTGGCGTACTACACGGGCGTGGTGTACGAGGTGTTCGACGCGGCCGGCAGCATGCGGGCGGTCGCGGGCGGGGGTCGATACGACAATCTGCTGGAGGTGCTCGGCGGGCCGAAGGTCGGGGCCACCGGATTCGGCATGGGCGACGTGGTGCTCGGCCTGCTGCTGGAAGAGAAGGCCAAGTTTCCGGCGGACGTGGACGCATCGAGCGTGGACTATTACCTGATCGACGCGGAGGAAACGTGCTTCCCCCGCGTGGTGGAACTGGTGGGGGGGTTGCGAGGTCGGGGGGCGTCGGCGGATTTCAGCTACGCCCGCCGGGCCGTCGGAAAGCAACTCAAGGAAGCCAACCGCCGCGGCGCCCGCTTCGCGGTGATCGTCCGCGAGGACGGCGTGAGCGTGAAGGAACTGGCTACCGGCGAGCAGCGGGACGTGACGGCGGAGGAGTTTCTGGCGTCGGCGGAGGGTTCCCAGGGCAACAGGTGAGGGGTGGGCGATGAAGCACGAAATCCGAAACTCGAAATCCGAAACAAATCCAAAACACCAATACTCAAATGTCCCAAGCGGGACAAGCGGATCTGGGCCGATGGGTTTCGAACATTTGAGCTTTTCCGTTTTGGATTTGTTTCGGATTTCGAGTTTCGGGTTTCGGATTTGCCCCCTCCGGGGCCCCGGGGGGCTCCGTGGCACACCGTGACAACCATTACGAGGCGGCGTTCGAGGACTACCTGCGGTGCCGCGGCTGGCCGTATGTGGCGGTCGATGAGACGAAGAAAGCGATCTTCGCCGACGCGAAGATCAAGAGTTTCGATTTTCTGGTGTACAGTTCGGCCGGGGCGAATCTGCTGGTGGATGTGAAGGGCCGCAAGTTCCCCGACGGCGTGCGGGGGGGGCATCGCGGAGCGAGCAAGGCGTGGGAGAACTGGGTGACCCGCGAGGACGTCGAAGGGCTCGCCGAGTGGGAGAAGGTCTTCGGCGCGGGGTTCCAGGCGGTGCTGGTGTTCGCGTACTGGCTGCAGGGGCCTCCGCAGCGGTCGCCCTTCGCCGACGTGCACCTGTTCCGGGGGCGGCATTACGCGTTCGCGGCGGTGACGATGGCCGAGTATGCCGTAGCCGCCCGGCCGCGAAGCGCGAAGTGGCAGACGCTGGCGATGCCGGGCGGCGAGTTGGCGCGGAGGGCCAAGGATGTGGCGGCGTTCCTGTAACCGGACGAAAGCCTTTGCCACTGGCCTGTTGCAGAGCGGCGGCGCGGGCGTATATAATTCGAGTGCCATGATGAAGAAAGCCATTCTGACGGTGCTGACGGTGATGTGGGCGGCCACGTGGGCGCTGGCTCAAGAGGTGACGCCCCAGGACGTGTCCGACAAATTCACGGGCCCGGGCAAACCGACGGAA
>JAPLNA010000195.1 GCA_026693065.1 Planctomycetota bacterium
CCCCCGAAGAACGCGCGGTGCAAGCACCGCCGCTACACCAGGGGAACGGGAACCGGCGGTGGACGAGGAATCTTCCTCCTTGCGTTCGTCCCCCCGGCGGGTACACTTTTTGCATCGCGGGAACGTCCCGCGGCGGCGAGTGAATCTCCAAGGAGTCTGGCGATGGCACGTGAACGGGCGGTGCTGGTCGGTGCGGGCGGGATTTCCAACGCGTGGTTCGGTCCGCTGGCGAACGAGAAGGTCGACGTCGTCGGCGTGGTGGATATCCGCAAGGAGAACGCCCAGGCGAAGATCGAGCAGTGGAAGCTCACTTGCCTGCCCACAACGGATCTGAAGGCCACCCTCAAGGCCACCAGGCCCGATTTCGTCGTCGACTGCACGATCCCCGAGGCGCACTGCGAAGTCACCTGCACGGCCCTGAAGGCCGGCTGCCACGTCATCGGCGAGAAGCCGATGGCCTCCAGCATGGGCGAGGCCCGCAAGATGGTCAAGACCGCCGAGGCCTGCCGGAAGATGTACATGGTCAGCCAGAGCCGCCGGTGGGAGGGCAAGCACGACCTCGTCAAGCGGATGGTGACCGGGCGGAAGCTCGGCGAGCTGACGACGGCCAACTGCGACTTCTACATCGGCGCCCATTTCGGCGGATTCCGTGACGAGATGCCCAGCCCGCTGATCCTGGACATGGCGATCCACCACTTCGACCTGGCCCGGTTCATGACGGGCAAGGATCCGGTGGCCGTCTATGCCAAGGAATTCAACCCCAAGGGTTCGTGGTACAAGGGCGACGTCGCCGCCAGTGCCATTTTTGAGATGACCGACGGGGTGATCTTCACCTACCGCGGCAGCTGGTGCGCCGAGGGCCTGCACACGAGCTGGAACGGCGACTGGCGGTTCATCGGCGACAAGGGCACGCTCGTGTACGACCACGACCAGACCCCCAAGGGGCAGATCGTCGTCAACAAGGAAGGCTTCTTCCGCCAGATCAAAGACATGGAAATGCCGGCCGAGAGGGTCAAGTTCGGCGGCATGCACGGCGCCCTGCGCGAAATGCTGGCGTTCCTCCGCAAGGGCACGAAGCCCCAGAGCGAATGCCACGACAACATCAAGAGCCTGGCGATGGTCTTTGCGGTGATCGAGTCGTCCCGTAAGGGCAAGCGGATTCCGATCGTCTGGTAGTCGCTTCTTCCCCCCGCGACATCCTGTTCGCCCCGGAGCCGCTTGCGGCTTCGCGGCGTTGCGGCATACAATTCTCCTGTCTACAGGGAGACGCCCATGAACCACATCGAACAGAAGTTGGTCGCGGCGGTGAAGGACTTCGTGTTGGCGGGCTTCAACCCCCGGGCCGCGCGATCGGAGCCGCCCACTCACCCGCTCTGGGCGAAGATGCGACAGTTGGGTACGGAGTTGTGGCTGGACACGGGCAGCATCAAGGAGGCCTCCGAGCTCTGGACGCGGGAGTTTTCCGCCCTCACCACCAACAACACGCTGCTCAACCGGGAAGTGCAGTCGGGGGCATACGACCGGCTCGTCGTCGAGGCCGACAAGCTGTTGCAGCGGTTCGACATGCCGGCCCAGAGGCGGAAGCTGGAGATGGCGTTTATCCTGAACGCCTATCACGCCCTGCGGCTGGTGGAGCGGTTCGACGCGAAGGTGTCGGTCGAGGAGCACACGGACCTGGCCTTCGACGCGAAGGCCGCGGTGGCGTACGCGCATCGGTTCTATGCGATCTGTCCGGAGCGATTCATCGTGAAGCTGCCCCTGACGCCGGCGGGGCTGGTGGCGACGCGGGCGCTGGCGGGTAAGGTGCCCGTGAACCACACGCTGGGGTTTTCGGCGAGGCAGAACTACCTGATCGCGCGGTTCGCGAGGCCCTCGTACGTTAACGTGTTCATGGGGCGGCTGAACGCGTTCGTGGCCGACAACGCCCTGGGAAGCGGGGCCTACGTGGGCGAGCGGGCGACACTGGCGACGCAGCAGGCCCTGCGCGCCCTCCGCGCCCGGTACGGCATGCCCACCAAACCCATCGGCGCCAGCACGCGGTCGGGCGGGCAGATCCGCGACCTGGCCGGGCTGGACGTGATGACCCTGCCCCCCAAGGCCGCCGCCGAGTTCCTCCAACTGGGCGTCAAACCCGAAGACCTCGCCGATCGCACGGGGGCCGACTACAAGGTCGAACTGAACGCGGGGGTTTCTCACCGGTCGATCGCTCTGGACACGCTCTGGGAAGTTCCGCTGGGGTTGATCGCCGCGTTGGATTCCCTGCACGACAACGTCGCCGACCGGCTGGACGAGGCCGCCCTCCTTTCGCACCTGGCCGAGCACGGCGTAAAAGACCTTCTGCCCCGCTGGACGGGCCCGCAGATCGCCGCCAGCGCGGCCGAGGGAAAGATCCCCAAGCTCGCCAACTGGGCCAAGAACCTCGCCGCCGGCGCCGTCGGGCTGGACGCCCTGATGAACCTGGCGGGCCTGAACTCCTTTATCGCCGACCAGCACGCCATGGACCAGCGCGTCGCCGACGTGCTGGGCGGCAAGACCGGCTGAAAAGGGCCGCTGTATGTTCTGTGTCGTTTCGATCGCCATCGTGTTTTCCGCGGCGGCGCATGCCCCCGCGCCAGATCCCTTGAAAGGAGGAGCGACCATGCCCGCTCCCATCCAACTCACCAGCACGGCCTTCGCCCAGGGCCAGCCGATCCCCAAGAAGCACACCGGCGAAGGAGCGGATGTTTCTCCGCCGCTGGCGTGGGCGGGCGCCCCGGCCGGCGCTAAAGCGTTCGCCCTTCTCGTCGACGACCCGGACGCACCCGTGGGCGACTGGGTCCACTGGTTGCTCTACAACATTCCCGCGACGACGAGTGCCTTGAAGGAAGGCGTCACGCCCAAAGACGCCGCCGGCACGGACGGCAAGAATTCCTGGGGCAAGATTGGCTATCGGGGCCCGATGCCCCCGCCGGGTAAGGCCCACCGGTACTTCTTCAAGCTCTACGCCCTCGACGCCGACCTGGCCCTGCCGCCGGGGCTGACCAAGAAGGAGTTTCTCCAGAAGATCGACGGGCACGTCCTGGCCGAAGGGCAGTTGATGGGCACATACAAGCGATAGGCGTTGGGGATTCGGCGTTTTGTTGCGGCGGCCCGGGCGACCCGCGAAACCGCAAGCGGTCGGGTGGCGCGGCCCGCGGGTGGATTACTGGGCGCCGGGTTGCGGGACGGCCGGGGGCTCGGGGAGGCGTTCGAGGATCTGGTCGACACAGCCGTAGGCGACGGCTTCGTGGGCCTCGAGCCATTTGTTCCGGTCGCAGTCTCGCTCGATGGTGGCGGTGTCCTGCCCGGTGTGTTTGGAGAGGATTTCGTAGAGGCGTTTTCGGAGTCGGATGATTTCCTTGGCCTCGATATCGAGTTCGGTCGCCGGGCCGGTCAGGACGCCGCGGATGAGGGGCTGGTGGATGAGGACGCGGCTGTTGGGCAGGACGAAGCGTTTGCCCTTGTGCCCGCCGCACAGGAGGACGGCGCCCATGGAGGCGGCCATGCCGACGCAGTAGGTGGCGACCTCGGGGCGGACGAAGGCCATGCAGTCGTAGATCGCCAGCCCGGCCGACACGCTGCCGCCGGGGCTGTTGATGTACATGCTGATGTCTTCGTGCGGCTTCTGGTTGCTCAGGAACAGCAACTGGGCGACGACCAGGTTGGCGGATTCGTCGTTGATCTCGCCGGTGACGAAGATGATGCGGTCCTTGAGCAGGCGGCTGAAGATGTCGTAGGCGCGTTCGCCGCGCCCTTCCTGCTCAACGACCATCGGAATCAGGTGCTGATTGTGTGCCATGAGCGTTCCTCGCGGTGGGGGCCTACTTCTTCTTGCCCTTGACGACACCCTGCGTGGTGAGGATCTCGTCGATGATGCCGTACTGGAGACTCTCGGCGGCCGTCATGTACCGGTCGCGCTCGGTTTCTTCCTCGATCTGCTCGACGGTGCGCCCGGTGTGCTTGGCGAGCAGTTCGTTGAGGAGGCGTTTGGCTTTGAGGATTTCCTCGGCCTGAATTTGGATATCGGTGGCCTGCCCGGTCACGCCGCCCCAGGGCTGGTGGATCATGATCTTGCTGTGGGGCAGGGCGTAGCGTTTGCCCTTGGTTCCGGCGGCGAGGATCATGGCCCCGCCGCTGGCGGCCTGGCCGACGCAGTAGGTGGCGATGGGGCAGGAGAGGAACTGCATCGTGTCGTAGATCGCCAGCGTGTCGTCCACGCTGCCGCCGGGGCTGTTGATATAGAGGCTGACCTCGCGGTCGGGGCTCTTGGCCTGCAGTTCGAGCAGGCGCATGATCAGCCCGCCGGCGACGCTGGGGCCGATCTCGCCCCAGAGGAACACGATGCGTTCTTCGGCGAGGCGTTCCTCAAGCGTCATCTCCCGCCGCAGGGAGTAGTCCCCCCGATAGGCGGCCTGAGAGTCGTTTCGCATATCCATCATGTCACCAAACTCCCGAAGCCTCACGGCTACTTGCCCTTCTTGGGGGTTTTCTTCTCGGGCTTCTCGGCCTTGGGGGCCTTGTGCTCTTTCTTTTCGGCCTTCTTGGCGGGCTTCTTTTCCGCTTTCTCGTCGTCGTGGGCTTTTTCGGCCTTGGGGGCCTTGTGGGGCTTGGCTTCGTCGGCGTGTTTCTTCTCCGCCTTCTCGGCCTTTTCTTCCTTGTGGGGCTTGGCTTCCTTCTCGCCCTCGTCGGCCTTCTTGGCCTTCTTGGCGGCCTTGCGATGCTGGGCCTCTTCCTTCATCTCCTCGGGGCTGACCTCGGTGACCTGGGCTTCTTCCAGCAGCAGGTCGATGGCCTTCTCTTCGGCGATCTGCATCTGGAGCGACCCGAGCGACCCGTCGGCCTCGAGCTCCTGGCGGAGGCGTTCCGGGCGACGGTTGTACTGTTGCGCCATCTCGGCGACGCGGGCGTTGATCTCGCCGTCGCTGACTTCGATCTTACGCTCCTCGGCGATCCGAGAGAGGATGAACGAGAGCTTGAGGTCCTGGGCGGATTCTTCTTCGATGTTGGCCTGGTACTGGGGAAGGAGTTCCTCGATCGTCTCGCGGGGCACGCCGCGCTGCATCAGGTCCACATACCGCCGCTGGATGGCCTGCAAGGCATGCCGCTTGGCGACGCCCTCGGGCAGGTCGAACGTGACGAGCCCGAGCAGGTGCTCGCGAACCTGCTGCCGCAGGGCCATCTTCACGTCGATCTCGAGCCGGTTCCGGAGATACTCGGCGATCTGCGTGCGGAAGGCGGCCAGGCTGTCGTAGCCGCGGGTCTTGACGTACTCTTCGTCGATCTCGGGCAGCACGCGCTGGCGGACCTCGCTGACCTGGATGGTCACCAGGGCCTTCTTGCCGTGCCAGCTCTCGGTGGGATGCGCGACGGGGACTTCGTCCACCGTCAGGCTGACCTCGCTGCCGGCCTTAGCGCCCACGAGGGCCTTGCCCAGGTCCACCAGGGGCAGCCCGGCGATCTGACCGGGGGCCACGCGGAGCGAAAGCCCGTGCTGCACGACCGGTTCGGCGCCCTCGACGGCGATCGTGGCGCCGGCGGTGACCATGTCGCCGTCGGCGGCCTTGGCGTCGGTGGGTTCGTAGCGGACCATGCCCTGGCGCATCTGGTCGACGGCCTCGTCGATCTGCTTGTCGCCGATGGCGAGGGCGGGTTTCTTGACGGGGATGCCCTTCAGTTCGGGCAGGGCGAATTCGGGGACGATCTCGACCTCGAAGGAGAACTGCATTTCGCCGGTGTCGGGGAGGGTAATGGCGTCGAGGTCGATCTGCGGTTCGCCGATGGTCTTGAGGGCGGTCTTCTCGACGGCCTGCCCGAGGGCCTGGCCCACCAGGGCGTTGCGGACGTCGGAGGAAATCTCCTTGCCGAACCGCTTCTCGATGAGCCTCCGCGGGGCGTGCCCGATGCGGAAGCCCGGCACCTGGGCCGATTCGCTCAGCTCGCCGAACATCTCATTGCGCTTGGCGTCGATCCGCTCGCGGGAGATGGTGATCGTCACCTTCTTCTTGAGGGTGCCGGAATCTTCCACGGTGATCTGGTTTTCCGGGAGATTGTCAGCCTTCTCTTCGGTGGCGGGAGTGGTTTCTTCGGCGGGGTTGGTTTCGTCGGCCATGGCGTGTTTCGCTCCGATCAGGGCCCGCGGCGACCAGGCGTGTCCCTGCGACACGCCCCCGGCAGCAGGCGACGGTAGGTCCGGGTGCGCTAACGCCCCGTGACCAAGGGTGACAAACTCTACGCCCAATCATAGGGCGCGTCAAGGGAGCATACTCGCTTTCGAGAGCGGGGAGCGGGGAGTCAGCCACAAAGGTCCCGGCGCGGCCTGGAACCTTCGGTGCTCGGCCGCAACCAAAGGAGCCCGTACCCAGTAACCGGCAGCCAGGGGGAAACGGGATCCACTCCCAAAGCACGGCATTCCAAACGTCTCGCACGCGGTGGCCGCTCGCGGGGGACCCGGTCCGCCGAAGGCGGATTCCCCCGCACCCCCTTCCCCGGCCCACACACGCCCAAACAACAGCACCCCCGATCTGCCCACGACTTCCCCTTCCGGTTCCCTTGGGGGAGTCTCCCCATGTTTCCCGTTGTTGGAGTCTGGGCCTGAGAATCTGTACGAGAATTCGAGATTCTGGACAGCAGTGGTACAAAGGGAGAAACGGGGAAGTTCTTTCTGTTTACCTTTGTGACCTTCGTGGCTCGATTCATTGTTTCAAGGCGCGGATGAGGATGTCCATGCCCTTGGCCAGCAGGTCGTCGGGGATGACGAGGGGGGGGGCCAGGCGGAGGACGCTCGCCCCGGCCGAGCCGATCAGCAGACCGGCGGCCATGCAGGCGTTGAAGACCTCCTTGGCGGGCTTGTCGATCTCGATGCCGATCATGAAGCCGGCGCCCCGGACGCTCTTGACGCAGGGGGCGTTGGCGGCTCGGATAGCGGCCATCACGTCGGCACCCTTCTTGGCGGCCCGGGAGACGAGGTCTTCGTCCTCAATGAGTTTCATGGTGGCCACGCCGGCGGCGGCGCACAGCGGGTTGCCGCCCATGGTGCACCCGTGCTTGCCGGGGGTGAGCACGTCGGCGCAGGAGGGTCCGGCGACGCAGACGGCCAGGGGGACGCCGCCGCCCAGGGCCTTGGCGACGGTCATCACGTCCGGGGCCATGTCGTAGTACTGGTAGCCGAACCACCGACCCGTCCGGGCCGGGCCCGTCCAGACTTCGTCGCACACCAGCAGCAGTTTGTGCTTGTCGCACAAGGCGCGCAGGCCCTGCATGTAGGCCTTCGAGGGCATGTTGATGCCGCCCTCGCCCTGGATGGGCTCGACGAAGATGCCCGCGGTCTCGGCGTCGATGGCGTTGGCGACGGCGTCGAGGTCGTTGTAGGGCAGCATGACGTTGCCGGGCAGCATGGGCTCGAAGCCGGCCTGCTTGTCCTTGGGGGTCAGGCTCAGCCCGCCCATGGTTCGACCGTGGAAGCACTTCTCGAAGCTGATGATCTTGTACCGTCCGGGCCCGGCGGCCAGGCGGACGAGCTTGAGGGCGGCCTCGTTGGCCTCGGCGCCGCTGTGGCAGTAGAAGACCTTGCCGCCGAAGGCGTGGCGGGTAATCATCTCGGCGAGGTCGGCCTGGGGCCCGCTCATGTAGAGGTTGCCGTGGCAGAGCAGCGTTTCGGCCTGGTGTTTGAGGGCGGCGACGATCGCGGGGTGACAGTGCCCGGCGACTCCGGCGCCGCCGAAGCCGGCGAAGAAGTCGATGAATTCCTTGCCGTCGGCGTCCCAGATCTTCGCGCCGGCGCCGCGGGCGAAGGCCATCGGCAGGCGGCCGTAGTTCTCGATCACGTATTTCCGCGTCTTCTCGACGATCTGCTGCTGGGTGCTCATGTCATTCTCCGGGGGTGTGGGGCAAAACAGAGGCCACGTTGTACGCGCCGAAGCGGGGCGGAGTCAAGGGTGCGGTGTGAGGGCGTAGAGGGCGACGTTGGCGCCCAGGCGGAGGGCGTCGTCGGAGGCCAGGGTAGCCGCTCCGAAAATCCGGTCGCTTTCCATCGCCGACGTCACCCCCAGCGGCGAGAGCACCACGCCCAGGCGCCCGTTGATCCGGACGCCGTAGAGTTCGAACTTGCGGTTGTCCCGCTGGGCGCCGCGGCTGAGTTTGACGGGCAGGATCTCGGCCCCGATGCCGCCGCCGAACTGGCCGGTGAGGAGGTCGGCCTTCTCGTCGAGGCGGACGACCTGGTCGGGGAAAAGCTTTCGCAGGTTCGTCAGGGCCGCCTGGGTGAAGGCCTCGCGGCCGATGGTGGAGTCCATGAACACCATTCCGCCGTGGCGGGCGTAGTCGGCCAGGTTCTTCCACTCGCCCTCGCCGAGTTGGGGGTCTTTGCTTCCGGTGATCCAGAGCAGCTGCACGCCGGCGGGGACGGGCTGTTTGAGGGAGAGGAGGCCCTCGCCGGACGAGACGCTCGTGCTGACGGCGTCTTGCAGAACGTAGCTCAGTTGGGTCAGGGCGTCGGGGCAGGCGCCCGCGCCGCCGGCGTGGGCGACCCGGGCGACGCGGATGGTGGCGACGGCGGTCGCGTGGCGGCCGCCGGCGCGCGAGGCGGCCCGCCAGCCGGCCGGGTCGTCACCGACGGCCAGAAGCATCAGATTCTCGGCCACGTCGCCGGCGGCGGGGTCGTTGGCGGCCAGCAAGGAGCGGAAATCCCCGCGAGCGATCAGGATCGACGTGCGAAGGACGTCGCCGATGCCGACGAACTTCGGGCGGTCGTCGCCCTTGACGGTTCGGGCGGCGGTGTAGAGCGGGTGGTCGTCGGCGAGGTCGGCGGTTTCGAAGCCCAGGTCGGCGGTGGCGGCCTGCAGGGCGGCGACGATCTGCTTGGCCAGGCCCGCGTCGCCCGGGGCGGGCTGGACCAGGATCGTCCCGCCGGCGGCCACGTGGGCGCGGAGGCGGTCGCAGAGATCCTTATCGAGGGTCGTGCCGACGTTGGCCTGGAGGTAGAGCAGGGGGGTTCGGGGAGCGCCCGCGCCGGCCCGCAGCCAGGTGACGCCCCTGCCCAGTCGCCGCCCGGCCACGCCGGCCAGCAGGGCCCCCGTGTGATTGCCCAGCACGGGCTGGCCCGGGAGGATGAGTTCCTCGACGACCGCCGGCGCCGTCGCCTGCGCCAGCGCCAGCACCGCGAAGCTCGTGCGAATCACCTGGGCCTTGTCTTCCGTCTTGGATTCGTGCGTCCAGGAGCCCTGTTTGGTCTGCGATTTCAGCAGTTGTTTGGCGATCGCGTCGCGCCAGTCGACGTCGTTGACGACCCACCCGGCGGCCTCGCCGCTGCGGGCCAGGAACATCAGGTAGAAGTAGGGCCAGTACTCCGTGTCCAGCCAGCCCCACTTGGGGATCTTGGCGACTTCGAAGTTCTTGGCCAGCCAGGTCAGCCCGTTGGCGGCGGTGGCGGTGGGGACGGGGCGGTCCTTGAGGGGCAGGCGGTCGGCGACGTCGACCAGGGCGGCGACTCCGCCGGCCGTCATCGACCCGAAACTGCTCGTGCGAACGAAGGAACTGTACGCCCACCCGCCGTCGCTCTGCTGGACGTCCTGAAGGTACTTGCCCGCTCGCTTCCAGGTATCGAGTGGGGCGGCCTTGCCGGCCTCGTCGGCCTTCGCCAGGGCCAGCAGGGCCATCGCCGTGTTGCACTGGTCCGTCCACTTCGGGTTGCCCGGCGTCTGCGGGTGGCCGGGCCCGTAGCCCCAGCCGCCCGTGGGCAGTTGTGTCTTGACCAGCCAGGCCACCTCGGCCTCCAACTTTGCCTCGTAGCCCCTGCCCAGGCGGGCGTACAACATGGTTCGCACGGCCCGGGGGTAGGTCCGCAACGAGTCGGCGGCCGTGATGACCTTCAGGGCCTTCTGGATCTTCGGGTCGTCGGCGGGCGTTCCGCCCGTCAGGGCCGCCAGTACCACCAGCGACTCCACGCCGCCGGGATTGCCCACGGTGTAGGGCGTGGCCCAGGAGCCCTCGGGCGTCTGGAGGGAGAGGAGATACGTAACGGCCCGGCGCATAGCGTCGGCGGCGTCGTTGCCGGCGGCCAGGCACGGCGAGGCCGTCGCCAGGACCAACAAGAACCAGATTGTCCCGCCTCGATGCTTCATCGCGTTCGATGCCCTTAACGGCGAACACTCTACCCGATGAACCGCCCCGCGTCGAGAGGGGATTTTGTTCGGGGGAGGCGCGGTGTTGCCGAATCACGTGCATATTCTGGTACGCGTACACCGGATCCCCGCGCAGGAGATGTCGATGATGTTCAAGGACGCCGGGAGGGAGGCGATCCGGGGGAAAAGGAAGTTTCCTCCCGACCACCCGGTGTTCAGTGCGAACCCGTGTCACATATATAAGGATACGGTTGAATCGATCCGCACGTGCGTCAACTACATCCGGGGGAATTTCACCAACCACAAACTGCCCCTCATAACCTACCCGTTCGTTGTCCCTTACAACGGTTGGCCCTTTCACAAAAAACTCCACCCTTCCCGCTGACCTGCGTACCCGCTTGCGTTTCGGCGTTTCTTCCCGATTTCCCGCTTCTTCTACTTCGGATTCTCCCCAACGCTCCCCAACACATCCTCCACGATCGTCGACGTCGTGATTCCCTCCGCTTGTCCTTCGAACGTCAGCACCAGTCGGTGTCGCAGCGCCGCCGGGGCGACCGCGCGGACGTCCGCGAAGGATATGTTCGCTCGCCCGTCCCGCAGGGCGAGCACCTTGGCGCCGAGCATGATCGCCTGGGCGGCCCGCGGCGAGGCGCCATATCGCACGTACCGCCCGGCCGCGGGAGACGCCCCCGCCCCCGGGTGCGTCGCCAGAACCAGCCGGGCGATGTAGTCGCTCACGTGGTCGGCTGACTCAACCCGGCGGACCGTCGCACGCATCGCGAGAATCCCCGCGGCGTCGGCGACCTTCGCCGGCGCGGGGGCGTCCGAACCCGTCGTGCGGGACAGGATGGCCGTCAGTTCCTCGCGGCTGGACATGCCCATCTCGATCTTGAACCCGAAGCGGTCGAGCTGGGCCTCGGGCAGGGGGTAGGTGCCCTGCATTTCGATGGGGTTCTGGGTGGCCAGCACGAAGAACGGGGCCGGAAGGGCGTGCGTGGTCCGCGCCACCGAGACGGTGCCCTCAGCCATCGCCTCGAGGATCGCCGACTGGGTTTTGGGGGTGGCCCGGTTGATTTCGTCGGCGAGGACGAGGTTGGCAAAGACCGGCCCGCCCTGGAAGCGGAACGAGCGGGCGCCGGAGGCGTCCTCGGCGACGATGTTCGTGCCCGTGATGTCGGCGGGCATGAGGTCGGGGGTGAACTGGATGCGGCTGAAGGACAGCGACAGGGCCTCGCCCAGGGTGCGGACGAGCAGGGTTTTGCCCAGCCCCGGCACGCCTTCCAGCAGGGCGTGCCCGCCGGCCAGCAGGCAGGTGAGGGTCTGGTGGATCACCTGCTCGTGCCCGACGATGACCTTGGCGACCTCGGCGACGATACGGTTGTAGCCGGCCTGGAAGGCCTCGACGGCGGCGGCGAAATCGGTCTGATCGCGACAGTCACCCATGGCGTCTATGGTACGCTCGCTCGGCGGATTCGACAACCGGAAACTCACTCCTCCGGCAGGGCGAAAAGTCGCAAGGCGTTGGCGCGGGTGGCGTCGGCGAGGGCGGCTGGGTCGGCGTGGCGGACCTGGGCCAGGCAGGCGAGGGTGTGCACGATCAGGGCCGGCTCGTTGGGCGAGTGCTTCCGCACCGGCTCGGGGGACAGGTAGGGGGCGTCGGTCTCGACGAGGATTCGGTCGTCGGGGACAAGGGCGACCGCTTCGCGGAGGGCGTCGCTGCGGGCGAAGGTGACGATGCCCGAGAAGCTGACGGCGGGGCCGAAGTCCAGGGCGGCGCGGGCCTGGTCGGGGCCCTCGGTGAAGGAATGGAAGATCACCTTCACGCCCTCCACCCCGCTGGTGCGAAGGATGTCCATCGTGTCGTCGAAGGCCTCGCGGGTGTGTACGACGATGGTCGCCCCGGCCCGGCGCGCCAGGGCCAGTTGGGCCGCGAACGCCTCTCGCTGCACCGGGCGGGGGGACAGGTCGTGGAAGTAGTCCAGCCCGATCTCGCCCAGGGCCACCACCAGCGGATCGCCCAGGAGTTCGTCCAGGGCGGCGAGGGTTTCGGGGGCGAGGTTTTTGGCCTCGTGGGGGTGCACGCCGGCGGTGGCGTAGACGTGGGGGTGGCGGCGGGCGATGGCCAGGGACGCCTGGGCCTCGCGGAGGTCGCCCGAGGCGCAGATGCACGCGCTGACCCCCGCGGCGGCGGCGCGGGAGAGGACCTCGCTGACCTCGTGACAGAGGCGCGAGTGGGACAGGTGACAGTGGGTGTCGATGAGATTCATACGAACGCGTTTTCGATGTAGGTCAGTTGGGGTTCGCCCCCGTCGGACAGGACGATGGCGACGATGTCGAAGCGGGCGAGGTAGCCTTCGGTGTCGCGATGGGCGAGATAGTAACGGGCGGCCCGGCGGATGCGGCGTTGTTTGTCGGGGCCCACGGCGGATTCGGGGGAGGTGTAGCGGTCGCTGGTGCGGGTTTTGACTTCGATGAAGGCGATGGTTTCGAGGCCTTGCTCGCTTCGGGCGGAGGAGTCCAGGGCGATCAGGTCCACCTCGCCGGAGGGGCAGCGGTAGTTGGCGGCGAGGATCTTCATGCCGCGTCGTTTGCAGAGGCCCTCGGCCAGGCGTTCGCCCTGGCGCCCGAGGGGCTCATCGGACCGTTTCGACCGCCGAAACGGCCACACCGGTCATTCCTCGGCGGCCGGGGCGGCGGCGGGGGCCGGGGCGGCCGCTTCGACGGAGACCTTCTTGACGGTGTCCCGCAGGCGGGTGCTCTTGCCGACGCGGCCACGGAGGAAGTAGAGCTTGGCCCGACGGGCCTTGCCGCCGCGGACGACTTCCACGCCGGCGACCTTGGGGCTGTGGATCGGGAAGGAGCGTTCGACGCCCTCGTTGTTGACGATGCGGCGGACGGTGAACGACTCGCCCATGCCGCCGCCCTTGCGGGCGATCACCGTGCCCGTGAAGACCTGCACGCGTTCCTTGTCGCCTTCGGTGATCCGAACGGAGACATTGACCGTGTCGCCCACGCGGAATTGGGGCAGCTCGGTCTTGGCGGTGTACTGGGTGGCCTTCTTGATCAGTTCCTGGCTCACGGTGTTTCTCCTGCGTCTCGAGGGTCCTTGTCGTTGTGTCGTTTCACATAGGCCGCCCACAGGTCGGGGCGGCGCTGCCGGGTCCGCTCTTTGGCCTGCTCGGCCCGCCAGAGGCGGATCTTTTCGTGATCGCCGTTCAGCAGGATCTCCGGGACGCTCAGGCCCCGGAACTCGCGCGGGCGCGTGTACTGCGGATACTCCAGCAGCCCGTCGGAGAAGCTTTCTTCCTCGACGGATTCTTCCTTACCGATCGCTCCGGGCAGCAGCCGCGTGACGGCGTCGATAACCACCATCGCCGCGACCTCTCCGCCGGAGAGAACAAAGTCGCCGATACTCACTTCCCGGTCGACCAGCGGGCGGATCCGTTCGTCGAATCCTTCGTAATGCCCGGCCAGAAGCACCAGCCGCGGCATCGCCGCCAGTTCGACCGCCAGGGCCTGCGTCAGCGGCTGGCCCTGCGGGCTCAGCAGCACGAGGTGGCCCCGGGGGCTGGCCAGACCTTGCACGTGCTCCACGGCCGCATACACCGGCCCGCACTGGAGCACCATGCCGACTCCCCCGCCGAAGGGGGCGTCGTCCACGCTGCCGTACTTGTTCGTCGAGAAGTCCCGGATGTTCGTCCTGTGGACCTCGATCAGATGGCGCTGATTCGCCCGGCCGACTACGCCGGCCGACAGGAACCCATCGAACATCTCGACGAACAGGGTGACGATGTCGATGCGTAGGGCCATGCTCCGCCCCGCCGGGGCGACCGCCTCGGGCTGTTCTGGCGTCACTTCGGAACGGCGATGCCTTGACGCTTGAGCAGCTGGCAGACCGTTTCCGTCGGAAGGGCGCCCGCCGACAGCCAGTGCTCGATCCGCTCGCGCTTCAACGACACCTGCTTCTCCGGTGTCTTGGCCTTCGGATCGTACCAGCCCAACTCCTCGATCACTCGCCCGTCACGCGGGCTTCGGGAGTCCATGACGCCCAGCCGGAAGAAAACCTGGTGCCGCCGGCCCAATCTCTTAAGTCTCAACCTTACTGCCACAGGGCGATCTCCATATACAAAGCCCCGCGGCTGCGGCAAGCCCGCGGGACAACCAGTTGCAACCCGGCTTTCGTAAACAACCGAGCAGCGTATTCTATCCGACCCCTCCGGCGATGCAAGCCCTTTTCCCTTGAAATTCTTACAACCCCGCGACGGGGCAGATCGGGGTATTGAACCGGGGCCCCCTTGGCCGATATCCAAGGTAACAGAAAAGGAGAACCCGTGCTCTACGTAACCCTTGCCCTCTGGCTGTTCGGCCTGTTGCTGATGGGCCATGGCGTCTACCGTCTTCTGGGGAGCATCGGGCGGCCCGTCTGGGTGCACTGGGTACTACTGCCCGGCTCGCTGGTTTCGGCGATGGGGTATATCTTCGGCAGCCTGATCACGGGCGGGGAAATCCGCCGCGCCAGCCTCATGGGCGGCTCGTCCTCCTCTTCGAGCAAGAGCAAGGCCCCCGCCCCGCAGGAGGCCGCCGTGACCGCCGAAGCGACCCCCAAGCTCAAGGTCGTCGGGCCCATCGTCGCCAGCCTCATCGCCATCGTCGTCTGCCTGCTGGCCATCGTGGGCGTCAAGGCCCTCATCGGCAAGGGCGCCGTCGAAACCTACGGCGCCGACGTTATCCGTGACGGAAAGCTCCTGCCCAAAACCCTCGATCAATCCCTCCCCAAGACCTGGGGCGGCGTCTGGACCGAACTGGACACCCAGCTCCGCCTCGTCCGTCGGCAGGCCGAGACCATCCTCAAACAAAAGTGGAGCGACTGGCGGATCTGGCTGTTCTTCTACCTCTCGCTGTGCCTGCTGGTGCGGCTGCAGCCCTCCGGCGGCAAGCTGCGGGCGACCTTGCTGGCCCCGCCCGTGCTGGTCGGGGTCGCCGCTGCCGTCGCGGCCATGAACAAACCCTTCTCGGGCTATCTCACGGGCGATCTGTGGCTGCTGATGTCCTTCTGCTGGAGCCTGCTGCTGCTGTCCCTCGCCGGCGCCCTCGTGCTCCGCGGGGTCGTGCTCCTGCTGGCCGTCATCGCGGGCAAGAGCGACGCGAAGTAAAGACACCCTTCTTTGCGGGGGATTATTGTGCGTCCTCGCCCTTCAGGCCCCCGGCGTCAGGTGGAGGACCTTGCCCTTCTTGCGCCAGGACTCGTAGCGGCGTTGGAGGAGCTCTTCGGTGCTCAGGCGGCGGAGCGGGCGGAGGGTCTGGCTGATGTACTGTTCGAGATTGGCGGCGGCCTCGGCGACATTGCGGTGGGCGCC
>JAPLNA010000196.1:0-11845 GCA_026693065.1 Planctomycetota bacterium
CCCCCGCCCGCGCGTCAGTTCTCCTGCGACTGCGACGTCCGGTCCAGGAACCCTTCGAGCTTCCTCGCACGCCCCGGGTGCTGGAGCTTGCGGATGGCCTTGGCCTCCACCTGGCGGACCCGCTCGCGCGCCTCCTTGAAGATCCGACCGACCTCCTCCAGCGTGTACGTGTACCCGTCGCTGATGCCGTACCGCAGCTTGATGATCTCCCGCTCGCGATACGTCAGCGTCTTGAGGACTTCCTCGATCCGGTCCTTGAGCATCTCCGTGCCCGCGCTCTCGATGGGGTTCTCGGCCGTCTCATCCTCGATGAAGTCGCCGAAGTAGCTGTCCTCGCTCTCCCCGACCGGCCGGTCCAGGCTGATCGGGTGCCGCGAAATCTTCAGCACCCGCCGGGCCTCCGAGACGCTCATGCTGGCTTCCTCGGCGATCTCCTCGATCGAGGGCTCGCGCCCCAGCCGCTGCACCAGCCTCTTGGAAATGTTCCGCAGCCGGCTCATCGTCTCGATCATGTGCACCGGAATGCGGATCGTCCGGGCGTGGTCGGCGATGGCCCGCGTGATGGCCTGGCGGATCCACCACGTCGCGTAGGTCGAGAACTTGTACCCGCGGCGGTATTCGTACTTGTCCACCGCCCGCATCAGACCCGTGTTGCCCTCCTGGATGATGTCCAGGAAGCTCAACCCCCGGTTGCGGTACTTCTTGGCGATCGAGACCACCAGGCGCAAATTGCCGCCCGACAGCTCGCGCTTCGCCTGTTCGTAATCGTTGAAAACCTTCTGGATCGCCTTCACCCGCCGGTGCAGCAGGTCGGGCTCTTCCTGAACCAGGTCGGTCAGCCCGAGGATCTCATCCCGCATGGCCTCGGCGTCCTCGGTCGGCAGGGCCTCGGCGTCCGGGCCTTCCAGGTTCCGCTTGAGCTCCATCATCTTCGAACAGACGTGCTGGAGCTTCTTCATCAGCGGCTGGATGCGGCTGGTCCGCAGCGAGAGCTCTTCCACCAGCGTCGCCGCCCTTCGCCCGCGGCGCCACAACCGCCGCTGGATCCGGTGGCGGTGATCCTTGTCCTTCTCGTCCGTCTGGCGGATGCGGTCCCAGTCCACGCGGTTGGCGTCGACCATCCTCCGCAGCGTCGGCAGGTTCGAGGGCATCCGGGCGGTGATCGTCTCCTTCGAGAGGTTCTCCGCCGTCGAAATCTTCATCGTCCGGTCGAAGGGCAACTGCCCCTCCTGCACCTGCGTGAGAATCTCGATCGCCTGCTGCGTGCTGTAATCGCTCTCGAGCACGCGCCGGCGGAAGTGCATCCGCGTCATTTCGATCTTCCGCGCCAGCCCGATCTCCTGGTCGCGGGTCAGCAGCGGAATCTCGCCCATCTGCGTCAGGTACATCCGTACCGGGTCGTCGATCCGCCGGGTGTCCTCGGGGCTTTCTTCCTCCGCCGGGGGCTTTTCTTCCTCGACCCCTTCTTCTTCCTCTTCCTCGAACGTCGTGCGCTTCTCGGCCTCCGACTCGTCGAGCAATTCGATGCCCATCTCGTCCAGCGTCATCAGCAACGTGTCGAGCCGATCGGGGCTGACGGCCTCGTCGGGCAGCGCGGCGTTCATCTCCTCGTAGGTCAGGTACCCCTTTTCCTTCCCTTTCGCGATGATTTTTGCAATGCTGGCTTCCAGCGTATCGGCCATCGTCAGCAGCTCCTGTGGGCGAGAAGACGGACTATCCGCGCACCTATGAGGCGAATTGCGCAATTCTACCCGCGGGCAGGGCTGGCGTCAATGCCCTGCCGGATAATATGATTCCTATCGGCTCGCCGGGGCCAAACCCTTGCGTCCGTCCGCCGCCCGCCGTACCATGGGCCTTTGACATTATCCCACGAAGGTGTCCGATGAGTTCAGACAAACGCACGCCCGCCGCCCGGAAAGGCTACTTCGGCCCGTACGGGGGGCAGTTCGTCCCCGAGACCCTGATGACGGCCCTGACGCAGTTGGACGAACAGTTCCGCTCCGCCATGGCCGACAAGGCGTTCCGCGCCACCCTCGACTCGGACCTGCGGACCATCGCCGGCAGGCCCAGCGAACTGTACTTCTGCCGCCGCCTCACCGAACAGCTCGGCGGGGCGAAGATCTACCTCAAACGCGAGGACATGAATCACACCGGCGCCCACAAGATCAACAACACCCTCGGCCAGGCCCTCCTGACTCTCCGCATGGGCAAACGCCGTGTGATCGCCGAGACCGGCGCCGGCCAGCACGGCGTGGCCACCGCCACCGCCGCCGCCGTCTACGGGCTCGAGTGCGACGTCTACATGGGCTCCGAGGACATCCGCCGACAGGAACTCAACGTCTTCCGCATGAAACTCCTGGGCGCTCGCGTCATCCCCGTCGAATCCGGCCAGCGAACCCTCAAAGACGCCACCAACGAGGCCATGCGAGACTGGATGGGCTCCGTCGAGGGGACCCACTACATCCTCGGCTCGGTCTGCGGGCCTCACCCGTTCCCGACGATGGTCCGCGAGTTCCAGTCGTGCATCGGGCGCGAGGCCCGCAAGCAGATGCTCAAGGCCGAGGGGCGACTGCCCGACCTCCTCGTCGCCTGCGTCGGCGGGGGGTCCAACGCCGCCGGGCTCTTCGCCCCGATGATCAAAGACGCCTCCGTCGCCATGGTCGGCGTGGAAGCCGGCGGACGCGGGCTCACCCCCGGCGAGCACGCCGCCACCCTCTGCCAGGGCGCCCCCGGCGTCCTCCACGGCGCCCTCACCTACGTCCTTCAGGACGCTGACGGGCAGACCGCCCCCGTCCACAGCGTCTCGGCCGGGCTCGACTACCCCGGCGTCGGACCCGAACACAGCTACTGGAAAGACACCGGCCGCGTCCGCTACACCAACCGCTCCGACGACCAGGCCATCGCCGCCCTCATGACCCTCGCCCGGGCCGAGGGGATTATCGCCGCCCTCGAATCCTCCCACGCCGTCGCGGAGGGCCTGGCCCTGGCGCCCACGATGGGCAAGGACCAGATCGTCCTGATCAACCTCTCCGGGCGCGGCGACAAAGACTGCAACGAAATCGCCGCCATCCTTCGCCGCCAGGGGAGGCTATAAGCATGTCCGCCCGCTCCGACGCCCGCGCCCTGAAAACCAACCGCCTGGTCGCGACGTTCGCCGACCTCCGTCGCCGGGGGCGAAAAACGCTTCTGCCCTTCCTGACGGCCGGCTACCCCAGCCTCGACGCCACGCGGGCCATCCTGCACGAGATGGAAGCCCGCGGCACGCGGATCTGCGAGCTGGGCGTGCCCTTCAGCGACCCCGTCGCCGACGGGCCCATCATCCAGGCCTCCTACACCGAAGCCCTCGCCGCCGGCATCACCAGCGACAAGATCCTCGACACCGTCGCCCGCTACCGCCGCGAAGGCGGGGCGATGGCCCTTCTCGCGATGGTCAGCTACTCCATCGTCTACCGCCACGGCGTCGACTCCTGGTTGCGCAGCGCCCGCGCCTCCGGTCTGGACGGTGTCATCATCCCCGACCTCCCCTTAAATGAATCCTCCTCCCTCCAACCCCTTGCGGTTTCGCAAGGTCTTTGTCCCGTGCTCTTAATCGCCCCGACCACCCCGCCCGACCGCCGCCTCGCCATCGCCCGCGCCAGCCGCGGCTTCATCTACTACGTCTCCGTCGCCGGCATCACCGGCGAACGCTCCGCCCTCCCCGAGGCCACCATCGCCGGCGTCCGCGAGCTTCGCACCCACACCGACACCCCCATCTGCGTGGGCTTCGGCATCTCCAGCCCCGACATGGTCCAGACCGTCTGCCAGGTCGCCGACGGCGCGATCGTCGGCTCGGCCATCGTCCACCGCATCACCGATTCCAAATCCCTCCCGACCGACCAACTGGCCAAGAAAGTCGGCGACTTCGTGGCCGAACTCCTGGCCCCGCTTCTGTAGGGCGGCAAGGGGGAACCACGAAGAACACAAAGCCCACAAAGAACACGAAGGAAGAAGACAAAGAGATAGAAACAAGAGAAGCCCGGAGGGACCAGGCCGAAGAGCAAATGGTTCGCGGGCGCAGGGCATGGCAGGAATGAGGCTGAACCGACATAGACCGACCGTCGCAGAATCCCCCCGCGGGGCCCGCCTCCACCCCGCCACAAGATCCCTTTCTTCTTCTCTCTATTCTTCTTTTCTTCCTTTGTGTTATTCGTGTCCTTTGTGTCCTTCGTGGTTCCCCAGGCCTCCTCGCCGGAGAAACCTCCCATGAACGTCCTCCTGACCGGCGGGGCGGGATACATCGGCTCGCATGTCCTGCGGGCATTGAAAGCCGGCGGGCATGACGGCACCGTCTACGACAGCCTCGTCAAAGGCCACGCCGCCGCCGTCGCCGGCGCCCGGCTGGTCGTCGCCGACGTCGCCGACGCCGCCGCCCTCAAGCAGGCCTTGCGAGCCAACAAGATCGACACCGTCATCCACTTCGCCGCCTTCATCGAGGCCGGCGAGTCCATGGCCGCCCCCGACAAATACTTCCGCAACAACACCCTCAACGCCCTCACGCTGCTGGAGGCGATGAACGAGTGCGGCGTCAAACGCCTGGTCTTCTCCTCGACGGCGGCCGTCTACGGCAACCCCGACCGCTCGCCCATCCAGGAAACCGACCGCCTCGCCCCCATCAACCCCTACGGGGCCAGCAAACTCGCCGTCGAGTACATGATCCGCGCCCACGCCGACGCGTTCGGCCTCGGAGCCGTCTGCCTGAGATACTTCAACGTCGCCGGGGCCGACCCCGCCGGCGATATCGGCGAGGCCCACTCCCCCGAAACCCACATCATCCCGCTGGTCCTTGAAGCCGCCCTGGGCAGACGTCCCCAGGTAAAAATCTTCGGGGACGACTACGACACCCCCGACGGCACGTGCGTTCGCGACTACATCCACGTCTGCGACCTGGCCGCCGCCCACGTGCTCGCCGCCGGCGCGATCGCTCCCGGGGCCGTCGGGGTCTTCAATCTCGGCAACGGCGAGGGCTTCAGCGTCAAGCAGGTCATCGAAACCTGCCGCACCGTCACCGGCCTGCCCATCCCATCGGCCCTCGCCCCTCGCCGCCCCGGTGACCCGGCCCGCCTCGTCGCCTCCAGCCAAAAAGCCTTCTCCCAACTCCACTGGCGACCCCAGTTCCCCGACCTGGCCACCATCGTCGCCCACGCGTGGAACTGGCACAAGGGACATCCCCAGGGGTATGGGGATCGGTAGGCCTGGCCAATTGTCGATTGCCAATTGCCGATTGCCGATTGAACGGCAAGAGGGGACCTCGCATCGGCGTCAGCTCTGTAAATCGGCAATCGGCAATTGGCAATTGGCAATTTGAATCTCCCCGATGTCCGTTTTGCCTCCCCCGCCCCCCATATCGTACTTTCCCCCCGGAGGCATTGGTTTACATGAAAGTCGAACTGCACCTGCACACCAGCCGGTACAGCCCCTGCGCGCGGCATCGGCCGGAGGAACTGCTCAGTCGCCTTGTCGCCACCGGATACGACGCCGTCTACCTCACCGAGCACGACGCCGTCTGGGACGACGGCGAACTGGCCGCCCTGCAGGAGCAGTTCCCGGAGATCCGCATCTTCCCCGGCATCGAGCGCAGCATCGGCCCCATCCTCGACGGGCAGCACCTGATCATCCTGGGCGCCCGCGATCCGGAGTACGCCCGCCTCTGTGAGCCCTCCGAACTGCTGGCCCGCGCCCGTATGCACGGGCACCTGGCCATCCTGGCCCATCCCCTCCGCTCCCCCAGCAGCGCCGCCATGCTCCTGGCCGGCCTCCGCCCCGACGCCCTCGAGTGCCGCACCGGCAGCCACGACGAAGCCCGCGCCAACATGATCGCCCGCGCCGCCGTCCGACTCCGCCTGCCCCTCGTCAACGCCGGCGACGTCCACCGCCTCGTCCACGTCAACAAGTGCTGGATCGAAACCCTCCCCGACCTCCACCACGCCGACGACATCCGCGACGTCATCCTCTCAGGCCACTACACCCTCCACACCCGCGACCTCGTCCCGGCCGTCTACGTCGAGTGAATTGTGGTGCAGGCATCTTGCCTGCATTCCGCGTTCGGGCTCGCTTTTCTTCTGGACGCGAGGCCCTCATGAGTGTACGGTATATGTTCGGATGAGCCGACACTCGCCAACTTCACTGGCCCTGCCGCTGCCCCTCGATGGTGCGGCCGATGAGTATCGGCCCCGTGCGGTGCCGCATTTCCAACCAGGCCGGATCGTGCTTGCGCGCGGGAGTTGTACAACGCCGGCCCGGATTCGATTCGTCGAAGCGGTTCGGCGGGTCTACCCGGCCGCCGAGGTTCTCGATCGCCAGGGCCTCTCCCATGCCCAGATCGATCTGGGCCAGAGCGATCCGTTGCGTCGGCATCAGACGGGAAAGCGAACGCTCGTGCTAGGGGAGCACAAGAGTTCTGTTCGCTTCAGTGACGAACAGCACAATTGCTGCCCGAACTACTGGCACTTCTCCCCATACGGCTTCTGCCCGTACGGCTGCGCGTACTGCTACCTCGCCGGCACTCGCGGCGTGTGGTTCTCTCCGACGGTCAAGGTGTTCCTCAACCTCGATGAAACCCTCGCCCAGATCGACCGGATCGCCCGACAGGCGCAGCGCCCCACCGTGTTCTATCTCGGCAAGCTCCAGGACGGCCTGGCCCTGGACCCGCTGACGGGCTTCTCGCGTCGGATCGTCCCCTTCTTCGCCGGCCATCCCTATGCACGGCTGATCCTCCTGACCAAGTCAGCCGACGTGGAAAACCTCCTGCCCCTCCCGCACGGCGGCAACGTGGTCCTCTCCTGGAGCCTGGCTAGCGAAGGCCTCTGGAAGCACTTCGAGCCGGGTACACCCTCCCCGGCCGAACGCCTCGCCGCAATGCGCCGCTGCGCCCGGGCCGGCTACCGCATCCGCGCCGTCATCATGCCCATCCTGCCGGTCGGCGACTGGGCCGACGGCTATTTCGCCCTGATCGAGGAACTTCTCTCCACCGTCCCCATCGAGCGGATCACCATGGGCAGCCTGTGCAGTTTCGACACCGCCCTTCGCCTGGCCGCCGCCCGGCTGGGCGAGGGAAATCCTCTGACCGATCTCTTCCGTTCCGCCGAGAAATGCCCGGACGGCCGCCGTCGATTCCCCCGCGCCCGCCGCGAAGAAACCTACCGCTTTCTCCTGTCCCAGATCCGTTCCCGCCGCCCCGACCTTTCCCCCGGCCTGTGCCTGGAAGACCGCGATACCTTCGCCGACCTGGCCCTGCTCGACAGCGTGGGTAAGTGCAACTGTGTGCTATGAGGGGAACCCCCATTACCCACGTAAACGATCTATGAGGAACCCGGGACTGATCCTCTCGGCCCTTCCCGTCCACACCCGCGATCCCACCAACCGAGAACATGGGGAGAGCGTGCGGTCGCTCTCCCCAAACCCCTCTGCCCGGCCCACACACCCCCACGGCATCGGGAGGGCCAGTCGCGCGACGACCGGGCGTGTCGCTGTTTTGGCGTGTGTGGGCCGGGGAAGGGGGCTCGGGGGAACCGCCGCCGGGTCCCCCGCGAGCCGTGTGTGGGGTGGATCGGGGGATATGACCCTTATATCTGCCTTTCCTGTCTCACTTCACCCACGTGATGGTCTTGGCCTTCTGGCCCGCCCAGACTGAGGCGGTGATCTTTGTGCCGGAGGGGGTTTTGTCCAGGTAGGCCAGGAAGTCTTTGAGGGTTGAGATCTTCGTGCCGTTCAGGGCGGTTACGACGGTCAGGGACGAGAAGCCCAGAGACGCGGCCTTACTGGCGGGGGGGACGGTCACGAAGAGCACGCCGGTGATGGCGAACATGCCTGTGGCGGATTTCTCGCCCTCGGTCTGCATGCTCTTGACGGTCGCGCCCAGCCAACTGGCGGCGTCGCTGGCGGGGGTTGGCCGGGCGGCGCCGGCGGCGGGAAGGGCGGGCGTGCGGGCAATCGCGCGGAGAGAAGGCTTGCGGACGCCGAACGACGTCATGTCGAAGTTCACGAAACCGAGCCCACGGGCCGGGGAGTTCTCCGCCACGCGGTAGTCTCCCGCGCCCGGGTCGAGGAACCGGGCGTCGCCGGCCAGGGAGTGTTCATCGGCCTGGGAGATCGCCTGGAGGGCCTTGGCCGGCGAGGGGGCCACCTGCCCGGGCACGTGGAGGAGGTTGGCGTCGATGGCCTTGCCCCAGGCGGGCATGCCGATGGGCTTGTAGGGCTGGGCGACGACGTTGCGGCGGAAGACGTTCTCGCTGGCGCCGAACCACACGTGCGGGTGGAGCGAGTCCGTCGCGATCACGTTGTTCTCCACCACCCGGCGATATCCCTCGCGGAGCTTGATGCCGCCGTGGAGGCACAGGTTGTTGTAGATGTGGTAGTTCGTCGAGCCGTCGTCCAGGTCGATGTCCCACCCGTGGTCGCACCGCCAGCGGCTGTCGCGGATCACGGTCGTCTCGACGGCGTCCAGCAGGGGCAGGCCCTTGCGGTCGCCCAGCAGCACCGCGTTGAGGTCGACGTCGGTCAGCCCCCAGTAGCGGTCGCGCCCCCAGGAATTGAACGAGCCGTGGTCGCCCGTCTCGAGCACGGTGTCGAACACGTCGCAGCCCTCGATGACGTGCCCGCCCCACGTGCCCTCGGAGATATTGATGCCCGCCCGCGGCATCTCGTAGATGCTGCAATGCCGCACCGTCACCCGGGCCGAGCGGGAGATCTGCACCCCCGCCACCTGCTTCTCCACCCGCCCGCACCGCTCCATCAGGCAGTCCTCGACGAGGCAGTCGGCGACGTATTCCTCATTGGCCGGCCCGGGTGTCAGGTCGATGTCCTTGACCGACCCGGTCGCGTCGGCCACCCCGCGCCGGACGGCCGAGGCCTCGCCCACGAAACACACCCCGCTGGCGCCCACGTCGTGGATAAAGCACCCGCGAACGCTCACTCGCCGGGCGTGCCCGCTGACGAACACCGCGTTGCCGCCGGTCTGGTCGAACTCGCAGTCTTCCACGCTGCAGTCCCGCGCGCCGGCGAGGAACACCGCCCCGCCGCGGGAGATCGTCCAGTCGCTGCGGTGCAGGGGCTCTCTGGTCTCCATGAACGTCCGGGCCGCGTGGCGGAACGTCAGGCCGCGGAGCGTCAGGAACTCCGCCGGCTTCTCCCGCGTCCCGCGGACCTCCACCAGGTGGGCCAGTCGCACGCCCTCGAAGGTCGCCTTGGCCAGGTCCAGCCCGTCGGGCGGGTAGAAGTAGATCACGCCGGCCCGGGAGTCCAGGAACCACTCGCCGGGGGCGTCGAGTTCCTCGAAGATCCCCTCGACGAAGCGGTAGTCCCCGTGCATGCCCATCGGGCGGTTGTTCTGCCAGCCGCCCTCGTACTCGATCGTGCCGTCGGGCTTCTTGCCCGTGATGCGGTAATGGAACCCGCCCCAGGTGTGCAGGTGCATCGCGTGGATGAACCCGCCGGCCGGATTGGCCCACCGCGCCGCCCGGGCCGGACTGAAGGCGTCCGCGGCGTACCCGCCGAAGATCCGCTGCTTCGGGTTGTAGTTGGGGTACCGCGCCAGCCGCTGCGACTGGCCGTTGACGAAGAACTGGTCCGTCGTGAAGCCTTTGGGCACGCTCGCCTGCTTGACGGGCCCCTTGTAGTCCCGCCACGCCAGCTCCATCTTCACCCCGCCGCTGAGGACGGCCCGCTCTCCCTCGGCCGCCGCGTACGCCACGGTCGCCCCGGCCCGGCCTGAATCCTCAGGCCCGAGGACGAGCGTCTTGTCCAGATAATACGTTCCCTCCCTCAGGATCACGCTGACAGCCCCGTCAGCCCGTGCCTTCCTCGCCGCCGCCTGGGCCGCCGCGACCGTCGCCAGGGGTTTTTCCCGCGTGCCGGGGTTGGCGTCGCTGCCGCCCGGGGCCACGAAGATCTCCCTTCCCGCCGCCGCCGCTGAATTCGTCATCATCGTTCCTGCCAGTATCAGCCCGACGATCCGCATCCGCATGGGACACCGTCCTGTTCGGGACCTCGCTCCGCCCGCGCCCCGCGCCGGGGCCAGGCGTCTGGGCCATTCTCCCCTCGCACCATGGCCCCCGCAAGGGTTGGTGGCGGCCGTGAGTGGTTGATTCATCCCCAGTCTCAGCAAAACAAGAGTTTTCGCACAGGCCAGGGGTCGGCGCCAGGTACGTGGGGGCTTGGTTCTTCAGGCCCCTTGAGGGGCCTTGCCCCGCCGCAGGCGGGTATCGGCCGGGGCTTGTAGCCCCGGCGGACGGACGGCAAAACTCTCTCCTTCATTCTCCCGGTTTCTTCAGCCCGCTTGAGCGGGCTTACCTGGGGCCTGGGCTAGAGCCCATGGATTCTCCCTCGGGCGGCCGTGATCAGCCGTGATGGCCCCGAGGGCTAAAGCCACCGACCTCGGCAAGCCCGCTCAAGCGGGCTGACAGCAAGAAAAAGAGAAGGAGTCGACTCGCTCCAGGCCGGGGCTACAAGCCCCGGCCGATACCCGCCTTCGGCGGGGCCAAGGCCCGTGAACGGGCCTGACGGAATTCCGCTGAGACGCGTGGTTCCGCCCCATTACGGGCACCTTGTGGTATTTCCCAGAGAAGGACGCCTGGATCTTTATCGTGGCCGACGTGAAGAATGTGATCACGATACGGTATTGAGCGTTTCCCACGGGCTATCCGCCGAAGGCGGACTACCGGCTACGTCGATCGCGTCCTCGCGTCAGGCCAGATAGATCGGGTTGGTCCAGGCCTTGCCGCCGGCGGAGTCGGTGACTTCGGCGCGGACGAATCGGGCGCGGGCGGGGAGAAGGTGCTCGGCGAAGGTGAGGGACTCGCCCGGGCCGGGGCGGTGCAGGCCCGTGCCCAGGGAACCGTTGCAGCGGAAGAGGATGCTGGCGGCCGCGGAGCAGCGGAGGGTGACGGTGCGGTTGGAGAGGCAGAAGGATTCGATGGCCGGGCCGGTGGAGGAGTAGAAGCAGCCCGAGGCCAGGGCGGCGAGGATGGAGGCGGGCGAACGGTCGGGGGATTTTATCATGACCCAGGCCCCGCCGTGGTCCGGGGTGGACCAATGGCTGTCGTCGACGGCCAGGCCCAGCCAGTGATGGCCCCGGGCGAGGAGTTGGTCCCACGCATAGTGCGAGTAGCCCAGGGCGTCCTCGAGTTCGCAGCCGTGGTTGTAGACTTCCAGGGCGCCGGCGGGCCCGAGGCTCGCGAGCAGTTCGGTCGTCAGGGCCGACCAGTAGGGGTGGGCGACGATCACCAGCGGGCAGAGCGTTCGCAAGAGGGCGGCCATCTTGGCCGGGCGGTTGTGCAGGGCGGCGATGGGGGCCGCCTCGACCGGGCCGATGCCGATCGTGACGAAGTGGAAGCCCGCGGGGGAATCGGGCACGGCGGCGGCCCACTCCGCCCCGGTCAGGAGCGTCAGGCCCTCGGGCGGATCGGCGAGCGTGACGCGGTCGTGGTCGGTAAGGGCGACGACGTCGTACCCAAGTCGGCGATAGGCCTCCAGGGCCTCGCGCGGCGAGACCTTGCCGTCGGAGGCCGTCGTGTGAACGTGCAGGGCCGCCTTGAGCCATTCCCCCCGCGTCAAGAACGGGTTGGTCGCTTGCGGTTGGGCCGGCCAGGGGTTCATGGTCTTAAAACTGGGGACGCTACCCATATTTCGCGTCGTGGTCATTTAAGAATCTGGGTAGCGTCCCCAGATTTACTTCGCCGGGGCCGAGGCGGTCGGGCGATGCTTGAGGGCCTCGACCAGGCCGCTGGACATCTGGTCGGCGATGATGGTGTTGCCGGCCTCGCCCATGTGCACGCCGTCGTAGGTCAGCACGCCCGAGTGCTTGTTTCCC
>JAPLNA010000196.1:11892-13059 GCA_026693065.1 Planctomycetota bacterium
GCCTTGTGCAGGTCGACCAGGGTGATCTTGCCGTCCTTGGCGAGCTTGCGGGTGACCTCGCCGTACTCGCCCAGCTTGGCCGTCAGGACGTTCTTGGCCGTCATCTCCTCGCCGATGACGGTCGGGGTGCAGAGCACGGGGATGGCGCCGTTCTTGCGGATCAGTTCAATCATGGTTTTGAGCCCGGCCTCGAAGTCGGGCTTGGTCGTGCCCTTCTCGCCATGCCAGACGTCGTTGATGCCCAGGAAGACGACGACGACGGTGGGCTTCTCGGTCTCGATCAGCGACTCCATCGTGGCCCCGAGATTGCCCCAGGGGCTCTTGCCCTCGAGCACGGTGGGCACGCGTCCGCCGTCGAGCCCGTGCCGGAGCAGCTCGACGCCCAGCCCGCTGGTGGCCGGGCTGTCCTTGAGCGCCGTCGCGATCATGTCAATGTATCCGCCCTGCATCGTGACCGAGTCGCCGAAGAAGGCGATCTTCTCGCCCTGGGCGAGCGGGGTGGTCTTGGCCGTCAGTTTCACCAGCCCGGGCGAGAGCTTCTTGGGCTGGTCCTTCTTCTTTTCCTGGGCCTGGCTGGTCGACAGCAGGGCCAGGCTCACGGTCACGGCGAGAATCACGGACAGGCGGGCGGCGGTCTTCATGTGGTATCTCCGGGTGGCCGGGCACGGGGGTTCCGTGCGTCGCCGGCCAATACGTTCTATCCTGCCGCCCCGGGCCGCGTCAATCACAACGTTCACTTGATGCGAAGGACTCTCGTGTCGCCCGTCTTCATGTCGAAGGAGAAACTCGCCTTCGTTCCCAGCGACTCGCCGGTGACGGCGTCGGTGGCCTGGCACGGGGCGGGCATCACAAGGGCGTGCGTGCCGTCGCTCGTCGCGTGGAGGGCGACGATGCCCCCGCCGGCCGTCACGATCTGGTCCTGGTCGTTGTAGATGTGCACGCCGGCCTTCTTCGCCAGCGACCGCAGCAGGGAGGGGGGCAACTGCATCACGCCGCTGTAGACGCTGGTGTAGCCGGCGAGCTTCTTTTCGGCGACGGCGACGCTCGTCGCCGGGTCGCCCGCGGCGTAGCGGGCCAGGGCCGCCGCCTGGGCGTCGTCCACGGCGAAGGTTGGGGCCAGGTGCTTGTGATTGGCGTTGAACTTGTCGCAGGTGGCCAGCACGACGT
>JAPLNA010000197.1:0-3215 GCA_026693065.1 Planctomycetota bacterium
CCGCCGCCGGGGGCGGGGCGGGCGGGCAGGGCCTCCACCACGAACAGGTTCGGGCCCGACGCCCCGCCCAGCAGGGCGTGCAGGTCGTCGGTCGTGTAGAGTCTCCGCCCCCCGCCCAACTCGCCGCGGTCGGCCGACCGGGCGATCAGGCCCTGACAGGCCCGCGTGGCCTCCCCGCTGACGCCGACGAACAGGACCGCCTCGCCCCCCGTACCGGCCAGGAAGAAGTCCTCGGAGTTCAGGAATCGCCCGCGCGCCAGCGCCGCCCGGTCCGCCCCGGCCGGCCACCGTGTGCTGTAATACCCCTGCACGGCGCCTTCGGCTCGCTTGAGTTCGATGAGCCCGTAGGGCCCGCCCGCGGCCGGCTGCTTGTAGAAAACGTAGTCGGGCCTGCCCCGCCCCAGCGCCCGCCGGGCAAACGCACCGGCCGCGCACAGCCGCACCGTCTCCGTCGAAACCCCGGGGCTCTCGCGGAAGAACCGTCGGCAGGCGGCCGGCTCGCCCCCCGTCGCCAGCAGCCCGGCCAGCCAGCCCGGGACGCTCGAAAGCCCCCCCGTGCTCGCGGGCGATACGCCAATCGTGTGTTTCCGATTTGTCGTCACGGCTACCTCGGGCCTTGCCTGGTCGACATGTCCATCTCCGCCGGGCTATTCTACCCCTGGAGCCGGATCCCTTCGCCACAAAAAACGCACTCGCGGGGCCTCCCAGACCGCGGGGTCGTGGCCCTATGGCATCATTTCTCTCATGACTGGTTCCTTTCAGGGCACCGGCTCATTCTACCGATCGGGGTGGCTCCATTCCCCACAAAACCAGCCGTCCGGCGGAGGGAGGATTACTTGTCAGCCGGCATGGTCGCCGGAACCTCGGGGGCCGAGGCAGTCTCGGGGGTCGAGGGAACTTCGGGGGCCTTCATCTCGCCCTTGGGCATCATCTCCATCATGGCGGCCATCATCTTCTTGCCCATCTCTTCGTTGATCGACTCGGCGGTGGTGCCGGGCTTGCCGATGTTCTCACTGACCTCGTTGACGGCCTTGACCATGGCCTTGGACATCTTGGCCATGTCGTCGGTCTTATCCATGCCCTTTTCCTTGCTCACCATGGCGGAGGCGTCGATCTTCCAGGCCCCGCCGACCTTCACCAGGTCCATCGGGTTCTTCTCGCCCTCCATGGTCGCGACGGCCTTGTCGCCGGTCTCGGTGACCTTGAGCTTGCTTTCGATATCGGCCGACTTGGGGAAATTCGATTCACCCTTCACGCCGGCCTTCGCCACAGCCTCCTTGCCATAGGCTTTGACCATCTTCTCGTCGAACTTCATCATCGCGGTGGCCATATCAAACATGGCCTCGATGGCGGGCAGTTCCTTGGGCCCGGCCTGGACGTTGGCCAGCAGCAGGGCCTTGTCGTTGGTCTCGAAGGCCTTGGCGAAGTTCAGCACGGCGTCCTTGGGGGTTTTGGCCGTCGCGGCCGGCGCGCCGGAACCGGCCTTGTCGGCGCCTTTGTCCTTGCCACATCCGATCGCCAAAGACGCGATCACCGCCACTGCCACGATCCATCCGGTCTTCTTCATGATTCGTTCCTTTCATGCCACGGGGAATTGGTCCGATGCCGGAGGGTATTATTACCGCCGGGCGGGCGGGCGGAAACGAAAAATCCGCACAATTCTTCTCCCCTGACGGCGGGGGCTCACCGGCGGAGGCGGGTTGGAGGGATGGTGGTGGCGGCGGCGAAGGCGGCGAGGAATCCGGCGGCCAGGGCGCCCCCGAGGGCCAGCCACGCCCCCACGCCCAGGGCCCCGACGTTGACGGCCAGCCCGGTCGTCTTGCGGATGTCGCTCAGGGCCAGGCCCTGGACGAGCAGGTCGGCCAGGCACAACACGACCAGGCACGCACAGGCGAGGCGGCGGCCGGACCAGCGGCGAAGGGGCAGGAGGATCAGGGCCAGCGCCGCGGCCCCCAGGGTTAGCCCGCCGTGGGCGTGGGCCCACGCGTTGGCCAGGTCGCCCAGGCGAAGGCTGGCCCGGGCGCCCCGGGCGCCGGCCAGCCAGGGCAGCAGGAGCCCCGCGGCCGCCGCGCCCAACGCCGCCGCCAACAGGAGCAAGGCGGTTTCCGACAGCGTCAGCCCGCTTCCCCGCGGGCGGGCCAGGCGGAGAGGCACGGCCGCGGCGGCCTGGGCGAGGGTTGGGGCGGGGGAAACCGCCGGGACGGGGGCGGGGGAGGTAAGGGCGGCCATCAGCGCCGCCGAGGGGACGGCCGACCTGCCGTCGCCCGCTACACCAGGTGAAAGAGCGGACAAGGGTTCTTGGGGATCGTGAGAGACACCCGGCAAGGGGGAAGGCGCGGGGGGTTCGGTATCGCCGGGCGCGCTGGGCGCGGGAGTTTCGGCGACGCGGGGGGCGTCCGGCGCGAGGGGCGCCGGCGGCCCGGAGGGCTCGGGTGTCTTGGGGGTTCCGGCTGTCCTTTGGGTTCCCGGGGTCTTCTTGGCCCCGGGCGAAGTCCGTCCGCCGGGGGGTTTCATCCGGCCCTGGCGGACCATCGCCTGGACAAGCTGGGCGACGGTGACCTCCACCTCGGCCGCCGCGTCGTGCAGGACGATGTGCGGGCGGAGCCGCCCCGATTGGACGGCGGCGAGGATGGCCTGCCCGCTGTAGGGGCCGTATTCCACGGCATCGCTGACGATGTACCAGGAGTTGGCCTTGTCGACCGGGGCTCGTCCGGCGGCCTGGGCGCGGGTGCTCGCCCCGGCCAGGGCCGACAGGGCCTCGTCGACCTCCTCCGTGACCAGCTCGGCGTCCTGGACGTCGCCGTCCTGGTCGTCCTGGCCGCCCTGGGCCTGGCCGTACAGGGCCGCCAGGGTGTCAGACATGGGCCCCTGGTCTTCGGAGCCCCGGCCCTGGAGGATATCGATAATCTCGCTGGGCCCGGCGGACGGGCCCGCGGGGGCGCGGGCGGGAGGCGAAGGCGGCTCGACGATCTCGGCCAGTTCGATGACCTCGAAATCGTCGTCGACGGGGGTGGCGATGAGGTCGCCGGTTGGGCCTCGCGCCGGGGCATGGACCGGGGCGGGCCTCCGCGTGCCCGGGTGCTCGGCGAAACCCGGCGGGGGAGGCTCAAGTTCTGGTGGAGAAGGCGGTTCCATCATCACCGCCTTGGGCAACGCCGCCGTGAACGCCTCCCCACACACCGGACACTGGACGCGCCGACCCAAGGCCGAGTTGG
>JAPLNA010000197.1:3277-20576 GCA_026693065.1 Planctomycetota bacterium
TCCATGTCGTGACGGCATTGGGGACAACGAATGATCATCATTAACAGTCGCCCGGCTCGGGCAGGTGTATTATACCGATCGGCATTCCTCGGGCGAGAAAGAACCGCGCGGACAACAAAACTTCTTGACGCCCCCGGTTCCCTTCGCTACTATCTCGCACCGTGATAGGACGGCCGGTCCATTGGGGCCGGCCGTATTGATGAATGGTATTGGAGACCACAGACGTGCCATACAACTGTGTAGTCTGCGTCAAACAGGTGCCTGACACCAAGCGGATCACCGGCGAGGCGATGACGCCCGAAGGGACGGTCAACCGGGCCGCCCTGCCGGCGATCTTCAACCCCGAGGACCTCAACGCCCTGGAAGAAGCCCTCGCCGTCCGCGAGCTCTTCGGCGGCACCGTCACCGTGGTGACGATGGGCCTGCCGACGGCGTGCGCGGTGCTTCGCGAGCCGCTCGCCCGAGGGGCCGATCGCGTCGTCCTCATCACCGACCGCCGCGCCGCCGCCAGCGACACCCTGGCCACCAGCTATATCCTCTCCTGCGCCATCAAGAAGATGAAGGCGGACATCGTGCTGTGCGGGCGCCCGGCCCTCGACGGCGACACCGCCCAGGTGGGCCCCCAGTTGGCCGAGAAGCTCGGCCTGCCCCTGATCACCTACGTCGAGCAGCTGGTGGGGCTCAAGGACGGAGTTCTGCACGTCCGGCGTAACATCGGCAACGGGTGGGAGGAAGTTTCCTGCCGCCTGCCGGCCCTGCTGACGGTGATGGAGACGGCCAACGTCCCGCGTCCTCCGGCGGTCCGGAGGCTGATGAAGACCAAGAAGGCCCGCTGCGTCGCCGAGGTCGCCAAGGCCGTCGAAGACCAGATGCCCGCCGCCGCCCCGGAAGCCAAGGCCGCCGAAACCAAGAAACGCGCCGACGAACTGGCCAAGGCCGGGCTCCTCATCGAGCAGTGGACCCTGGACGACATCCAGGCTGACCTCACCTGGTGCGGCAAGAGCGGCAGCCCGACGAAGGTGCACCGCATCCAGGCGGTCGTGCTGACCGGAGGGGAATACCACGAGTATCCCCCGACCGACGACGGCGCCGCCCAACTGATCTCCGCCCTGATTGAAGACCACACGATTGGATGATGACCACTATGACCCAAGTGAACCGACAAGGTGAAGTATGGGTGTTCGCCGAGCAGACCGACGGCGCGCTCAGCGAAGTGCCCCTGGAACTGATGGGCAAGGGACGCGAACTGGCCGACACCCTCAACGTCCCCCTGGGCGCCGTGCTCCTGGGCGACAAACTCGACGGCCTGGCCGAGAAGCTCATCGCCTTCGGGGCCGACAAGGTCTACGTCGTCGCCGACAAGAAACTCGCCGCCTACCAGGCCAGCGGGTACACCCACGTCTTCTGCGAACTCATCAAGAAACACAACCCGCAGGTCTGCATGTTCGGCGCGACGGCGATGGGTCGCGACCTGGCCCCCACCGTCGCCAGCGCCGCCAAGTGCGGGCTGACCGCCGACTGCACCGACCTGCAGATCGGCGACCACAAGGCCCCCGGCTCGGACGAAGTCCAAAAGAACCTGCTGCTGCAGATTCGCCCGGCCTTCGGCGGCAACATCATCGCCACGATCGTCAACTACGACCGCTGGCCCCAGATGGCCACCGTCCGCGAGGGCGTGATGGCCCTGGGTGAGCCCGATCCCGCCCGCAAGGGCAAGGTCGTCAAGGAATCCGTCGACCTGTCCAAGGTCAAGTTCCCCCTGACGATCCTCAAGACCGAACGCCGCGAGAAGAAGGTCAACCTCAAGGCCGCCCGAATCATCATCTCCGGCGGCGCGGGCGTCGGCAGCAAGGAGAACTTCAAGCTGCTCTGGGACCTGGCCCACTGCCTGGGCGCCGCCGTCGGCGCCAGCCGGGCCGCCGTCGACCTGGGCTTCATCGACCACGACCACCAGGTCGGGCAGACCGGCACGACCGTCCGCCCGGCCCTGTACATTGCCGTCGGCATCAGCGGCGCCGTCCAGCATCGGGCGGGGATGTGCGAATCGGCGAAGATCCTGGCGATCAACTCCGACCGCTCGGCCCCGATCTTCGGGATCGCCCACTACGGAATCGTCGGCGACCTGAACGTCGTCTTGCCCAAGCTGATCAAGGCCGTCCGCGGCGGGGCCTCCATCGAGCAGGCCGCCAAGCAGGCCGCTCACTAAAGTCGAGGACGAACCAAACCATGGCGAATTTCTACACCGACAACGAAGACATCAAGTTCCTCTTCAAGCACTTTGACATGAAGCGGCTGGCGAAGCTGCAGGAAGAAGACTTCCGCTTCGCGAAGGAGTTCGACTTCGCCCCCGTCGACGAGGCCGACGCCCTCGACAACTACGAGCGGATCCTCAAGACCGTCGGGCAACTGATGGCCGAGGAAATCGCCCCGTCCGCCGAAGAGACCGACAAGGTCGGCAACACCCTCAACGACGACGGCTCGGTGACCTACGCTCCCGGCATCGCCAACGCCATCAAGCGCCTGGGCCAGGCCGACATGATGGGCTTCACCCTGCCCTATCGCTTCGGCGGCATCAACTGCCCGCAACTGGTCTACACCATGAGCAACGACATGGTCAGCCGGGCCGACGCCTCCCTGATGAACGTCTACGGGCTCCAGGGCATCGCCGAAACCGTCAACCACTTCGCCTCCGAGGAAATCAAGCGGGACTACCTGCCCGACATGGCCAGCGGCAAGCACACCGGCGCGATGGTGCTCACCGAGCCCGACGCCGGCAGCGACCTGCAGGCCGTCAAGGTCGTCGCCTACCAGGACGAAGACGGGCAGTGGCGGGTTCACGGCGTGAAGCGGTTCATCACGAACGGCTGCGGCGAGATCCTGCTGGTGCTGGCCCGTAGCGAGCCGGAAATCTCCGACGGGCGCGGGCTGAGCCTGCTGCTCGTCGAGCGAGGCCCGACCGTCAAGATCCGCCGGCTCGAGAACAAGCTGGGCATCCACGGCAGCCCGACGTGCGAGATTTACTTCGACCACACCCCCGCCAAGCTCATCGGCGAGCGTCAGCGCGGGCTGATCACCTACGTCATGAGCCTGATGAACGGCGCCCGCATCGGGATCGCCGCCCAGGGCGTGGGCATCGGCGAGGCCGCCTTCCGCGTCGCCCGCGCCTACGCCAACAGCCGCAAACAGTTCGACACGGCCATCGAAAACTTCCCCGCCGTCCGCGAACTGCTGGTGAACATGTCCGTCGACGTGCAGGCCGCCCGAACCCTCAACTACTACGCGACGTTCTGCGTGGACCTCGAGATCGGCTCGCTCAAGCGGATCGAGCTGCCCCACGTGAGCGACGACGAGAAGAAGACCCTCCGCAAGGACGCCCGCTCGCTGGGCCGCTATAACAAGATGCTCACCCCGATGGCCAAGTACTACGGCTCGGAAATGTCCATGCGGGTCTCGAACGACTCGATGGCCGTTCTGGGCGGCAGCGGGTACATGCGGGACTACCCCGTCGAGCGGCACCTCCGCGACAGCCGCATCACGACGATCTACGAAGGCACCAGCCAGCTCCAGGTCGTCGCCGCCATCGCCGGCGTGGTCAGCGGCACGGCCGCCAACGTCCTGGAAGAACTCCTGAACCGCACCTGGCCCGACACCGTGGCCCCGCTGATCGTCCAGATTCGCGAGGGCGTCGCGATCATGAACGAGTGCATCGAGTTCGTGAAGTCTCAGCCCGGCACGGCCTACCGCGACCTGTACGCCCGCAAGCTCGTGGACATCGCCCTGTACCTGATCGTCGGAACGCTCTTCTGCGACCAGGCCACCGCCAGCGACGTCAAGCTCGCCGTGGCGAGGTACTGGCTCACCTGGCGGATGCCCGAGATCCGCTCGAACCGCGAACGCATCTTCTCCCGCAATCAGTCCGCGGTGGACGACTTCGCGATTCTCGCCGGTCCCGTCCCGGTTTCCGAATAATCCCCGTTCCCTCGTTCCCCAACCGCTTGCGGTTTCGCGGGTCAGACCCCCAGGTCTGACCCGCTTCTTTTTCATCCCTTCCCCGTCTGTCGCGTCCGTTCGTACAACAGGATCCCCGTCGCGACGGTCACGTTGAACGAGTGCGCTCCCCCGGACATCGGAATCTTCACCACCTCGTCGCACTCCGCCCGCATCGCCTCGGACATGCCCTTCGTCTCATTCCCCACCGCGATCACAACCCGCCCCGTCAGGTCCGCCTGCGAACACGTCTGTTCGCCCGCCGCCGACGTGCCGATCACCCTCGCCCCCATCCCCCGCAGCCGCCGCAGATATCCCGGCAGGTCGCCGGGCATCGCCGGGGCCACGCGAAAGATCGAACCCGTCGACGACCGCACGGCGGCGCGGCAGTACGGGTCGGCCGAGTCGGCGCTGAACGCCGCCGCCGCGGGGCCCATCCCGTCGGCCGTCCGAACGATCACCCCCACGTTCCGCGGGTCCTGGATGGTCTCGCCGGCCAGCAGGCAGAAGTCCTCCGGCAGCGCCTCGGGCATCGTCGCCCCGCCCGGGCGGGCGATCACCGCCAGGGCCGACACCGCCGTCTCGTACCCCAGCGACAGCAGCTTGAAGAACACTCCCCGGCTCAGCGTCGCGCAGCGGACGTTCCGCCGGCGGCAGGCCAGCGCCAGGGCGGCCGTTTCCTCGTCGTCCGCCCCGCCCAGCAGGAACACCGTCGCCACGCCGACGCGGGCCTCGACGGCCTGGAGCACCAGCCCGGCCCCGTCGACAAGGTACGACCCCCCGCCCGGCGCGACGGCCTTGCGGGCCTCCACGACCGCCGCGTCCTTGATGCTCGTGATCGCCGCTTCTCCCTCTGCCATGACGTTTCGCCTCGCTCCCGGCGCGGGCGGGTTTTGCGTGTGCGCCGGGCCTCCATCATTTACACTGACGGCCGCCGATGTTCAATCTGGAAGACAAACTCATTCCCTCGCCCGACCGGCACACCGTCCGGCGAAACAGCCTCGCCATCGGCCTGATGGCGCTGCTGGCCCTGCCGCTGATGGGCGAGTGGATCGCCCGGACGGGCTCGGCCGCGATCGAGGCGATCGGCCTGCGCCGCGACTTCGCCCGCGTCAAGGCCGACAGCGACGAGGCCGAGCGAATCGTCGAGAGGCTCTCCACCGTCGAACAGACCCTGCAGCAACAGGTGCAGGATCTCTCGTCCCGGACGTTCTCGCCGCTGCTGCTGGCGGCGATCGGGTTCGCCCTGGCGTTGCGTCGCGGGGCGGTGGACCTGAGCGTGTGGGTGACGGCCGGCGTGGGCGGGCTTTTGGCGGCGTCCTTCCTCCGCCTGCCCTGGGGCCCACTCCACACCACCGCCTGGGCGCCTCTGCTGGCGGGCCCCCTGGCCGCCGCCGCCGGCGCAACCATCGGACTGGGCAACGCCCTCCTCGTCGCCCGCCGCCGCTGGCCGGCGCCCCTGGCCACCCTCGCCGTCGCCGGCGCCCTCTGGCTGATCCTGCGACTGACGCATTGCCCCGACTCCCTCCCCGTCGCCGAACTGGCCTTCGACGAGGTCTCCCAGGCTACCGGCCTGCCTCTCTGGCTCTTCCGCGTGCTCGTCGTCACCCTGGTCGCCGGCGCCGTCTCGCTCGTCCTGCTGGCCTTTGGGGGCGAACACCGCCACCCGCCCGCCGCCCGCGCGTTGACGTGGGCCCTGTGCGCCTCGGGCGCCCTGGCGGGCCTGGCCGGCGCCCTCCGTCTCCTGGACACCTCCGTCGCCTTCCGCCCCCGCCTCGTGGAAGACCTTCGCATCCCCGCCGCCGCCCTCCTGGCCGGGGCCGCCTTCCTCGCCGGCCGTGGAAAATCCCTCCTCGTCTGCCTCCTCCTGCCCGCCGCGGTCATCCTCGCCAACGAATGGCTGCTCCGCGTCTATGACTGGCAAGTGAGCGGGTATCACGTGCAGGTAGCCCTGCTGATCGCCATGACCCTGGGGGCGCACAAGGCCCTCTCGATCGCCGCCGGCGCCGCCGGCCCCCGCCGCCCGCTCGCCTGGGCCGGCCTGGCCGCCGGCGCCGCCGGCATGCTCCTGGCCGCCCGATCCGGCGGGGTCGAATCCCTCCCCGCCACCCGCCTGGCCTTGCTCACCTCCGGCCTGTTCCTCTGGGCCCTCGGGCTGGCCGCCGCCCTCCTGAGCCGTTCTCCGAAAAGTGAGCCTTCTCCAGGCTGACGGAAAGAGACGGGGATTAGGGGATTCAAGGGACGGGAGAGAAAAGGGATTGGGAAACAGATAATGGATTCGATACAGATACAACCCGACCACCGGAAACCGTGATGTTGCGTGTTATATGTAGCTTTCTTTATCCTTTACTCTTCTTCTAATCCCCTAATCCAAGAATCCCCTAATCCCCGTCTCTTTCGTCCACGTCTCCACCCCGCCTGCTCTACTTCCCCGTCTTGACGCGGTGCCGCAGATACGCGTCGATGAATTCCTGGATGTCTCCGTCGAGGACCTTGTCCGTCTGGGCGCTCTTGAGTTCCGTCCGCTCGTCCCGCACGAGCTGGTAGGGGTAGAGGACGTACGAACGGATCTGGTAGCCGAAGGAAATCTCGCCCTTGTTGGAATACAGCTTGGCCAGGTCGGCGTCTCGCTTGGCCTGTTCGAGCTGATACAGCTTGGCGCCCATCATCTTGCGGGCCTCGGCCCGGTTCTTGTGCTGCGACCGCTCGTTCTGGCAGGTGACGACGATGCCGCTCTCCAGGTGCGTCAGGCGGATGGCGCTGTCGGTCTTGTTGACGTGCTGCCCGCCGGCCCCGCCGGCGCGGTAGGTGTCCTCGCGGATGTCCTTGTCCCAGTTGACGTCGATCTCGATGTCGCTCAACTCGGGCAACACGTCGACGGAGGCGAAACTGGTGTGGCGGCGGTTCTGCGAGTCGAAGGGGCTCACACGGACGAGCCGATGCACCCCCCGCTCGGCCGAGAGATACCCGTAGGCGTACTCGCCCGTGACCTGGAGGGTGGCCGAGCGGATGCCGGCCTCCTCGCCGTCGACGCGGTTGACCTCGTTGAACTTGAAGCCGACGCGTTCGAAGTAACGGATGTACATGCGATAGAGCATTTCCGCCCAGTCGCAGCTTTCCGTGCCGCCGGCGCCGGCGTGAACGGAGAAGTAGCAGTTGCCCGCGTCGTGCGTCCCCCCCAGCATCGTGCGGAGTTCCAGGCGCTCCAGGTCGGCGGCGACTTTCTGGGCCTCGGCGCCGGCCTCGAGCAGGTCGTCCTTGCTGTCGGCCTCCAGGGCCAGTTCCTGCAGGACCTCGAGGTCTTCCAGCCGTTTGAGCAGCGCCTCCATGGGCGTGACGACCCCGCTCAGGATCTTCAGTTCGGCCACGGCGGGCTGGACGGCCTCCTGGCTGTCCCAGAACCCCGGGGCGCCCATCCGTTCCTTCAGGGCGGCGATTCGTTTGCTCTTGCCTGGGACGTCAAAGAGAGTCCCGCAACGCAATGATGCGGGCGTGAAGAGTTTTAACGACTTCGGCCAACTGATCCGGTTCGATCATGCCAGGTCTCCAAGGCGGAATTATACCGGCCCGCTGGCGGCTTCGCGACGAACAAATCCCTTCCCCTCGCGAAGGGCCCGCGCCGTCAGAACGGCGGCTGGGCGGGCAGGGGGTTCTTCAGCAGCGAGTCGACCTTCGCGTCCAGGATTTTCTCCCGGTCGCTCCGGCGGGCCTTGAGCTCGCCACGCAGGGCCTCCAGGCTCTTCTGGCGGCTCTCGATCTCGCCTTGGAGTTTCACGATCCGCTTGGCGAATTCCTCCGCCCACTGGGTCTGAATGACCTGCAGGGCGTCGAACTCGCGTCCCTGGGCCTGGCGAAGCCGGGCGAGGTTCTTCTCGCGGCTGGCGCCATTCTTGTCGGCCTGCAGGTCCGCCAGGGCCGCGGCGGTCTGGGCCTTCGCTTCCCGCACGTCCCAATACGCCTGCTGGACGGGCTCGGGCATGGTCTTCCACTCGCTGTACCAGATCCACATCTGCCGCATCTGGGCGCGGAACTGGGCTGGGTCTTTGGCCTTCAGGTCGGCCAGGCGCTGGTAGTCGGCCTCCTTGAAATCCTTGATGACCTTGAGGAGCTCGTTCTCCTCGCCCGCGCTCAGGGGCCTGTGGAGCCCGCCTCGCCCGCTCACGTCGGGCTTGGGGGCCGGGCGAGTCGCCGGGGGCGCCACGACCGGCCTGGACTGCGCCTTGGGTGGCGCGGCCACGACCGGCGCGGGGGGCGGAGTCGGGGGGCACCCCGTCGCCAGCAGACCCGCCCCGAGAACCGCGATCATCCAAACCCGTCGCATCAGGAAATCCTGTCTCCGGGGCTAGCCTCGGGTCGGGTCGGCCGCCGGCGCCGAACGGGTGTCGGAGGTATCGTCCGCGGACTCGGTGAGGTCGAGGGGGTTGGAAGGCGTTCGCGAGAAGACCGCGTTGGTCTCCAGGGAGTAGAGGTCGCGGTCCAGTTCCCTGCCGATGGCGAGAACCCGGTCGTCGGCGGCGGCGTACGTCACGTCCACTCGCGGGGCAGCCGGTTCGACTCGCGGAGCGGGCGGCTCATCGCGCTGGACGATCCGCTCGGGGCGACGAAGGCTGGGCCTGAGCCGCGGAACGAATCGCTCGACTCGTTCGACGGGCCGGCCGGCGCGTTGGACCGGCGGCACGCTCGCCACGACCCCTCCGCCGCGGGGGGCCGCGACGGGGGTGAACCACCGGACGCCCAGGAAAACGACCGCGACGGCCGCGGCGGCCGCCGCCCCGGAGAAGGCGAATCGCACGTGACGCCGCGCCGCCCGCGTGCGCCTCGACACCCTCCGCCAGACCCGCTCGATCAGACCGGGCTCGAAGGGCACGGGCAAAGCCCGGGCCAGGGCGTCTTCCGTCTGCCGCAGCCGGCGCGCGAAGGCCGCTTCCGCCGGCGTAAGCGATACAGGCTCACCGTCCAGATATCGGGCAATCCGTTCGTACTGTTGTTCTGTCAGAGAACTCATGTGGTACCCGGTGCATTCCGGCGGGCCGGGCCAAACACCCGGGCCCGTACGCCAGTCCAAGTGGCCAAACGCTATTTCGGGGGCGCTATTGCATGCGGCGAGAATGCTTTTTCCCGGGCCCGATTGGGTACAATCCCGCCATGGCGTTGCGAGTTCACAATCTGGCGTTGGGGTTGGACGAAGCGGAAGATTCCCTGTCGGCCCAGGCGGCCCGGAAACTCCGCCTCGAGAGCGATCGCATCACGTCGCTCCGCGTGGTGCGTCGCGGGTTCGACGCCCGCCCGCGGCATCGGCGGTGGATCTACACCGTCTGCGTGACGGTCAGCGGAGACGAGAGGCGGGTGCTCTCGCGGCTGCGAGACCCGGACGTCCGCCCCGAGGCGGCGGCGGCCGAGCCGGCGGTTCGCCCCGGCAACGGGCCCCTCGAGGCCCCGCCCGTGGTCGTCGGGGCCGGGCCCGCCGGGCTCTTCGCCGCCCTCCTCCTGGCCGAGCAGGGGTATCGCCCGCTCGTGCTGGACCGCGGTCGCCCCGTCGCCCGGCGGGACGAAGACGTCGCCGCCCTGGTGACCGGGCGGCAATTGGACGAAGAGAGCAACCTGCTCTTCGGCGAAGGCGGGGCGGGCACGTACAGCGACGGCAAACTCTACAGCCGCACGCACGACACGCTGGCCTGCTGGGTGACCACGCGGCTGGTGGAATTCGGGGCCGACGCCGCGATCGCCGTCGAGGCCCGCCCCCACGTGGGGTCCGACCGGCTGGGTGCAGTCTGCTCGGCGATGCGGGCCCGCGTGGAGGCCCTGGGCGGGCAGGTGCGGTTCGGCGCCCGCGTGGACGACCTGGCCCTCGCCGGCGGGCGGGTGCGGTCGCTGACGACCTCCGACGGGCAGAGCACGCCGGTCGGGGCGGTGATCCTCGCCCCCGGGCACAGCGCGCGGGACACGCTGGCGATGCTGTTTCGCCGCGGGGTGGCCCTGGAGGCCCGGGCGTTCCAGATGGGCGTGCGGATCGAGCACCCGCAGGGGCTGATCGACCGGGGGCAACTGGGCGAACTGGCCTGCCGGGCCGATCTGACCCCCGCCGACTACCGCCTCGTCGCCCGCGGCGCCGCGACGGCCGGAGACGCCCGCGCCGACGTCTACAGCTTCTGCATGTGCCCCGGCGGTCGAGTCCTGCCGGCGTTTCACCAGCAGGGCACGGTCTGCACGAACGGAGGCTCCCACCGCCGGCGCGACAGCGGATGGGCCAACGCGGGCCTGGTCATGTCGGTCGACCCGCGATCGCTGGGGGCGGACCCGCTGGCGGGCATCGCCCTCCAGGAGCGGATCGAGCGGGCGTGCTTCGCCGCCGCCGGGGGCGACTACCGGATCCCCGCGCAACGCGTGGAAGACTTCCTCGCCCGGCGGGCCTCGGACGGGGCGATCGAGACCTCCAGCCTCACGGGCGCCTGCCCGTGCGATCTGACGTCGCTGCTGCCGGAGTTCCTGACGCGGGCCCTGGGGCGGGCGCTGCCGATGTTCGAGGGGCAATTGCCCGGTTTCGCCGGGCCGGCGGCGGTCCTGCTGGCCCCCGAGACCCGCGCCAGTGGCCCCGTGCGGATCGTCCGCCACAGCGTCACCCGCGCCAGCGTGTCGGCCGACAACCTCTACCCCGCCGGCGAGGGGGCCGGCTACGCGGGGGGAATCGTGTCCTCGGCGGTGGACGGTCTTCACGCGGCCGAGGCCCTCATCGCCCGCTTCCGCCCGCCGCGGTAGGGAATGGATTTTCTTTGCGGTTGTTGATGCCACCCACGGGCCCGGCGGGTACAATACATAGAGAACCCCCGACGAAGGAGTCTGGAAATGCAGCGTAGGAAGGCATTCACCCTGATCGAGTTGATGGTGGTTATCGCGATCATCGCGGCCCTGGCGGCGATCCTGGTGCCGGTGGTGGCCGGCATCATCGAAAGGGCCCGGTTCGTCAAGTGCGGCGCCAATCTCAACACGCTGGGCAAGTCGTTCAAGATGTACGAGTACGACGCCAAGCAGGGCGGCCCGTTCCCCACGCTCAACCAGGCGGGCGCCTTTGCCACGCTGCCCCAGCCCGCGGAAGTCAACTACAGCCCCCCCACTACGGCCACGGTCACCAACGACTGGACCTCCGGCAGCTTCCTGATCTTGGGCAACTGGCCGATGCAGCAGGTCTGGCCGCTCATTCAGGTTGGCATGGTCAGCGCCCCCGCGTTCCGTTGCGCGGCCGACTCGGGATGGAAGCCCAGGCAGAGCGATTTCACCTATGGCTGGACCTCCCTGACCGACGTCTCCTACGGCATACAGTACCCCTTCGAGGGCTACCTGTCGGGCAGCGCGTCCGTTCGGAACCAGGGCTGGCCCGGCAACAAGGCCCGCCTGGACCGCCTGGTGATCATGGCCGACAGGAACCCGGGCGGGTCGGTCACCTCCGGCAGGCCCCCCAGCAACCACCCGGATATCGGGACCAACGCCGTGGACGCCGGCGGCAACGTGGTGTCGTATGAGAGTAGCAGCGACTCCAAGTGCGGCATGAAGAGCAACGACATCTACATCCGGGATTCGGCCACCTTGGGCACCGCGGGCATGGCGGGCTTCCCCCGATCCAACGAAGACACCGTTATCACCCCGCTGACATCCCGGTAGCCTTGTCCGGGCTGTTGCCCCCGGGCTTGGCGATGGCCGGGAATTCTGGTAGAATACTCCGCGGCTGCGGGGAGGCAGCCTGTGGAGAATCGCCGACTGTGGAACTGAGCATAGTGCTGGAGCAGCCGCAAAAAGCGGCGGAATTGTTCGGACCCTCTGACAGGCATCTGCGGATGATCCGGGACGCGCTGGGGGTGCAGATTTTCGCTCGGGACGGGCAGGTGAAAGTGACGGGCTCGGCCCGGAACGTCTCGCGGGCGGCGGCGGTCATGGAGACCCTCCAACGGGCCCAGAGGCACCACCGCCCCGTCACCGCCGACCAGGTCGCCGAGGCCATCAGCGGCGCCGCCGCCGCTGACGCCGACCACGCCGGGCGTGAAATGCTCGACGTCTACGCCGCCGGGCACCTGGTGGCGGCACGGACGGCCGGGCAGAAGCGTTACATCGACGCCCTGCAGGAGCACGATCTGGTGTTCTGCGTGGGCCCGGCGGGCACGGGCAAGACGTACCTGGCCGTCGCGTTCGCCGTGCACATGCTCAAGCACCACCGGGCCAAGAGGCTCATCCTGGCGCGCCCGGCGGTGGAGGCCGGCGAGAAGTTGGGCTTCCTCCCGGGCGACATGCAGGCCAAGGTCAACCCCTACCTCCGCCCCCTCTTCGACGCCCTGCACGACATGATGGACTACGAGCAGATCCGCCGGTTCATGGTCAACGACGTCATCGAGGTCATTCCGCTGGCGTTCATGCGCGGGCGGACGCTCAACGACTCGGTCATCATTCTGGACGAGGCCCAGAACACCACCGCCAGCCAGATGCTGATGTTCCTGACGCGGATGGGGCACGGCTCGAAGATGATCGTCACCGGCGACGACAGCCAGATCGACCTGGAGCCCGGCACGACCAGCGGGCTGGACGACGCCCGCCAGCGTCTCAACGGCATCCAGGGGCTCAGTTACATGCGGCTGGAGAAGGCCGACATCGTCCGCCACCGCCTCGTGCAGAACATTGTGGAAGCCTACGAGCGCAACGGGGGCGCCAAGCGAAGCCCCGCCCGCCCCGCCGGGCCCGGCGAACTACCAAACCCGGACGCGCAGAATGTCGAATAAGCTTTAGATGTGGCCCTTCCGCAAAAAACTCAGGCAGCGCCGGCTGGAGGTCCGCCGGAACATGCCGGCGGCACTGTCGGCCTGGGCGTGGTTGCGCCATCCCGGGGCCGGGGCGTCTTTGTTCATCGCCGGCGGGTTCTTCCTGGGCGCCTGCCTCCTGCTGCTCTGGCCCCTGGAACCCCTGCCCTACCGCCCGGGCCAGTACGTCTCCCAGGACATCCGCTCCCGCGTGGACTTCTCCTTCCTTCTGGAGAAGGAGAAGGCCGACAAAATCAACTCCGCCCTCCGCTCTCGCCCGGCCATGTTGCGGCTGGACCCGAAGCTGCTCGAGGAGATCACGACCGGCCTGCTGGCCTTGCCCGCCGCGCAGGTCAAGGCCGCCAGCCAGCCAGCCCAGGCCTGGGAGGGCGGGCCCGACTATGAAAAGCAGGCCAAACAACTGGGCAACGATCTCGAACGGGTCTGCTTCATCGGGCTGCCGCAATGGGATTCCTTCGTCACCGATGCCTACATCAACTATTTGCAGGGCGGGCGGCGCCTGGACGTCGGCCTGTTGGTCCCCCTGAACAAACCCGACCGGGTCGACGGCGAGCTCGACCGCCTGGTGAAGGACTTCTCCGCCCCGGCGCGATCGGCCGTCAAGGAGTACCTCCGGAGCCGGCTGCTCCCCGACCGCCCGCTGTACGTCTACGACGAGAAGGCCCGCGAGGCCTTCGTCGAGGAAGAGGTCCGCCACATCAACGCCTACCCGCCCGCCCGCACCTACAAGGTCGGCGAAGTCCTGGTGTATGCCAGCGACGCCCACGGGCTCGCCAACGACGACCTCCGCGTGCTGCGGCAGGAGCACGAAAATTACGTCGAGGGCCTCCGCCTCCGCCAGGGCCCGCTCTATTCCTGGGGGCGGCTGGTCGGCCGGAGCGTCCTGCCCCTGTTGGCCACCATCGGGCTCTGCTGCTACATCGTCACCTGCCGCCGCCCGCTGACGGGCGACCACGCCGCCGCCGCCGGCCTGGCCGCTCTGGGCCTGATCACCCTGGGCCTGACCCGATTGCTGATCTCCGGCCTCGGGCTGCACCCCTACTCGGCGGTGGCGCCGGTCATCGGGGCGGGCCTGATCCTGGCGATCGTGCACGGCCGCGGTTTCGCCCTGGCCGTGGGCGGGTATCTGGCCCTGCTCGTCCTGCTCCAACTGCGGGGCGACGTCCCCCTGGGCGCCGTCCTCCTGGTCGGGGCCGCCGGCGCCGTCGTCCGCCTCACCGAAGTACGGACCCGAAGCCGCCTGATCGAAATGGGCGCCATCGCCGCCGTCTGCGTCGTGCTCGTCGTGTTCGCCGACTCCGTCGCCCGGTCCGTCCCCCGCAAGTTCGCCCTCGCCGAGGCGCTCTGGAGCGGCGGGTTCGCCCTCCTGGCCGGGTTCGTCATCCAGGGCCTCCTGCCCCTGCTCGAACGCCTCTTCCACATCGCCACCAGCATGACCCTCCTGGAATGGTGCGACGCCAGCAAACCCCTGCTCCGCCGCCTGGCGATGGAGTGTCCCGGCACGTACAACCACTCGCTGCAACTGGGCACCATCGGCGAGGCCGCCGCCGAAGCCGTCGGCGCCCGCGGACTGCTCGCCCGCGTCGGAACCTATTACCACGACATCGGCAAGATCAACAAACCCGACTACTTCACCGAAAACGTCGGCGGACGAACCAGCCGGCACGACAAACTCTCCCCGGCCATGAGCCTCCTGATCCTCATCGGGCACGTCAAGGACGGCATTGAGATGGCCCGGGAATACGGCCTGCCCCGCGTGCTGCACGAGTTCATCGCCACCCACCACGGCACGACGCTGATCCAGTCCTTCTACCAGGCCGCCGCCGAACAACGCCGGGCCGAAAGCGACCGTGACCCCGACGACGTCGAGTTCCGCTACCCGGGCCCCAAGCCCGCCAGCAAGGAAGCGGCCATCCTCATGCTCGCCGACGCCTGCGAAAGCAGCGCCCGCGCCATGCTCGAGCCCACCGCCGGGCAGATCGAAAGCCAGGTCCACACCATGATCACCCGCCGCCTCATGGACGGGCAACTCGATGAGTGCGACCTGACCCTCCGCGAGGTCAGCGTCGTCGAGGAATCCATCGCCAAGAGCCTCTGCAGCATCTACCACTCCCGCATCACGTACCCCGCGCTGTCGGGCCAGAAGCCCGCGGCGTCGGAGGCCTTCAACGGCCCCCGGCCCCAGTAACCTCCCCCGGGTCCACAGGCCCCATTCGAGAATCTCCGCCTGCCAGGGGCCCCGCAAGAATACAACACCCCTCCGACCGGGTGTTATGCTTCTACGCGCAGCGGAGAAGCATGCCCGCTGACCCCGCCGCCACATGCTTCTCCGCTGCGCGTAGAAGCATGGCACCCGGCATCAGGCACGTCGCCGGAATGCCGGCACGGGACATGGAAAACCGTTCACTGACGCCCTACTTGGGCGCGATGAACGCGTCGTGGTGGCTCTGGCGGATGCGCCCCAGGGCGCTCAGGGCGTCTTCGTAGCTGGCGTACGACCCGGCCTGCACCAGGAACGCCAGCCCCTGCCCGCCTTCGGTCGTCGGGCGGGCGTCGGCGGCGATGCCGCTCTGGCGCAGCTTGGCGACGGCCTGGTCGGCGGCGGACTTGACCTTGAACGCCCCGACCTGGATCGTCCACCCGCTGGCGTTGACCCGCCGGGCCGCCTGCGCCGCAAAGGGCGAATTCTTGAACAACTCCATCACCCGGTGAAACTCCACCGCCGCCTCTTCCCACTTGCCCATCCGCTGCAGCGCCGCCCCCGTCCGGTAGTACACCCGGTCCGTCGGCGGCTCGTCGGCGGGCAGGTCTTTCAGGGCGTCCCGGTAGTTCTTCTCCGCCTCGGGCATGTCGTCGTCGTCCCAGGCGATGTCGCCCAACGCCAGCCTCGCCTTGCCCCGCACTTCCTTTTTGCTCGTCTCGTCGAGGGCCTTGGCGAAGTCGGCCCGGGCGTCGCTCCTGTGCCCGGCCCGGTAATGCGCCAGCCCGCGCAGGTAATAGCCCTCGTCGGCGCGGTGGCTCTTGCCGTGCTCGTCGAGGAACTTGTCCATCGCGTTGATCGTGCCCTGGTTGTCGCCGCGCTCGGCGGCGTCGTAGCCGGATTCCAGCAGCGTCCGCCCCTCGGGCGACAGTTGCGTGCAGCCCGCCCCGCCCGAACCCGCCGCCAGTGCCAACGCCCAGACCGCCGTCCATTTCATCTGCATGGGGTGCCGTGCCTTCTTGCGCTCGAGGCGCACAGTAAGATCCTAGACTCTCCTTTGTTTCGGCCCAACGGGCCAAAGAACATTAGCGTACGAGACCGCTTGATTTTCCTGCTTCCGACGGCGAAGATGGCCCGTACCATGACCGGGAAATACTACGTCACCACGCCGATCTATTACGTCAACGACGTGCCCCACATCGGGCACTCCTACACCACCATCGCCGCCGACGTGCTCGCGCGGTACTACCGCGCCCAGGGACGCGACGTCCACTTCCTGACCGGCACGGACGAGCACGGCATCAAGATCGTCAAGGCCGCCACCGAACGCGGGCTGACCCCCCAGCAACTGGCCGACCAGGTCGTCGTCGGCTTCCAGGAGCTCTGGCGCGACCTGAACATCACCCACGACGATTTCATCCGCACGACCCAGCCGCGGCACGAGAAACGCGTCCAGCACATGGTCTCCCAGCTCGTCGCCTCCGGCGACATTTACCTGGGCAAGTACGAGGGCTGGTACGACGAGGGGCAGGAGGAGTTCGTCACCGAATCCACCGCCCGGGACAACGAATACAAGAGCGCCGTCAACGGAAAACCCCTCGTCCGCTACAGCGAGCCGGGGTATTTTTTCCGACTGACCAAGTGGGTTCCGCGACTGCTGGAGTACATCGCCGCCCATCCGGACTTCATCCTGCCCGAGGCCCGGCGAAACGAGGTCGTCAGCAAGCTGGCGATGGGCGTGGAAGACCTCAGCATCTCCCGCCCGCGCGAAAAGCTCCTCGACTGGGGCATCCCCATGCCCAACGACCCGACCCACTCCGTCTACGTCTGGATCGACGCCCTGAGCAACTACTACACCGCCCTGGGCCTGCCTGAAATCGGCGACGAATTCGACGCCCGCTACGGGCGCTTCTGGCCCTGCGACGTGCACCTGATCGGCAAGGACATCCTCTGGTTCCACGCGGTGTACTGGCCCTGCATGCTGATGGCCCTGGGCGTGGAACTGCCCCGGTGCGTGTTCGCCCACGGGTGGTGGACCTCCGAAGGCAAAAAGATGTCCAAGACCCTGGGCAACTTCATCTCCCGCGAAACCATCGGGGAGATTTGCCGCGAGTATTCCCGCGATGTGTTCCGATATTACCTCCTGCGGGCCGTCCCCTTCGGGACCGACGGCGATTTCTCCCGCGCCGACCTGCAACTGCGCTACAATGCCGAACTGGCCAACGGGGTAGGCAACCTCGCCAGCCGTACGTTCAATATGATCTCGCGGTATTACAACGATGTCGTGCCCCAGGGCGCCCCGCTGGACGAG
>JAPLNA010000197.1:20588-22558 GCA_026693065.1 Planctomycetota bacterium
GCTGGACGAGGCCGACCCCGTCATCGCCGCCGCAGCCGACCTGTGCGACTCCCCCGCCGCCCTGATGGCCGAGTGCGCGTTCGGCGCCTACATCGACAAGATCCGCCTGCTGACGGCGGCGACCAACCGGTTCATCGACGACACCGCCCCGTTCAAGCTCGCCAAGGCCGATCCCGAAGGGCAGAGGCTCAAGAGCGTCCTGTACACCTGCGCCGAGGCCGTCCGGCTCGTCCTGCTCCACCTGGAGCCGATCATGCCCGAGGCCGTCGCCGCGGGGTACGAGCAGTTGGGATGGAAACCCACCGGCCCGGCCGGGGAGTCCGCCCGCTGGGGCGTCCTGCCGCCCGGCGCCGTCGTGCGCAAGGGCCAGGGACTGTTCCCGAGGAAAGAGAGTGTTTGACAGCCCGGAACATAGCTTCGAGGACGTCATCCGCAAGGACGGGCGATACCCGCGAGAGGCCTTCGCCTTCATGCAGGAGGGCCTCAACCGCGCCGTCAAGAAGGTTCACGGCGACACCGAACTGGCCCCCGGCAAACGCCACGTCACCGGGCGGCAACTGTGCCTGGCGATGCGCGAACTGGCGGTGGACAACTGGGGCCTGCTGGCCCGCCTCGTGCTCCAACGCTGGAATATCCGGGCCACCATCGATTTCGGAAACATGGTCTACCTGCTCATCGAGCACGACCTGATGGCCAAGACCGAGGAAGACAGCATCGAGGACTTCCGGGATGTCTTCGACTTCGCCGAGGCCTTCGAGCTGGACGAGAACTTCCAACCGACCGACGGATGACATGAGCGACAAGACCAACAAGGCCTCCAAAACGCACACGCCGGGCGCCGCGGGAAAGAACGCCACGCCGGTCCGCCCCGCCCCCGCCCCCTTCGAGGGCGTGCCCGACCACGCCTCGACCGCCCCCATGTGGAAGTACGTCCTCCTGGTCGGGCTCTTCGCCGCCTGGGTGGCCTTCCTGGTTCTGGTTCAGGTCCTGGGGCGCCGATGACCGCCCTGCCCCCGCCCATCTCCCGCGCCAAACCCCCGCGATGGACGCCCCTGCTGCTCCTGCTGCCGGGCGTGTTGCTGACGGCCGGCTGCCCGACCATGGGCGAACCCAAGCCCGGCTTCTCCTGGCTGCAACCCAACGTCACCGTCGACGACATGGCCCGCGGACTCGAACTGACCGTCAAGGAGAGCACGCCCACCCAGGCCGAGCTCCGCGGCGGCACCAACAGCGTCATGATCTACGCCGGGTTCACCCCGCACGTCTTCGTCAACGGCGTCTGCCTGGACAACGTGGGGGCGATCGTTCCGGGCCTGCCGGGCCAGCCCCTCCAACTGGCCCCCGCCTGGGCCGACGCCATCGCCGACCACCTCCAGCCCTTCACCCCCGGCGGTCGTCCGCGACGCCCGCTCCGCCCCACCGGCCCGACGATCGGCACCGTCATGGTCGACCCCGGTCACGGCGGGCGCCAGCCCGGGGCCGTCTACTACGGCCGCCAGGAAAAGACCATCACCCTCGCCGTCGCGACGACCGTCGCGACGTACCTCCAGGCCGGCCGCGTCCGCACGGCCCTCACGCGCACCACCGACCAGACTATCCTGCCCCAGGATCGTGCCGTCATGGCCAACCAGGTGATGCCCGACCTGTTCCTGTGCATCCACGCCGACGCCGCCGGGTCCGCGGGCAACTCCGCCCGCGGATACACGATCCTCGTCCCGGCGCGAACCTCGCCCGAATCCCGGGCCGTCGCCGCCGCCATCCACGCCCGCCTGGCCCCCCTCTGCCCCGCCGGGCGAGGCATCCACACCGACGTCCGAGGCATCCGCGTCCTCCGCGACACCAACTGCCCCTCCGTCCTCGTCGAACTGGGCTTCCTCACCAATCCCGCCGAAGCCGCCCAACTGGCCGACCCGGCCTACCAGGACCAGCTCGCCCGGGCCATCGCCCAGGGCGTCATCGACTACTTCGCC
>JAPLNA010000198.1 GCA_026693065.1 Planctomycetota bacterium
GGAGCGTCGGCGGCGCGGGCCGGGCCGGGTGACGGCCTTGGTGTTGCTGGTGGCGGCGGGGTGGGGGCTGGCGCCGGGGTGCGGGGTGTATCGCGGGATGCCGGGGCATGGCGGGGGCAAGCGGTTCGACGAGGAACAGATCGCCGTGGCGGGGGCCATTCGCCGGGCGGTGGCGGATATGGACCTGGGGGCGCTGCGGGGCAAGAGCGTGGTGGTGAACATCGAGTCGATGTCGCACAACGGGGGCGGGTCGGTGACGTTCCCGGGAGTGAACGCGTTGTCGGTGGGGGCGGGGGTCAGCGGCGGGGAAGGCCATGCCAACTACCCCTACGCCCCGCGGGACTGGGTCACGAACGACTCGCGGAGCGAGAACCTGAGCCTGAACGCCAACGCGAGCGTGAACCCGGTGCTGGGGTTCAACTCGTTCGCCTTCGGCAGCGACAGCGACCTGAACTACCTTCGAGCGGCGGTGGTGATGAAGGCCCAGCACGCGGACCTGGCGGTCGTGCCGGCCAATCCGGACGCGGTGCTGTTCGTGCTGGTGGACGTGCTGGGGATCAACCGCAGCCGGTCGGATAATATCTTCCGGTGGCAGGACACGCTGGAGGCCCGGTGCGAGCTGACGTACTACGCCCTGGACGCCAAGACGAACGTGCTGGTCTTCCGCGCCCGGCGGACGTGTGCGGTAGGGTGCTACGAGGAGCTCAGTTCGCTGGGGGCCACGGGGGAGAGCGTGGACCGGCGGATCGAGTCGCGCCGGCCGACCCGGCTGCCGGTGGACGGCGAGGGGCTGACCCGGGCCGACGGGGTGCGGGTGTTCCCGGCGGCGACGGCCCCGGTGGTTCAGCCGACCGCGAACGGCAAGAAGCAGGCGGAATACATCGAGACGCAGGTGCGTAACGCGGAGTTTCAGATCCAGGTGGGCGACCTGGCCGGGGCGGAGAGTTCGCTCAGCGCGATCCGGGCCATCGACCCGCGCCACCCCAACCTCGCGGACCTGGAGGCCAAGCTCCAGCGCCGCCGGAGCATGCCGTGAGAACGATGAAGACGGCCAGTGTAACGAAAGGAACGGTCATGAATATGGTGTCCGGGCTGACGATGTGGATGATGGCGATGGCCTGCGTGTTGTGGCTGGCCTCGCCGGCGCGGGGGTTCGTGGAGGTGGGGACGGGCAACGCGGGCCTGCTGGGGGCGGCTTGACGGACCCGGAGGACGACGCGGTGGACCGGGGCTCGTATGGGGGGGACGAGCCCGAGGCCAAGCTCCGCCCCGAGAAGGGCAACTGGGTGAGCATGAAGTGTTTCCCGGCCAACCCGGCCGGCACACCCGCGCACCAGCGGCATGCGTACCAGAGCTGGCAGGACTCGCCGGCGTGCGCGATCTTCCTGAACAAACCTGAGCAACGGCGGTGGTACGTGAGCTTCGCCGACGGCGGGATGGGCGGGCCGACGGAGGAATCGCCGTACTTTGTGGCCGTCCAGTTCTCGCAGCCGTACGTGCTGACGCACTTCACGGTGACGACGGGCACGGACATGCCCGGTCGCGACCCGCAGGCGTGGGCGATTCAGGGCTCCAACACCGGTCGGGACGACGACTGGACGGACGTGTACCGTTGCGATGCGGCCGGGCGCGAGAAGAGCCCGCTGAAAGAAGCCCCCCGCTGCCAGACGACGCTGTTCACGTCGTTCACGTCGGCCCAGATGGGCAAGGCCCTGCCGGCCGGGGCGGCCGCGAAGCTCGCCACGAAGTTTGGGGGCAAGGGTATCGAGAAGGCGGATTTCGCGCGACCGGCCGGGGGGTATGCGTGGTATCGCATCGCCATTTACTCCTGCTTCAACGAGGCCGGGCAGGGCGCGGGCGGGCCGGCGGGATGCACGCTGGGGCAGTTGGAGTTGTTCGGCGTGCCGGGCAAGGCGGCCCCGATCGCCAAGCGGGCCGAGGCGTCCGAGCCTGTGGGGATCGAGCCGGTGCCGTTCCCGTTCGATCCGCCGTTCATCATCTCCTATTGCTGCGCCCCGCCGAGCACGCTGGAGCGGTACAAGGAAGTGGCTGAGTGCGGGTTCAACGTGGCCTGGGCGGGTTGGCTGGAGAACAACCCGAACGAGCCGGGCCAGCCCACGCCGGCGACCACCAAGAAGATTCTGGACCACTGCCGGCAGGCGGGGATCAAGGCGTTGATCTTCGACGACCGCCTGGGTGCCAAGCCCCCCCAACGGGAGAAGGCGTTGGACGGCGTGATCGCGGACTACGCGTCCCACCCCGGCCTGTTCGGGTACATGGTGACCGACGAGCCGGGGATTGACAACTTCCCCGACCTGGCCGCGGTCAGCCAGTACCTGCTGAAGAAGGACCCCAAGCACCTGCCGTACATGAACCTTCTGCCCAACTACGCCAACCATCCGGACTGGAAGGGCCCGGCCTACGAGCAGAGCGTCACGAAGTTCATCGACACGGTCAAGCCGGCGCTGCTGAGCTGGGACTCCTACCGCCAGATGTTCGAGGGCGGGGATGAGACCTACTACTGGAAGAACCTCGAGATCATGCGGAGGCTCTCGCTGAAGGCGAAGATCCCGATGATCCAGATCATCGTCTCGCTCAAGCACATGGGCTACCGCGAGTGCAGCGAGGCCGACCTGCGATGGCAGGTGTATACGTCGTTGGCGTACGGGTCGCGGGGGATTCTGTACTTCACGTACTGGGACGTGCCGAGCCTGGCCTGGGCGGGCGCCCCGGCCCTGATGACGATGGACGGCAAGCGGGACGCGAAGTGGTACTTCGCCCAGAAGATCAACCGGCGGATCGCCAAGCTGGGCGGCACGCTGACGCAGGTGACGTCCACGGGGGTGTACCACACCGACCCCGTTCCGCCGGGCGGGCACAGGCTGAGCAAGGCCGCGCCCGTCAAGAACGCCGAGGGCGGGGCGCTCACCCTCGGCTGCTTCGTCGACCGCAAGGGGCAGGAGTACGTGATGGTCGTCAACCGGTCGTTCACCGCCGCGTGCACGGCGAAGCTGACGCTGAACGAGAAGATCCTCTCGGCGGCGGAGGTCTCGCGGGAGACCGGCCAGGCCCTGGCGCCCGCGAGCGTGTCGGGCAAGACGCTGGACATCTCCCTGGACCCGGGCGACGGGCGGCTGTACCTTCTGAGCCGGAAGAAGTGAGTCGCGGAGGCCGTATTGAAAAAGTAGCCTGTCCCCTTTTTCCATCCACGGAGACGAACGATGGCGAGCGCGTGGGAAGAACGGCTGAAACGGCAGCAGGCGGTGCTGAAGGAGGGGCGGGGGCATTTAATCGTGATCGCCTCGTACGGCACGGGCGGGCCCGAGCCGACGGATGCACCCTACGTCATCGAGGGCCAGACCGCCACGATGTCGGAGGAGTTCGTGCGGAAGCACGCGTACGACCTGGGCGTGCAGAACGTCGTGTATGGCCGGCGGGCGCTGGAGTGGCTGGCCGCCGCGGGAGACGACAGCCTGCCGGGCCTGTATATCGACTGGGGCACGGGGGCGACGGCGTCGCTGTTCAGCGGGCGGGACGCCAACTTCCAGGAGGGCACGTCCTACTCGACGGACACCGTCGTCAAGCGGTGGGACGACATCGACAAACTCCGGTTCGATCCGGAGAACCGCTGGGTGAAGTACGAGCTGGAGTTCTGGCGCGGGGTGGCGTCGGCCTACGCCGAGGGCATCGCCCTGCTGCCCAAGCTGTACCGAAGTCCGCTGGACCTGGCCAACGACCTGCGGGGGAACCGGATCTTCGAGGACATGGTCCTCGAGCCCGAGCAGGTCGAACGGCTGATCGAGCGGTGCACCGACATGATCATCGACGCCGACCGGTTCTTCCACGCGCAGGTGCCGGTGATCCGCCAGGCCCCCAGCGGGATCTGGGGGGTGGCCGTGCCCGGGCGGGAGATGCCGGGCGTCAACGGCGACCCGGTGGACCTGATCTCGGCCGAGATGGGCGAGCGGTTCAATCACCCGTACATCGAACGGCTGATCCAGTACGGCGGGGGGATGTACTTCCACCACCACACGCTGGGGGCGTCGCGGTTCGAGAGCGTTTCGCGGATTCGCGGGCTGACCGTGCAGCAGTACACAGCCGACCCCAAGTGCACGCGGGTGTACGACGTGCTGGACGAGCGTTGGGTGGCGGCCTCGCACCGGGCGACGATCGACCTCTGGCAGAACCTGTTCGAGGCCCCCGACGTGGACGCGGCCCTGGACATCATGAGCCGCGGGCGATTCATCGTTCACGTGAACGCCGAGAAACTGCAAGACGTGCAGGCGATGGTAAAGCGGATCCGTCGGGCGGAAGAACGCGCCTGCAGTCCGGTTTAGCGGCGGGGCTTGCCCCGCATTCCTCAAAAGCGGGAACGCAAACCGTTTCTCAGAACGGGAAGATGCTTTGCGTCCTCTTTCTTGGCGGCCCCGGCGGGGCCGCGGAGTGTAGCCACGAGTGAAGTCCGCCGAAGGCGGGCGTAACTCGTGGAAAGGGGAGGTTTCTTCCTCTTTTCTTTTCTTCTTCTCTCGCCCCGGTAGGGGCGAAGGAGGCAGGCGAGGCCGAAGGGCGCGTGGCGACCATCCGTGCGAGATTGGGCGCTTGGGGGCTTCCTCCGCCCCTGCCGGGGCGGGTGGGAAAGAAGAAAGGAAGTGCGCGTCCTCCTTTCTACGGGTTCCGTCCGCCTTCGGCGGACTTCACCCGTAGCTACAGGCCGTTGCCCCTCCGGGGCAAGGAGGGAGAGTCACCACGGGGAAGGAGGGAGGGCGCGGGGGAGTTACTGGCCGGCGAAGTTGCTAAGGTCGTCGTCGGAGAAGTATTTTCGGTCGCGGCCGGGGGCGATCAGGAGGAACTGGCCGGCTTTGGCGGGAGTGCCCGGGACGGAGGTGATGACGGAGGTAAAGGTGGAGGCGACGTGGTCTGGGGTGGTGTAGGGGGCGTTGTCGTCGGCGACGAACTGGGCGAGGCCGGGGACGCCTAACCGGGCGGGGTAGTAGCAGATGGCCATTGCCTCGGAGCGGGGCCGAGTGTCGGTGATCGTATCGGGCTTGCCGGCGAGGGTGGCCAGGATGCTGCCGGGCTCGTACTGGGCGTAGTTGCTCGCGGGGAAGCCCGTCCCGGCGGGGTCGGTGAAGAGGGCCCGGGCCAGGAGCTGGCTGCCGGTGAGGGCCTTGCTGTCGAGTTGGGATTTGCCCCAGTCGTCCTGGCCGGGGTATCGGCCGTTGTCGTTGCGGTAGGCGACGGCGCCGACGCCAAGGATGCCGATACGGTTTTGGCACTTGGTGACGCTCGCAGTTCCGCCGCAGATTCGATAGACCAACGGGCAGAGGATCGCCAACGCCGACAGGGCCGCCACGACCAGGATAACCACGAGCAGGTCCACGAGGGTGAAGGCAAAGTGCTCGGGCCGAGGCCGGGAGTGTCGGGTTTCGTGGCGCATGGTTTACCCCTGGGGCTTACCCTATTCTACGCCGGCGGTGGTTGGCTAAGCCAGTCGGCCGAATTCGCGGCAGGCGGAGGCGAAGGCGTCGATGTTGGCCAGGGGGACCTCCGGTTCCAGGACGTGGGTGGGGGCGAGGAAGAGCCCGCCGGAGCGGCCGTACTTGGTGAGGCATTCCTTGACGCGTCGGCGGACGTCGTCGGGGGTTCCGAAGGGCATGGTGGACTGGGTGCCGATGCAGCCGTCGAAGCCGAGGCGTTTGCCCATGCGGGCCTTGAGGGCGTCGGCGTCCATGCACTCGGGCTGGACGGGGTTGAGGAAGTCCAGCCCGGCGTCGACCATGTCCTCGACGATGTCGGTGCAGTTGCCGTCGGTGTGATAGGCGATGACGCTGCGGGGGTTGATGGCCTTGACGGAGGCCCAGACCTTCGCCCAGCGGGAGAGGATGAGGGTTCGCCAGGTGTCTTTGGAGAACATGAGGGCGTTCTGGTTGGCGACGTCGTCGCCGCAGAAGATGTAGTCGACGCCGGCGCGGGCGGCCTGGGTGGCGGTGTGGAGGTTGTTGCGGAAGAATTTGTCGAGCATGCACTCGGCCCAGTCGGGTCGTTCGACGGTGTCGAGGAGGAACTGTTCGTAGCCGCGGGCCTGCCAGGCGTTTTCGTACATGTGTCCGACGAAGATGGTGGTGGGGTAGCCCTGGGCGTGGGCGTTGGCGACGGCGTCGGCGGCGCTGGACCAGTCGAAGGCCGTCGCGTCGGGGACGGCGTAGTCTTCGATCTCGCCGAAGGTGGCAGCGTTTCGGAGGGGGGAGATGTACCGGGTGAAGTGGTGGAAGCCGCCGGGGACCTCGACGACGCCCAGCCCGTTGATCCACGCGCCGGCGGGCATGGCGAAGCCCTCCCAGTATTTGCGGTGATCGGGCCAGAGGAAGCCTTCGGGGGCCTTGCCGCCGACCCAGTCCTTGCGGTCCAGCCCGTAGTGGGCGGCGATGTCGTTGGTGCCGATGTGCTCGATGACCCGCTTTTCCAGATCGGGGGTGAAGCCCATGCCGAAGGGGGTCCACTCGGGGGAGCGGTGTTCGACCACGGCCCGGAAGTTTTCGTACGGCGTCATCATGGTTGGGGTCCTTTCATGCGGGCGCACACGATGCCATATCGGACGGGACGTGTCCAGTCCGAAGTGGGACGGAGGGAAACCGCGAAGCCGCAAGCGGCTAGACGAGGATTCGGATTTCCATGTCGTCGATGGTTACGGAGTCGCTCGCGAGGGTCATGGGACCGAACGAGGTGGTGGACGGGCCGCCGCCGGGGAAGTGCTTGTAGGTCAGCTTGCCGATGCTGTGGGCGGCGAAGCCGAAGGGCGCGGCGTTGGTGGTGTCGGCGTAGGCGAAGGAGACCGTGTCGAACCGCCAGGCGGCGATCACGGAGTTAATGAAGCTCTCGATCGGGTCGCCGGCGCCGTCCTTGAGGCCCTTGACGGTGAGGGTCTTGATGGTGCCGCTGTGGTGCGACTCGAAATCGCTGGCCTGGGTTGGCAGGTCGGTGCCGAGCAGGCCGGTCTTGATCGTGGAGTCCTGGATGCCGCCGGCCGTGATCGAGCCGATGGGGTTCATGCAACTGATCGTGCTGGAGTTGATCCAGCCCTTGACGGTGAGGCTTTCCAACTGGTTCCAGGTCAGCCCGGCGCCGCCGGGGATCTGCGAGCCCAGGAGCATCGTCATGTTGTTCATGTCGCCGTTGACGGTGACCTTGCCCAGCCAGCCGGTGCTCCACTGGCCCGAGAGGTCCCCGCCGACCGTGACGGCGAAGAGGGTGGGCAGGCCGATGTCCACACTCATGTCGCCGGCGATGGTGATGCTCTTGACCTCGCTGGCGTCGATGCCGCCGGTCAGCCAGGAGGCGGCCTTGATGGGCCCGGCGCTGCCCTCGAGGCCGATGGTCGCGTCCAAGGCGCCCGAGACGGTCAGCGAGCCAAGGTTGACATCCTTGGGGGCCGTGCCCGTGAGGTCCATCGTGCCGCTCAGATTGCCCTCGCCGGGAACCTTGCTGGTAATCGTCATCTTGCCGATCCACGGGGCCGTCAGGTCCAGCCCGGTGATCTGGGCGGCGGTGAAGCTCTTGATCGGCAGGCCGTTCGTGGTCACCGTGCAGCCGCTGATCGTGTGGGCCGAGATGGTCACAGAGTCTCTCGCTCCGACGGGCCTGGAGGTGGCATTGAGCGTGAGGTAGTGGGTGATGGAGTGGATGTCGTGCACGGTCAGCGAGGAGATCATGTCGTCCACGCTCAGGCCGGTCTCGAGGTCAAGCCCGGGGGCGGTAATGCTCTTGATGGCGCCCGTGCCGATGCTGGCGGTGTTTCGGACGTGGAGGTAGGCCATGGTCGCCACGGCGCCCTTGGGGGTCGTAATCGTCAGGGCGGAGGCGATAGTCGAGCCCAGGATGACGACGTAGTTGGTGGCGAACCCCCCGCCGCCCAGGTCCACGGTCCCCGTGCCCGGGCCGGTGAGGGCGAAGACGACGGGTGTGGCCCCGTCGTGGAGGGTCAGTCGGACGTTGGTTCGAGTTCCGACGGCCCCGAACTGCCAGACGACCTGCTTGGTTCCGGCCGTCGCGGCGGTGTCGTTGCCGGCGGCGCCGTCGGGGACTGACAGCGTTGAGGTCGCGTGGACGAGCAGGGAGTAGTCCTCGGGCGTGGCCGTGTCGGGGACGACGCCGGGTATGGACAGGACGAGGCTGGCGCCGATGGCGAGGTTGATCTTCTTACCGGTCAGGCCGCCCATTACCGGATCGGTCACGTCGAAGGCCGTGTCCAGCGAGGCGCGAACGGTGGCGTCGACCGTGCCGACGGCGGCGGCCGTGCCGACGTTCTGGATCTGGACCTTGACGGTGCCCTTGTCGCCCGGCACGAGGATATCCGGCCCGACGACGTCCAGGATCGTGACCTGGAGGTCGGGGACGGCGTTGAAGAGTTCACGGCGTTCGAGGGCCTCGAGGGCGGGTGCAACCACGTGACGGGTCATAGTAGATCTCCCAAATCACTCGGCCCACGGCCTCCGCGAGCCGGTTGACGGACATTCTCTCCAATTCCTATCAGACAACAAGTATTTTTGACGTTGGCGGGGAGCGAAATCCAGGAGAACGCGAAACCGCGAAGCCGCAAGCGGCTGGACGGGAGGGGAGGGAGGCGGTAGATTGTGGATGTGAAGAAGAGGATCTGGTCGCGAGGCGTGCTGACGGCCGTGATGGCGGCGGCGGTGCTGTGCGCGGCGGGGGGGTGTCAGAAGCCGGATACGGAAGAGCCGGCCGAGGCCGTCGAGCCGCCGGGCGAGGCCGGAACGTGGCGCCCGGGCGAGTGGGCGCGGGTGGCGATCCTGGCCGACGGGGAGTATCGGGTGCAGCAGGAGACGACGCGGGACGTGAAGGCGGTCGCGGGGCTGTTGAAGAAGGCCGGGGCCGTCGGGGCCGAGCCGGTTGTGATCGACGCCCCCGTCGAGGCGGGCCTGCCGGCGGTGCAGACGCTGCGGGCGGCGTTGACGGCCGAGGGGTTCGCGCTGGGGTGGTATCAGACCGGGCCCGTGCCCACCGGGGAGGCGGGCGAGACGTTCGGCGGTCGGTTCATGGCCTGGGCGGCCGAGCAGGGGTTGGACACGTCGACGGCGCCGGTGGTGGTGACGGGGGAGGTCGTCTCGGCGGGGCGAGGGGAGGAGGGCGCCGACAACCCGCCCGCTCGCCGCGGGCAGTGGGTGACGCTGCAACTGCACCGTTGCCTCAAGCCCGAGGGTGCGGGGGCCCCGGGCGAGTGGCCCAAGGGGTGGCTGGACCCGGCGAAGCATCGGTATTTGACGACGGACGGGGGGGAGGGGCTCTGGCCGGGGGACAAGGTGCTGATCCTGCTGGAAGAGTACGACGGCGGGCTGGCCATCTCGCCGCGGGCGGGCGGGGGCTGCCGCCTGGGCGTCAGGCTCAGCGGGTGGGACGACCCGGTGATCGAGGCCGTCCGCTACGCCGTGGCCGAGGGGATGGACAAAGCCCTCTCGCACGAGACGTACGGCCCGGTGCTGACGAAGATCGGGGCGGTGGTGGCCGCGGACGTCGATCAGGGAGAGTGAGGGCGGGTTACTTGGGGACGACGAGCTTGAAGAAGACCATCGGGGCGGCCTCGGCGGCCCACATGAACTGGCCCGGGGCTTCGGGGAACCTTTTGCCCTTGTGCTCGGGGGCGATGTTGGTCACAGACACGGGGCGGTCGCCGGCGCCCGGGCCGGCGGTGGTCCAGTTGGCCGGCTGCTTGAGGCTGTATCGCCAGTCCTTGCCGGAGGGCAGGGTCAGGTCCCGCATGGTGACGGTGCAGAACAGTCCCGCGCTCCGCCCGCCGTTCTCGTCCCGCCCGCGGACGGCGATCACGTCGCCGGGGGTGAGTTTGACCTCGAATTTGCGGAGCGTCCGGAAGCCCCACCCGTTGCCCACCCCGCTCCCGTTGACGTACAGGTCGTAGGCGTCGTCGCAGCAGATGTAGATCTCCGCCGGGCGGGGGGCGCTGGCGCCCAGCTTGGCCAGTTGGCTCTCGACGGCGGCGAACTCGCCCAGCACGGCCTTGCGGTCGGGGCTGGCGGCGAAGGCCTTGTCGTCGAGGATGCGGTTGTAGCCGGCGGCGGCCCGGCGGAGGGCGATGACCCGCCCGAAGTCAGTGCGGCTGTCCTTGACGACCGCCCCGGCGTACCACCGCGACAACTCGCGGCAGACCGGAACGCTCAGCGACTCGGGCTTCTGCACGGCCAGCGGCAACTGCGTCCGCCAGATCTCCGGCACCTCAGGCGTGAGGGTCTTGACGGCCGCGTGCGGGTCGTCCTGCTCGGCCGTCTGCACCTGCAAAAGCAGCAGCCGAGTGCGAAGGTCGTCCTTGGCCTTGAGCTTCGCCACGAGGTCCGCCGCCTGGCGTGCGGCGGCGTCGAAGTGCTTGGCCCATTCCATCCGCGAGCGGTACTCCGGGAGGGCCTCGGGGCGGGTCTTCTTGGCCGTGACCATCACTTCCTGCCACCAGTCGACGGCCTTGTCCCACAGCCTGGCCCGCTCGGCGGCGTTGGCCAGGTCCACCAGGGCCCCGAGCAGTTGCTGGGCGGCCTGGGTCTTGTCCTCGGCGGTCGCCCCGGCGCGGGCGGCGGCCCGAAGCACGTCGAGCTTCTTCGTCAGCCACGCCGTCGCGTTGTCCTCGTCCTGGGCCGACAGCATGTCGATCGCCGCCAGCACCTTCGCGCGAACCGAGGCCTCCGAGACGTCCTTGAGCCCGTACTCCACCGCCCGGGTCAGCAGGGCCCGCTGGGCGGCGGGGTCGTCCTTGAGGGGCTCACCGGCCTCGAAGAGCCGGATGGCCCGGTCCTTGTCGCTCGTGGCCCCGGCGATGACCTGCTTGATGAGTTCCTCATTGGCCGCCTGGGCCTTGTCCATCGGGCCCGACGCCGGCGCCGCCAGGGCAGCCAGGGGGGCGGTGGGGAACACTCCCGCGACCAGCAGCAGAACAATCGTCAACCTGTACGACATTCTTGGACTCCTTGCCGAACGGCGCATAGCGATCCGGCACCTCCTAATCATATCGACTCAAGGGGCCTTTCCGCACAAATAGTGTATCACTTCTTTCCGCGCCCCTCGGCCGCGGAACCACGAAGGGCAACCCCCCGGCACCAAAGGGGGATCGGTCCGACGAGCGTCACGTGGAGCGACAACAGCGTCCCCCTGCGGTCAACATTATGCATGGGCCCTCTGACGATCCCGGAGCAGGATTCGTCGGGTGTAATCCAGGATCAGTTTGGCCGCCACCCACGTGGCCACCCGGTGCGGTCGGCGAACC